>RPQN01000049.1 GCA_003819715.1 Ignavibacteriota bacterium | reverse complement strand
GGATTCTCCTCGACGACCCTTCTGCCCCGGTCGGTACATTGATTAAACAAATTACTTCCTCCGGGGAATTGTTGAACCCGAACGTGGTAAAAGTGGTTCTGACCGCCGGGGGGTACGCGATATATTTTTCCCGTTCCATTGTACCGTATGTGCGCGGTGAGGCAGATGAACAACGATGGCTCGACCAACATACGTTCTATAAACATATCGGTTTGTATATATTTCGGCGCGACTTTTTGATGCAGTATACACACCTTCCCGTTTCCCGGCTGGAGAAAGCAGAAAAACTGGAACAGCTCCGCATACTTGAAGCGGGATTTAAAATAAAAGCGGGCGTGACGAAGTACGACAGTGTACCCATCGATACTCCGGAGGATGTGAACCGGGTAGTGACAATTATGCGACAATCAACGAGTGAACCTGAAAAGGGAAAGCAATGGCCAGAAACAATGTAAAATACATTTTTGTAACCGGCGGTGTCGTTTCATCGCTTGGAAAAGGAATTGCGGCTTCCTCGCTCGGCATGCTGTTGAAAGCGCGCGGTTTGCGGGTGACCATTCAGAAGTTTGATCCGTACATCAATGTTGATCCGGGGACCATGAATCCCTTTCAACACGGCGAAGTGTACGTGACCGAAGACGGCGCTGAGACGGATCTGGATCTCGGTCACTATGAGAGGTTTTTGAATGAAAATATGACCCGTCAAAACAATACCACGACCGGCCAGATCTATTACGAGGTCATTTCACGGGAACGGCGGGGTGATTATCTGGGTGCGACGGTGCAGGTGATTCCGCACATCACGGATGAGATAAAAAAACGATTATGGATCCTTGCCAAAACCGGCAAGTATGATGTCATTATAGTAGAGGTCGGCGGCACCGTTGGTGATATTGAGGGGCTCCCTTTCCTTGAAGCTATTCGACAGTTCAAACATGACGTGGGAAGGCGCAATGCAATCAATATTCATCTTACATTGATACCGTATATCAAAGCGGCTGGTGAAATTAAAACCAAACCGACACAGCATAGCGTCAAGACGCTGCTCGAAATTGGCGTGCAGCCGGATATCCTTATCTGCCGCACAGAAAAACCGTTGTCAAAAGAACTGCGAGAAAAGATCGCCTTGTTCTGCAATGTCGAACCTCTTTCCGTTATTGAAGGGAGAGATGTTCAATCGATCTATGAAGTGCCCCTCATGTACGAGAAAGAAAATCTCCCCGGAATTGTTATCGAAAAACTGAACCTGGATTGCGGTCATCCCAACATCAAACAGTGGCTTCGTTTCGTCAACAAGGTGAAAAAACCCACCGGGAAAGTGCATATCGCCATTTGCGGGAAATATATTGAATTAAAAGACGCATATAAAAGTATTTCGGAGGCGTTTGTCCATGCAGGGGCAGAGAACGATGTCGAAGTGCAGCTGGATTGGATTCGGGCCGAGGATGTGGAAGATTCTGGAGCCGAAAAATATTTCAAGGGGGCGACGGGACTGCTTGTTCCCTGGGGGTTCGGTAATCGCGGAATTGAGGGGAAAATTGATGCGATCAGATTTGCACGGGAGAATAAAATTCCTTTCTTTGGCATATGCCTTGGCCTGCAATGTGCGGTAATAGAATTTGCAAGGAATAAATGCGGAATGAAGGATGCCAACAGCACTGAATTCCGAAAGACGAAACATAATGTCATTGATATGATGCTGGAACAAAAGTCGGTGCGGAACCTCGGCGGTACAATGCGGCTGGGAGCCTATCCCTGCACGATTCAGAAGGGATCGAATGCCTATGCGGCTTACCGGAAGGAGCTGGTCACCGAGAGACACCGGCATCGGTTCGAAGTGAATAATAAATTTCGAAAAAAACTTTCGGACAACGGAATGATCTTTAGCGGGATGTATATTAATAACGATTTGGTCGAGATTGTCGAATTGCCGGATCATCCATGGTTTGTTGCGGTTCAGTTTCATCCGGAATTAAAATCCCGTCCGATCGCCCCGCATCCGTTGTTTATCGGTTTTGTGAAAGCGGTGAAAGAACACACGAAAAACCAGCATCCCGGATTGAGCCGGAAGGATCGCCGGTAATTGACAACACGTTGTTGATCCAGGGAGCGTTATCCATGAAACAGTGTGCCGGGGTTTTAATCGTATCACTGACGATTACGTCGATCGTGAATATCTTCGGCTGTTCGCCCGCGTATGTGAAGACCCAGCAAAATGAATTTTTTACACCGGTGGATAAACTCCCTCATAAGAATCCGAATCTGGATTCACTCTCGGCCGGGACGGTACGAACAACCGCCGACACCGATGACCGTCTTAAGGATTCTCTCCTGGTTCTCTATCGGCATCAGAATAAACGGTTGAATGAGTTGAATCGGCAGTTGAATCTCTTAACCGTCAATGATCAGAAGGACAGCTCACGTGCTCCTGAGACGTTCACAGAAAATCTTCTTGACAGCGGGCAGATCTCAAATGCATTACTTCTGGAAAAGATCCGCAACCAGAATCAACAGCTGAACGAAATTATTGATAAGCTGAAGAGTCTTTCCCTGAAGAGACAGGATCAAATCGGCGAACATGCGGCTTCTGTCCAATCCCCTGCGTCTCATCAGGTTCCTGGACCGGCTGACGGAGCCAGGAGCGTTCCTGCCCGGAACGGCCCCCTTCCACAGGCCTCGGTCCCTAAAAAAAACACCCCGTCACTCAATTATGGAACGGCCATACAACTGTATAAGGAGCGTCAATATATAAAAGCGATTAATGCATTTGAACAATTGCTGAACCGGAAAATAGAACCTGCGCTTGCAGATCGCTACCATTTTTGGATGGGGGTATGTTATTTCAATTTGAATAAAGGGAAATTGGCGATTCATGAATTCAAAGATGTTCTGGGATTCAGGAAATCAGAAAAGGCAGAAGAAGCACACTTTATGATGGGTCAGTGTTACGAACGGATGGGCGAAAAAAAATCAGCCCGGACATCGTATGAAACGGTGCTCCGTCTTTATCCGCATGGAACTATGAAACAGATTGCAGAAAAAAAACTTACGCTCCTGAAGTAAGGGGGAAACCTCAGGAGCGTCATGAACCGTCTCATGTGATCACGAATCCACCGAACGTGATCGCACTGAGACGGCGCGAATAATCATTTCGACATGATCATTTTTCGTGTTGCAAGTTCATTGTCCGTACTGAGTCTTGCAAAATAGATCCCTGACGACAATTTCTGACCGAGAGTGGTATTGGTGTTCCATTCAACACTGTACTCGCCTGCCGATTGATATTGATCCACGAGCCGGTTCACTTCGCGTCCTGTAATATCGTAGACGCTCAATCGAACCTGCATCGGCTTACTCAGATGATAGGCAATACGTGTTGAAGGATTGAACGGATTAGGATAATTCTGGCCGAGCTGGATTGATTTCAGCCCGTTGCTTGCTGCGATCGGAGCGCTATTACTCCATTTCAGATTATTAATTGCGACCTCGAGGCTATCCGCCTGAATGTTCGTGACCATCACATGAGACAGGGAAGCATTGCTTTGCACTGAAGAATTGAGTGAAGAAATTGAACACGTTACCAGTGTTCCTTGACCTGCCGGAAACGTTTTCTGTTCTAAACTCAAGATGATAACGTTTACAGTAGTATCATTTGGTTTGTATGAAGCCACCATCCAGTGTGATTCAAGAGTTCGGTTTCCATGGATCACATCTCCTACGACGACATCAGACGATGTATGAAGGCTGAATTGCACACCGGCGACTGCATCGGAATTGCCAAGTTGAACTTCCAGCGTTTGTGCCCCTGTTCTCACGATTGCAAGCTGGTTTCCTGCAATAAGGGTGGATGCCGCAAACACCAGGGTCATTAGAACTTGGAAATATCTTTTTCTCAACCTCATTATATCACCTTTCAATTAAGCTCTGGTCATAGAAATTCACTCCGCGTGCCAGCACGAAGATGAGTGCCTATTAATTTGGAAAGGTGTGGAAATGCCTGATAATAAAGGGGGATATGAAAAAGATGGAAATGCTCGTATAAAGAGCAAAACGCAATACTTCTGTAACTTCTACAAAGTTATCGCGAACACCGATGGATATGTTGATTTATTCCGGTCGAATCCGGATTTTTACGCTATAATATGGAGTTTTAATTTACTGCGGATTACTAACGAAAAGCGGTCATATTGAGCTTCAGACATGCGTCCGGCAGAGAAAAGCATAAATGATATGAAAAGAAATAAGAAAGGACCCCAAAACGGTATCCGCGAGGTGATAAAATGAACCGCTTTGAATTTCGTAACACCTGCATAAAGAACTATCTATTTCTGCTTTTTTACGCGCGGTTTTGAAATCCGAGGTTTACGTTTTCGCACCGGAGCTGGTTTTTTCTCCGGCACTTCATTCCAAGGCGTTTCTTGAATGATCGAGACAGGCTGCGGGATTGCAGAAGATTCGGATGTGAGAAGCATTTTGTGATGTTCAAACCGCTTCATTTGTGCCAGTTCTTTTCGTATCCGGGATACGGAGAATAAGAGCACGATGTCCATAATACCGAGAAGAGCGACAAGTGTATAAAGCCAAATAAAATGAGCGGTACTTTCTGCAGAAGATTTCTGAATTTGCTGCTGAAGGGTGTCTAATTTTTTGTCGGCAGAAGCCCAGGTTGAGTTTGTGGCATGTATGGATCCTTCATCAGCGGACACCAGGCTGTCATCATGAAAGGGGGTGATGACATAAACCGGGACCGGTGGTTCCTTTACCCGGTTATTCCCTTGAGCAGAAACCATGGGACAAAGAAAGGAGGAGAGAAGAACAACACCGAGTATGGTTATCAGAGCAGGCTTCAATTTCATAGCAATCCCCTTGAGATCATGAAATACTTGAATAATGTAGGAAGACGCTTTGCCAAATGCAATCACAAAGTAAAGCAGCCTCAAACTCGTCTCCTGATGAGAAGATTTGAATTTCAACAGCTCTTTGGCTATCTTCTTTCTGAACCTTTAATACACTCGATTTCATAAAACAGGCACTCATAAACACCGCCGTGATCTCAAATTCTCAGCCGCCGCTTCAATATATAAAAGGTGTTGGACCAAAACGTGCAGAAGCATTGTCGAATATCGGCATCCGGTCCATGAATGATCTTTTCTCATATTTCCCCCGCGGATATCTGGACCGAAGCCAAATTGTGCGTATTGCTGATTTGAGCAAATATGTTGAAAAAGAGGAAGCGGTGACTATCTTCGCCGAGGTGTACCGCCAAGAGGCGAGGCGCGTACGCCGCAGCAATAAATTGATGTTTCTGCTCACGGTTAAGGATGACAGCGGGTTTCTCGCGTGTATTTGGTTCGAAGGATTTTATTGGTTGAAAGAGGCATTTGAGGTGGGTGAGTTGCTTGCGCTTTCATCTGTTCCTGCTCTGGATAAACTTGGCAGGCCTCAGTTTATTCATCCGCAATTTGACAGGTTAAAAAGTGTGGAAGAGGATGAACCGGACTGGGGAAAATTATTCAACACCGGCGGCATCATCCCCAAATACCGCTCCAGTGCTGAACTCGAAAAGGTAGGGCTCGACAGCCGCGGATTCCGCCGCATTATCCGTAATGCACTTGATCATCGGAGCTCCGTGATAGAGGAAATCGTTTCTTCCGACATCGTGCAACGGCATTCGCTCTGCGATGAACGTTCTGCAATACGCTCCATTCATTTTCCCGCTGATTTTCAGGAATTGGGGAAGGCGCAGCGGCGGCTCAAATTCGATGAGCTGTTCTTTCTCCAGTTGATGCTGGCGTTGCGTAAACGCGGGGCACAGCAGCACCTCCGTGGAATGACGTACCATGTGGAAAGTGTCCTTGCAAGGAACCTGGTGGATTCACTGCCGTTTCAATTGACCGCTGCACAGAAACGCGTGCTTCAGGAAATTACAGGCGATTTGAAATCCCCGTATCCCATGAACCGTCTCCTTCAGGGCGATGTCGGAAGCGGCAAAACAATCGTCGCACTCTGTACCGCGCTCATTGCCGTCGAGAATGGATTGCAGGTTGCGTTCATGGCACCGACAGAAATTCTAGCAGAACAGCATTTCCATACGCTTCAGTCGTTTTTGAATAATACTCCGGTCAATATTCGTTTGCTTCTGGGAGGACAGAAAAAAATATTGCGGACAGACATTCTCGAAGACATACGGAACGGCGCTGCGAATATCGTTATTGGGACACACGCGCTAATTGAGGAACAGGTGGAGTTTGCAAAGCTGGGGCTGGTCATGGTGGATGAACAGCATCGATTCGGCGTGCTGCAGCGTGGATTGTTACGCGGGAAGGGATTGAATACGGATGTGCTGGTGATGACGGCGACGCCGATTCCCCGAACGCTCGCGATGACCTTATACGGGGATCTCGAAGTCTCTCTCATCGACGAACTGCCTGCGAACCGGAGGATTATTCGCACGGCGATTCGTAGTGAATCTCAGAAAGATAAAGTGTATCAATTCGTCAAAGAAGAGATCAATCGCGGCCGGCAAGCCTATATTGTATTTCCGCTTATTGAGGAATCGGATAAAATCGATTTGAAATCCGCGGTGAAGGAATTTGAATCCCTGCAGAAGAATATTTTCCCCGGCACCAATCTGGGATTGCTGCATGGGAGATTGAAGCCGGAAATAAAAGAAGACGTGATGCAGAAATTCAAACGCGGTGAAATTCAAATTCTCGTTTCGACGACGGTGATTGAAGTGGGGATCGATATTCCGAATGCAACGGTCATGATTATTGAAAATGCAGAACGATTCGGGCTGTCACAATTACATCAATTGCGCGGCCGTGTAGGACGCGGTGCCGATCAATCCTACTGCATCCTTATTGCAAATTATGGCTGGTTCGATGCGCATAAAAAAGGATTGGAAGCGGCGGAAGTACGTGAAGAAAAAGAACACGCCCGTACGCGCCTCGAAACAATGGTGCAGACCTCCGATGGATTCAAAATAGCGGAAGTCGACTTGAAATTACGGGGACCCGGCGAGTTTTTCGGAACAAAACAAAGCGGTCTCCCGGCGCTGCGGATAGCAAATCTTATCGATGATGCAGAATTACTTCTCCTGGCACGCAAAGAGGCATTCGATCTTATTCAGAACGATCCGCACCTTCGACATGAATCACATGCATGTATTCGGAAACATTTTGAAGAAGAGTTCAAAGATATCCTTGAGTTGGGGAAGATTGGATGAACAGAGTGAAGAGTGAAGAATATACAGTAAACAGTAAACAGTGAACAGTAAATAGTAAATAGTAAACGGCGAATAGTAAATAGCGAACAGAAAATAGAAAAATTGAAAGCTGAAACGAAGACAAAAAAATAAAAATGGCGGAAAGGAGAAACTCGTTCTACAGAAAATAAATTTATCCCTTGATAGTTCTTCATCCGAAAAAATAAAATCCTCACTCCTCACACTTCACTCCTTTAATCAAAAAATCTTAAATCTTAAAATCTGAAATCTAAAATCTCATTTTTCTCTCTTTGTCTTCAACCATGCGTGATGAAGAAAATATGCCGAAAATGAGCGAAAAAACTTGACAACAAGCTATAAACGATTATATTAGTATCAACATTTGTTGTTCATTGAAACAGCAAAGGTGATTCGTTCAACAATGGAAAGGTTGACCTTACCGCTTGCTACAGCGACTGAACGTAGCTCTCGTCTACAATATGAAGAGAGAAAGTGGAGATGAAGTTTCGAGGGACGATGGAGATCCGGATAAAAACTCCGGAAGAAAAAAATCCATCGCAGTAAAAACAGAACTTCATCAGACGAAAGCTGATACATATGCTGAATGGGACACAGAAGAAACTATTCTCGCTGTGAAAACAGCGCTCGCTCTTCATCATGAAGTAACCCTCATTGAAGCGAACGAGGAATCCTACCTGAAACTTCTCCAAACGAAACCCGACATTGTCTTTAATATCGCAGAAGGGTTTCGCGGGTCTTCACGAGAATCTCAAATTCCGGCGATCCTTGAGATGCTCGGCATACCGTACACCGGTTCTGATTCACTGACACTTGGAATTTGTCTTGATAAATCTCGCGCAAAAGAAATTCTTTCCTTTAATAAAATTTTAACACCGTCGTTTTCAGTGGTGGACTCTCTTCGACAATTATCGGAAGTACCAATCTCATTCCCCAGCATTGTAAAACCTCTCTATGAAGGATCGAGTAAAGGCATTTACAACGCGTCGGTTGTTCGCACCAGTGGAGAACTCCGCAATCAAGTTGAAAAAGTACTGGAAGAGTACCATCAACCGGCATTGATAGAAAAGTTTTTACCGGGCCGTGAATTTACCGTGGCGGTTCTCGGCAACAGTCCGGAACCCATGGTTTTGCCGATTGTCGAAATTCGGTTCGATTCACTTCCCGAGGGGGTCAATCCGATTTATTCTTATGAAGCAAAATGGGTCTGGGATACAGTCGAAAATCCTATCGATGTGCATGAGTGTCCTGCGAAGATTACTCCGCAGCTTCAAAAGGAAATCGAAGACCTTTGCCGGAATACTTATCGTGTTTTACGGTGTCGTGATTGGTGCCGAATTGACATACGATTGGATGAACAAGGTCGGCCCAACGTCCTGGAATTGAATCCATTGCCTGGAATATTACCGAATCCGGAAGAACATTCATGCTTCCCGCAAGCTGCCAGAGCGGCAGGAATGAACTATAACACGATGTTAAATACCGTTCTGAATGCTGGAATAAAGCGATATAACCTTTGTTAATCGATTATGATGCTGAAAATGACGCATATTGCAGTAATTTTTAACGAACCGACTATTTCGACTGATAAAGGGAGAATGTTCATTTCGGCGGAAGGTCAGGTGGGGGCGCTTGCATCCCATTCTGAGATTGTCACGAGCATGCCGAGTCATTTAGTCGATATGTCGGAAGTTGGCGTCATTGAAGAGCGGGAGCAGGTTGAAAAAGCTTTGCAGGACAAAGGATATCGGACGTCGCTCTTCAATATTGATGGCGATATAAAACGACTCATCAAATTTATTGAAGTACAAAAGCCTGATATAATTTTTAATCTCTGCGAATCCCTGATGGGTGAATCGCTTCACGAGATGCACGTTGCCGGCATTTATGAACTGATGAATGTTCCTTACACGGGGGCAGCGACGCTTGCTCTCGGGACATGTTTGGATAAGGTCCGTACGAAAGACATCCTGCGGGCCCATGGAATTCCGACAGCAAAGCATCTTATTTCCACGAAGATCGAATCCTGCCATGTCGCTGAAGCCGGGATGCATTTCCCGTTGATTGTCAAACCAATCCATGAAGATGCAAGTATGGGAATTGAGAATTCGTCCGTGGTCACGACGATTCCTTCGCTTCAAAGACAAATAGCCGCCATCATCAAATCGTTCAACGAACCGGCATTAGTCGAAGAATATATTGAAGGAAGGGAATTGAATGTTGCGATCATTGGAAACGAAGAACCGATGGTGCTGCCGATTTCTGAAATAGATTTTTCAAAATTACCGCCGGGGTATCCCAAGATCGTCACCTACAATGCAAAATGGGTTGAAGGGACTCCGGAATATACCGGGACGGTGGGTACCTGCCCGGCACCGCTTGAGAGAGCAGTGGAAGAGCGGGTGAAAGAGGTCGCATTGAAGGCCTATCAACTTATGGAGATACGGGATTACGCGCGTGTGGATATCCGGCTCGATGCATCGAATACTCCGTATGTCCTGGAAGTGAATCCGAATCCCGATATTTCATGCGACGCAGGCTTTGCGCGTTCAGCCCGGGCCGCAGGAATGACCTTTGATGATATGATTGTCAGAATTGTTGAAACCGCACTCGAACGGTCGCGGCGTTAACCCCATGGCAATCCGGAAATTTGAAAAAGAGGATATTAAACCGCTCGCAGAGATTGTACGGGCCACGGGCGTGTTTCGTGAAGAGGAAATTGAGATCGCGGTGGAATTGATGGACGTCAGTGCAAATGATAAAGAGCAAAAAGATTATTTTCTTTACTCCTATGTGGACGAGGCCGGAGAAATTCAGGGCTATTACTGCGCCGGTCCGACGCCGTTGACCCAGGGGACCTTTGATCTGTACTGGATTGCGGTCCATCCGCGAGTGCATAAAAAACGAATCGGACATGAGTTGCTGGTTCATTGTGAAGAACATATCAAATTGATGGGCGGGAAATTGCTCGTGGTTGAAACTTCATCGCAGCTGAAATACGAACCCACGAGACGATTCTATCTTCGACATCTCTATGCCGAAGCGGCCCGAATCAAAGATTATTACGCACAGGATGACGACCTCGTCATCTATTCTAAATACTTTTAAGGAGCAAGAGTATTATTTATGGAACTCTGGCAAGAAATGCTGAGACAAAGCGTCGACAGCGCAAAAGATTTAGTGGAGCGGTTTGGTTTCGATAAAGAGGCGGCGGAAAAACTCGATAAATTCTTTCATATCAGAATCAATCCGTACTATCTGAGTTTGATTCGATATCCCAACGATCCTATCTGGCGCCAATGCATCCCTGATGCAATAGAACTTCAGGACGAAAAAGCACCTGAAGATCCGCTCAACGAAGATGCGGACAGCCCTGTACCGAGTATTACACACCGATACCCGGACCGTGCATTGTTTCTCATTACCAGTCAGTGCTCCATGTATTGCCGGTTTTGCACGCGCAAAAGAAAAGTGAGCGACTCAACCAAGATCAATGCAAAATATATTCAGTGGGGATTGGATTATATCAGCGCTCATCCGGAGATACGGGATGTGATTATCTCCGGCGGAGATCCGCTCATGGTAACCGACTATGCCCTGGAGCGCGTCCTGGCCGGGTTACGTGAAATTCCCCACGTTGAAATTATCCGCCTGGGTACGAAAATGCCGTGTGTCCTGCCGCAACGCATTACTCCCAAGCTCTGCAAAATGCTGAAAAAGTACCACCCGCTTTATGTCAATACCCACTTTAACCATCCTTGGGAATGCACTCCTGAAGCGGAACGCGCTTGTGGTATGCTCGCGGATGTCGGAATTCCCGTCGGCAATCAATCCGTGCTGATGAAGGGCGTGAATGATGATCCGGATGTTATGCTGGAATTACACCGGAAACTGCTCAAAATGCGTGTTCGTCCGTACTATATTTATCA
The DNA here is from genome assembly GCA_003819715.1 of Ignavibacteriota bacterium. Lineage (GTDB taxonomy): Bacteria > Bacteroidota > Ignavibacteria > UBA10030 > UBA10030 > Fen-1298. Next base: position 14,206 of record RPQN01000049.1, on the reverse strand, counting down.
GGCAGACCTGACCAAAGGCACGAACCATTTTAGAACACCGGTGCGGGTTGGACTGGAAATTATGGACAAACTGCGGGGACATACCTCCGGTCTGGCAATTCCGTATTACGTTATTGATGCCCCGGGCGGCGGGGGCAAAATACCGTTGCTTCCACAGTACGTGCTGGGAAGGAACGGGAAGGATATTATTCTGCGCAATTATAAATACGAGATCTATACGTACCCGGACGTGGAGGAAGCCCCCGTGGAACAACATCCGGTGGAGCATAAATACCTGAGGAAACGTCAGAACGGAAGACGGAAATCTGCCGCACCCGTCGAAGCGTCTCAAGAAACCGCGGAACAAGTTCCTGCAGGGCAGGTTGGAAAGTAACTGACCGATTTGTACATTACTCCCGTCCCGCTGGTCCTTGACTATCGGGACGGGATTTTTTATTTATGAACGGAGAGGCTCTTGCACAAATCGATCCGCGATGAAAGGCAAAATCCATGGCACCAGAGTACCCCGAGTTAATCCGCGAAATCCAAAATGCATTACAGGCAGAGCATATTGACGGCTGGCTCCTGTATAATTTTCGTGATTCGAACATATTTGCCACTCGCCTCCTCGCTCTTCCCAAGCATATTATGTTCACGCGGAGATATTTTTATTTTATTCCCGCGAAAGGCGAGCCGCGAAAACTGGTCCACCGGATTGAGGAATGGAATTTGGATGCGCTGCCCGGCGGGAAACAAATCTATCTGAGCTGGCGATCGCTGGAAGACGGGTTGAAATCTCTTCTTGCCGGAGCAACCCATGTGGCGATGGAATATTCCCCCCGGTGCGCAATTCCGTATGTTTCCACGGTCGATGCAGGCGTTGTTGAACTGGTCCGCAGTACGGGAGTGAATATTGTCTCGTCGGCAAATCTTATCCAGTATTTTGAAGCCCGATGGGATGATGAACAATTACGAGACTGCAAGGAGAGTGCGGCACACCTGCGGCAGATTGTTGAAGTCACATTCGGATTTATCCGTCAACAAATCACATCCTCGATCTCCCTGACGGAGTTCGATGTGCAGCAGTTTATGCTGTCGGAATTTAAAAAACGAGGATTATGCTCATCAAGCGATCCAAACTGTTCGGTGAATGCGAACAGCGCAAACCCGCACTACGAACCAACGAAGGACATTCATTCACCGGTACAAAAAGGCGATTATGTTCTCCTGGATCTCTGGGCAAAAAAAGATAAAGCCCGGTCGGTGTACGCAGATATCACCTGGATGGGATTTCTGGGAGATTCGGTTCCCGATGAATTTGAAAATATATTCCAAATCGTGAAAGGCGGACGCAATGCCGCACTGGAATTTGTTCGTTCTTCTTTTAAAGCGGGAACGATGATCCATGGATATGAAGTCGATGATGCTGCCCGTCATTACATTGCGCAGCACGGGTACGGAGAATATTTTGTGCATCGCACAGGACATTCCATTGGAGAGGAAGTGCATGGCAATGGCGCAAACATGGACAATCTTGAAACACGTGATGAACGCACCGTTATCCCGCAAACTTCATTCTCTCTCGAACCGGGAATTTACCTGCGAGATAAATATGGCATCCGCAGTGAGATCGATGTCTATATTTCGAAGGATCGGGAAGTCATCGTCACCGGTTTACCGATGCAGGAAAACGTCGTTCCCGTTTTACGATAAACAATATTCATTTATCAGCTTGAAGGTGAGGACGGTGAACAAACCGATCCTTGATGAAAATCCATTTGGAAAATTGAACGCGCGAGGGAGGCTCTGACCGATGATGCAGATCCGTTATACACTTCTGGTGATCATTGCTGGCACACTATCGATGTACTGCCAGACCCCTTCAAATGCCGTACATCTCTGGGACGGCAAAAATCTTGATCATTGGGAATTTATCAATAAATCAGGTGCGGCCATTCATTCGGTGTGCCAATATGATACCGGACGGGTCCTTGCCGTGGAAGGAACACCTCTGGGATATCTTGCCACAATCGATTCATTTGAAAATTATAAACTTCATGTGGAATGCCGATGGGCTCACGGCGCCGCGCAAAACAGCAACAGCGGTGTCCTGATCCATATTGCATCAGGACCCGTCGATCGGGGATTATGGCCGATTTGTTTTCAGGTCCAGATGAAGATCTCACGTGCAGGCGACATTCTTCCCATGGCAGGTGCAAAATTCGCAGAACCTCTTTCGAGCGCGCCCGACGCGAAAACGCCGTTGCGTGAACGCCGGGAATCCGATAGCGAAAGACCCCTTGGGGAATGGAATATCGTAGAAATTATTTGCAGCCGTGATACGCTGACGTGCACCGTTAATGGCGTAATGCAAAATCAAGTAAGTCAATGTATGCCGCAAAGGGGTAAAATTGGAATACAGCTAGAAGGAACTCCATTTGAATTACGCAATATATGGTTGACTTCAAGGGAATAATAAGGCAAGAGTGTTGTCGACCTTCAAATAAATGCCACGTCATTCTTCCTCATTCGCATGATCTTGATTCATTGAAATCTACCTCCTCGTTATATTCCTCTTTTTGAAAAGAATCATATTGACAAAAACGATTTGCTATTGTATATTGGAAACGAAAGAAACTATAATAGTTTCCTTTGGTTAGAAAAAATGAGTAGTTTCATTCAGTAATTTCATGATAATCCATATTGGAAACTTAAAATACTATTATAGTGTTAATTGAGCTAAGTATTATGGAAGAAAAAAAAGATGAAATAAGGATCATGGAGGCGGCTGCCGATAGATTTATGGATGCCGGACTTTATAAAGTCACGATGGATGAAATTGCATCTGATCTTCGGGTGAGCAAAAAGACCATCTACAAGTCCTTTCCGAGCAAAGAAATCTTGTTGAGGTCGATCGTACAGTCGATGATGCATCGGGTTGAAGGGGAAATCCAGTCCATTATTTCATCGGAGAAGCCGTTCGAAGAGAAGCTGAGCTCCATCTTGGCGCTGGTTGGAACGATCGTAGGAAAATTATCTCACCCGTTCATGAGAGATATCCAGAGATTTGCACCGGGATTATGGAAAGAAATTGAGACATTCCGCCGTGAAAAAATATTCAGTAAAATATTTCAAATGCTCCGCCAGGCCCGGAAAGAAGGAGTCTTTCGAGAAGATTTAAATATCGACTTGTTTTATCTCGTCTTAACCACCGCAATGCAGGGAATAATGAATCCGCTGGTTCTTTCTCAGCAGCCCTTTTCTGCCGAAGAGGCGTTCAAAGGGATTTTCAGAATTCTCTATGAAGGCGCTCTGACGGACGATGCCCGTAAAAGATTCCAACTGAAAAATAATACTCTTTCATCACATGAAACGACGAGGTAGGTATGAAGAATATAGTGATCATAATCCTCTGCTCAGGTTTTCTCTTCGGATGCGCTTCGCGGGACGGTGAAACGATCACCGCCTCCGGGACGATCGAAGCGACAGAAGTCACGTTAAGCGCGCAGGCGGGCGGCCAGGTGATCCGTGTTATTGCAGATGAAGGCGATCAAGTCCGGTTAGGGGATACGCTGCTGATTATTGATAAGAGCGACTGGCAGTATCAACTGGACCAGGCCCGCGGTGGTTATGAAATGGCAGTAGCGCAGCTCCGGCTTTCGTTGAAGGGCGCCCGCGAAGAAGACGTGATACAATCGGAGGCGAATTATAAAAACGCGGATGCAGATTTACAACGCATGGAGGAATTGTTCCGGGGAAAGACGATTTCACAGAAGCAATTAGACGACGCACGGACGCGTTTCACGATAAGCCAGCAAATATGGGAAAAAACGAGGCGCGGGTCCCGAAAAGAAGAAATCGAAACGGCTCGCGCACGCCGGGATCAAGCCAAAGCGCAAATGGCTTCGCTTCAGAAAAAAGTGAACGATTGCATCGTAACGGCACAGGCTGTGGGAACAGTGACGAAACGATTCGTGGAACAGGGGGAGCTTGCCGGCGTCGGTATGGCCCTCTACCGGATCTCCAACCTTTCAACGATGGATATCACGATCTATGTTTCCGAACTGGATCTCCCGAGGGTGAAATTGAATCAGAAAGCCGCCGTGAGCATCGACGCATTTCAAAACAAAGTATTTGAAGGGAAGGTGACATTCATTTCCTCCACCGCAGAGTTCACCCCAAAGAATATTCAAACAAAGGACGAACGTACAAAATTAGTGTTCAGCGTAAAAGTGAAAGTTCCGAATCCCGACGGGACATTAAAGGCGGGAATACCGGCAGATGTGTCACTCCAGGTTGCGGAACGGTAGGGAGAAGGGCATGGCGGACGCGGTTATCCTCGATCATATTGTAAAGACCTTCGACGGAGGACAGGGAGAGCAGGTTACTGCCGTGGATCATCTCTCGCTCACGATTGAACGGGGAGAAATCTTCAGTCTGGTCGGGCCCGACGGCGCAGGAAAGACAACGACGATCAGGATGATGTGCGGTGTCCTTTCACCCACCGAAGGGAAGATATCCCTCCTGGGATTTGATCTCAGAACTCAAAAGGAAGAAATAAAAAAGCACATTGGGTACCTTTCGCAGCGGTTCAGTCTGTATCAGGACTTAACGATCGATGAAAACATGGATTTTTTTGCTGAAATTCATAAAGTCCGAAACTATCATCAGAGGAAAGAAGAGCTGCTTCAGTTTACCCGTCTTGCAGAGTTCCGAAAGCGCCTTGCAGGACAGCTCTCGGGTGGAATGAAACAAAAACTGGCCCTTGCATGCACTCTTATTCATACGCCGACAATCATTTTTTTAGATGAACCGACGACCGGTGTTGACCCGGTCTCGCGCCGGGATTTCTGGAAAATCCTGTCAAGCCTTCTGAAATCGGGGATTACGATCGTCGTGAGTACGCCTTATCTTGATGAAGCCGAGCGGAGCTCACGGGTTGCGTTAATGAATCAGGGGAGGGTTCTTACCTGCAATACGCCCGAGGTGATAAAATCGAGCTTTCATTCCGAAGTGATTGAACTCGTCTGCTCTCCTGTCCGCGCGGCGTCGGTAGCGCTTTTGCGATCCTTTCAACGGAAGGACATTCAACTGTTCGGCGATCGATTGCATATTCTGACGAAGAATGCCAAAAAGGAAGAAAAAGAAATTCTCAAAGTATTGCAGAAGGAACATATTGAGGTTCAGAGCCATCGGATTGTTCCTGCGTCGCTGGAAGATGTTTTTATTGCACGTATCACTGCGCCATGATCAATGAGGTTCGTATGAAAATAAAATTCCTGATAATTCCATTCCTGCTCCTGAGCCAGGCATCCGCCCAGCAGGAGGTTCAAACTCTTCGTTTAGAGGATTGTATTGCCCGCGCCATGGGGAAAAACCCGTCTCTCCAGATCAGCGAGGCAAAAGTGGAGGCGGCAGAAGCTCGTTCTGCAGAAGCGGCGACTGCATTACTGCCCCAGCTGAAATTCAGCGGAAGAGCCGCGGAGCTCAGCAGGATCGATCCTTTTGGATTGACCCTGGGACCTCCCATCAACTTGTCTATGGTTTTATTTCCCTCTATCACTGAAAATTATGCGGTGCGGCTTTCACTCCAGCAGCCGTTGTTTACCGGTTTTAAGCTTCAAAAAAATCATGAGATCGCCGAGTTGAATGCCCATGCCGTCCGCGAGGAATGGACGAAAGATCAGTCCGATTTGGTACTGAATGTTGTCTCGGCATACTGGAATTTCTACCGTGCCATTAAAGTCGAGGAAGTGATCCGGCAGTCGGTGGAACAAATGACGGAGCATTTGAAAGATGCGAATAACATGCTGGCACAGGGTCTGTCGACTGATGCCGATGTCATGAAAGTACAGGTACTCCTCTCCGATGTGAAAGTGAAACAGCTCGAAGCGCGGAACGGTATGAGACTTGCGTCGATGGCACTCAACAGTCTTATAAGAAATTCGCTCGAGACCCGCATTCTGCCCAGCGATACCCCCTCTCTTCCGAAGATGACGGAGGGTGCGCTTTTTCGCAAACCGCTGGCCACTCTGCAGCTTCGTGCATTGGAACATCGGCCGGAGATGAAATCAATGCAATTGAGACGTGATATGAAAAGTGCCGGCGTTACGGCAGCACAAGGCGGCTGGTATCCCCAAATTTTCCTTTCGGCGAACTATGATTATGCCCGCCCGAATCAGCGGATTATACCTCCCAAGGATCGATGGGATGGGACGTGGGATGTGGGTGTCAACGTTCAATGGAATATCTGGGATTGGTATGCAACGGGTCATCAAACGGCGCAGGCGGAGGCAGCGCTGCGCCAAAGCGAAGCGGGCGTTGCTCAACTCAGTGATGCAGTCGCGTTGGATGTCGCCCAGCAATATTTTACTGCGCAGACGGCTATGGACAAAGTGGATGTGGCAGCGAGCGGTATGGACCAGGCACAGGAATCGTTCCGCATGACATCGGAAAAATATAAGAATGGAATATCATCCAATACAGACTTGCTTGATGCTGAAAGTGCTCTCCTGCAGGCAAAGCTCACCCAGACGCAGGCCGTCGTTGATTTTCTTCTTGCCTCGGCGCGATTGAAAAAAGCGGTCGGAGAGAATCCATGAAACTCCGGTTTGTTCATCCTGGATCATCCGCCGCAAAAGCTCCCGTGGATCATGAATTTGCGGTGGTCGTCGATGGGCTGACGAAAAACTTCGGCAAATTTGTTGCGGTCGATCATGTGAGTTTCCGGGTGAAACGCGGTGAGGTATTCGGTTTTCTCGGGCCGAATGGAGCAGGAAAATCGACGACCATCCGCATGCTGTGCGGATTGTTTTCACCAACCGCGGGTTCTGCAACGGTCGGGGGGTTTGATATCGCCACCCGGCCTGATGATGTCAAGTCACAGATTGGATATATGTCCCAGCGGTTTTCGCTGTATGAAGATCTGACGGTCGAACAGAACATAAACTTTTATGGCGGCATCTATGGACTTGATGGTCTGCGATTGGAGAAACGAAAGCGCTGGGCGATCGAAATGGCCGGGCTGCGTGGAAAAGAAGCGATGCTGGCCCACGCTCTTTCAGGCGGCTGGCGGCAGAGATTGGCCTTAGGATGTTCTATTCTGCACGAACCGCCCATTTTATTCCTCGATGAACCGACAGGAGGAGTGGACCCTGTCTCGCGGCGTAATTTTTGGGACCTCATCTACGATTTATCTCACACGGGAGTGACGGTTTTTGTCACGACACATTATATGGATGAAGCCGAGCATTGCAATACGATTGGATTGATTTACAATGGAAAGCTCATCTCCATCGGATCACCGACAGAGTTGAAGCACGGTCTTGACCGGTATGCCATTTATGAAGTTCAAAGCAGCAGTCCGGTCGATGCGATGGAATTTCTGCGCAGACAATCGTGGGTGGCTGAAACATCGATTTTCGGATCGGCGTTCCATGTCAGCATATTAAACGATCCCCACTCAAAGAAAAAAATTCAGCAACTGCTGACCAAAGAAGGGGTGAGAGTGGATCGGATTGAACAAATTATCCCATCCCTCGAAGATGTTTTTATCAATAGGATAGCGGAAGAAGATGCACAGAGAAACGGAACCATCCATTGAAAACGACCCTCATGGTGCTGAATATACTTCCTATCGTGCGTAAAGAATTCCGCCAGATCAAACGCGATAAACGAATCCTGAGCGTCCTCTTATTCGTTCCCGCATTAATGCTGCTGATGTTCGGTTATGCGTTAAACTTTGATGTGAAACATACATCGATGGCGGTCTATGATGAAGACCGAACCAGCGTCAGCAGAGCGTTCATAGAGCAATTTTTCATATCAGAATATTTTGATAAGGTCCAGACGCTGGAGAGTAAATCTGACATCAATACACTTCTGGATGGAGAACATGCCCGGGTTGTTCTGGTCATCCCGTCGACCTTCACCGCCGATATTCAGCGCGGGCGTAATGCCGCAGTCCAGGTGATCGTGGACGGCACTAATTCGAATGCCGCCGCGACCGTTCTCGGATATGTCAATGCCATTATTCAGCAATACTCGGTAAAGGTCATGACGGAATCCCTCGTCAGGATGGGGCGTCAAACAATCTCCATGCCAGTCGATTATCAGCCGCGGGTGTGGTACAATCCTGAATTAAAAAGCGCAAAATTTCTCGTACCCGGGCTTATCGCTTTTATTCTCATGGTCACCGCCGTTATATCGACTGCTCTCGCCATTGTCCGGGAACGAGAGCTGGGGACCATGGAGCAGCTGATGGTTTCACCTGTAAAACCGGTCGAATTAATACTGGGCAAGACCATTCCCTACACGGTCATTTCATCGTTGGCAACGGTGGCAATTTTATTTCTTGGGTATGTCCTCTTCGATGTCAGTATTAAGGGCAGTATTCTCTTACTCTCGCTTGTGACGTTTATTTTCCTCGTGGGCAGCCTGGGGATGGGAATATTGATTTCCACGGTTGTCGAGACTCAGCAGCTTGCGTTTATGATTGCGGTCATTGTTTCTATGCTGCCGACATTTATCCTGTCGGGGTTCGTTTTTCCCATCCGTAATATGCCGATGATCATTCAAGGCATCACGTATATCATGCCGGCGAGATATTTTCTGGTGGCTCTTCGTGCGATAATATTGAAAGGCGCCGGTTTGAGCGCATTTTGGGATCAAGCGGCGATTTTACTCGTGTATGCAGTGCTGATGATCGGCATCAGCTCTCTACGAATGCGGAAGATCTTAACATAAATAACGAACGATGAAAAATATTCTTCATATTATCCGGAAAGAATTTCTTCAGCTGCGGCAGGATCGGAAAATGTTCGGCATCAGCTTTATCGCGCCCGTCTTTCAACTGATTATTCTTGGTTATGCAGCGACGTTTGATGTCAGTGATATCCCCATGGCCGTCTGCGATTTTGATAACTCACCGTCCAGCAGAATGTTGATTCAAAATTTCACCAGTACGGAGTACTTCAGGGTTGCGGGTTATTTCGACAGAACCTCAGAAGTTGATCATCAATTGGATGATGGCCATGCCTCTCTTGCGGTGATCATACCGCGTGGATTCGAAAAAAAGATAGGTGCCGGTCAACCTGCACCGCTTCAAGTAATTGCCGATGGGACGGAAACCAGTACGGCTGGAATCGGACTGAGTTACGCATCGATTATCATTTCACGGTACTCTCAGAATATCTTGCTGGAGTCTCTCGTGAAACGGGGATCGGTCACTCTGCCTGCACGGGTCTCGGCAGAGTTTCGGGTTTGGTACAATCCCGAACTCAAAAGCCGGAATTTTATGGTTCCTGGAGTTCTTGGTTTGCTGTTAATGGTCATGACCATGCTGCTCACTTCACTGGCCATCGTCAAGGAGAAGGAACTGGGCACGCTGGAACAGCTGGTCGTCACGCCCATCAAGCCGTACCAACTTATCATCGGCAAACTCGCACCGTTTTTCCTTATTGGTGTGGTTGATGTCATTTTGGTGGTGTTCTTTGCGTCTTGGATTTTTAACCTGCCGGTGAAAGGCGGAGAGCTGTTGCTGCTCTTCTTAAGCCTGATCTTTCTGATGACGACACTCGGTTTGGGGCTTTTTATTTCGACGATCTCACGTACCCAGCAGCAGGCGATGATGACGGCTATCTTTTTTTTCATGCTTCCCATGATGTTTTTTTCCGGTTTTGTTTTTCCCATTGAAAACATGCCGGTGATTATTCAGTACGTTTCTTATCTTATTCCCCTCCGATATTATTTTGTCATCGTACGCGGATTGTTTTTAAAAGGCGTCGGCTTGGACATCTTATGGCAGCAGGCCGTTGCACTTTTGCTCTTCGGCGGTCTCATCCTGAGCATGAGCGTCATGCGATTTCAAAAAAAGCTGGGTTGAGATTTTCCCGGTGGGTCACGGTCACAATGTAACTCAAGGCGGATCATCACGTTGCGAAACGATGCATTGAAGTTGCTTCCTGCCAATATTGACAACCTTAAGAGAGTTTCGTATGTTTTATCAGGGGATATTCAATGAACACGGGGCAGGCTCTTTAATCAATGAAGTGTGAATCGAATGGCAAAGCTGCGAATATTAATCGTCGACGACATTCCTTCTATGCGGTTGCTGATGAAGCAATATCTTCGCAGTCATGATGAAGTCGTCGTGGTGGGCGAGGCAAGCACCGGTGAAGAAGCACTGAAGAAAGCCCAGGAATCACAACCCGATGTCATTATATTGGATATGAGCATGCCGGGATTAAGCGGCGTTGAGGCAGCGCGGAAAATTAAATCACAATTTCCAAATATTTATGTGTACCTCTGCTCGGCGTATGAATTAAAAGAATTTCGGGAGTTGAACATCGATTCACCGGCAGATGGATTTATACAAAAATCGAGCATGAAACCCGAATTACTGGCAATGATTCGTAAAGAATTAGAACGTAAACACATCTCAAATCTCACATCCTAATTCAATCCGCACGACCCTCCGCAGCATGATTGATCCATACCGCACCTCTGTGAATCGCACGGTGGGCGTCCGGTACTCTTGGCAATAATACCAGGAAGTGAAATTAATTTGGTATAATGAGTGGAACCGCAGAGCGGGCATTGGATATCTTCGATGACCTCTTTCCCTTTATGCAAAATGTCGTAGAGATTGCTGCATTCCTTACAGCGGTAATCAAAGATCGGCATGGGAGAGACCTCTGTTCGCTGTTCTAAAAGAATTTCGCATCCATATCGCTCGGTCCGGACGACAGCCCTGCTGAACGATAAAACCTATCCGTTGTTATCAAATCTTCTTTCTCAAAACGCAGCCTTAAAATCTCGCGGTACATCCTGATGGAGGCGGTTTTTGATAACTCCTCAAAATTTGCGAAGAGAGTGGATGCAGGCTTGTCGGATTGATACAGTTCCTTTGACGCGACCGTTTTGACGCTGTCGATACGTTTTTGTTCGGAAGGAGTAAGGGCTGTCGCGGTGGACTTCTCTTTCGCCCCGTTCTTCTTCAATGGTAATTCTTCTCCTGATGAATCCTGCTGGATGATGGAAGCAATGAGGGAGATAAAGTTGTCCGGTAAAGAATTATCGTTTGGATTGTTCTGGGACTTTAAAAGCGAGTACGCCTCCCCGGATGAGGCCGTGAGCACATGAAGCTTCTTCAGTGACGATTTAAATGATTCGAACCCTGCAACCGTCACCGAGCGGAGATCGGCATTGGATTCTATCCTGCGTTCAAAGTATCCGCTGATCATTTTGCCCGCCAGCATAAACAGTGTCAGAATTTTTCGAGATATCCAGATAAAGAATTTTACTCCAGCGAGCGGAATCTGAACAGCCATGCTGCTTGTGGTCAGCGACATGGCCGCAAGTTTTTCATCGATTTCGTCCTGCTCATAGACTGAACGTGAAAACCATTGGTTCATCATGCTCATGAGAGAAGAAAGACGCAGTTCGGTCTTTTGAGTAAAGCGTGCCAATTCATGGATGAGAAGGCTTGTAAATTCTGAGATCGTCATCTCCGATGCCGTCGGAAGGCCGATGGTGAGTGTAAGGTCGTCTTCTAAAAAACTAATTAATCCGCGAGTATAGGTTGCAGAAACAAGAGTCGAGCAATCCACCTCAATGGATTTTGGTATCTTGGTTCCAGTCGTTCGGCATAATTTTTCAACAAATGCGTAAAAGGCAGACTCTTTTTTCCGCGAAAGCAGGTAAGAAATTCTTTTCGTGCCGGGTCGTGCAAAGAACGGTTTCACCAGCGCAGCGATAAATAACAATCCGGCAATAATGGCAAGGACATAAAATAAAATTCCGAGAATGAGCAGGTTTCCTTCAAGCAGGGAGGTGTTGTCTTCAATATGTCCCAGCGTCAAAGTCGCGATTAACAAAATGAATCCGGCATAGAGTACGGGAAGGAGCATCATGATGCCTGTCGCAATGAGCCATCCGGCAATGAAAAAAAATGACGGCGGTGAAATCGGGTCACTCATTTTTAAAGAGTCGGTACTCTTGGACGAAATCCCGTTGGTCGTTGATCCATCTTCCGACTTTGAATCATGGGGCGGTGGAGCGGGACGATTATTGAGAGGCGATGGCGGCGCCTGAAGCATCGGTTCAATGGAACAGAGGGCACCCGCATTCTTCAACTCGGCACTGTATTCCTGTGCCTTGGCATAATCGATGTCATGATTCAGGGTCACCGGTTTGCCCGAAAAGAGTTTCGAAATCCGTTCGGGCGAGGTTTTAAAGAGTATTCTTAACCGCTCTTTGACTTCTTCAAGTTTTTGCCCTTCGGCAATTTCACCGCTAAAGATGACCCGGAATTTTTTTTTTAAGTCTTTGTGTTCAGCGACGACAATCGGTGGCTGCTCAATTTCCTGCGGATCCTGTTTGAGCAGTGAACGCAGAACATATTGAAGAATGCCGTCATGTTTATAGTAATCGACTTCGTTGGGTGTGTCAATCCTGCAAATGACGTTGAAGTTTTTCTTTGATCCGTCTTTTGCTGTTGCAGCGACGAATATCGTTTTCCTCGGCTTCAAATCGTTCGCGATTCCTTCGATATCGAACACCTCAAAACCGGTAAGACCGAGGCTCTGGTAATTTTGCCCTTCTTCAAACTGAAGCGGAAGGACACCCATTCCGACAAGGTTGCTTCGATGAATTCGTTCAAAACTCTCTGCAATAACCGCCCGGACGCCGAGCAGGGCAGGCCCTTTTGCCGCCCAGTCGCGCGACGAGCCGGACCCGTATTCTTTGCCTGCAATGATAATAAGCGGCGTTCCTTCATCCCGGTATTTCATCGAAGCATCAAAAATCGAAATCGGTTCATTCGAGGAAGGGTGGAGTGTCATACATCCTTCAATTACGGAGAGCAGTAAATTCTTTAACCGAATATTGGCGAATGTCCCGCGCATCATGATCTCATGATTGCCCCTCCGCGAACCATACTGGTTAAAATCTTTTTTCTGTACACCATGAGATAAAAGGAATTCGCCGGCAGGGCTTTTTTCGCTGAATGACCCGGCAGGCGATATATGATCGGTCGTCACGGAATCTCCCAGGAGCGCGAGAACACGTGCCTGGTGAATATCGTGCAGCGGCTTTGGCTCTCGAGGGAGATTATCAAAATAGGGTGCCGCTTTGATATACGTTGAACCGGGATCCCAGACGTACTGATCACCGTCGGGTACCGGCAGATTTTTCCAATTCTCGTCGCCCTCAAAGACATTGGCATATTCCTGCTTGAACATTTCGGATTTCACGCTCTGACGAATCGTTTGTTCAATTTCCACGGAGGTCGGCCAGATATCCCTCAGGAAGACCGGTTCACCGTCCTTTCCTGTTCCAATCGGGTCAATAATGAAATCGATATCCATGGTGCCCGCAATCGCGTACGCCACAACGAGGGGGGGGGACGCAAGATAATTGGAACGGGTGCTGGGATTGACCCGTCCCTCAAAATTTCTGTTCCCTGAAAGTACTGCCGCAGCGACCAGATCGTTTTCCTGAATGGCTTTAGAGATTGCTTCCGGCAACGGACCGCTGTTCCCGATGCAGGTGGTGCATCCATAACCGACAATATGAAATCCAAGATCTTCAAGCGGTTTCATCAGATCGGCATGGTGCAAATATTCTGAGACCACTTTGGAGCCGGGTGCAAAACTGGTCTTTACCCACGGTTTAGATTTTAATCCTTTTTCTGCCGCCTTTTTTGCCAGAAGGCCGGCAGCGATGAGGACGGATGGATTCGACGTGTTGGTACAGCTGGTAATTGCAGCAATGACGATGGATCCGTGATGCAGTTCAAATTTTGTGTCACCAAGAAGAACGGGAACATTCTTAAGAAAATCCGGTTTGACTGATTCGTCTGAGTAATACGCCCAATTCGCCGCTCCCATTTTGTCGATGGTCACTCCTTTACTTTCCAGTGTTTCCACGAGTGACGAACGGAACGATGATTTCGCCTTCGACAGTAAAATTCTGTCTTGCGGACGCTTTGGTCCGGCAATACTTGGATCAACCGTGTCGAGGTCAAAATTGATGTTTTCAGAAAACAACGGATCGGGTGTTTCGGCGGTCAGGAGGAGTCCTTGCTCTTTCAGGTATGATTCGGCAAGCGCAATTTGCTCTTCGCTTCGACCGGTGAAGCGTAGGTAATTAATGGTTTCGGCGTCAACGGGGAAGAAACCCATCGTTGCACAATATTCGGGAGACATATTCGCAATGGTTGCCCGGT
>RPQN01000048.1 GCA_003819715.1 Ignavibacteriota bacterium | reverse complement strand
TTGAAGATTTAATTGCCCTGGTTTATCCGGGGCATTTTTATTTTAGATGAGCAGAATTGGTCGTCGGGCTCATATCCCGACTCCGTCGGGATGCAGGTTCAAGCGGATCCCGACACACGAAGTGCGACAGGAGACGTGGCGCTGGAAGCGCCATCCTGTTTACCCGCTACAAAAGATGGAAGATTTTAAGATTGAAGATTGAAGATTTAATTGCCCTGGTATATCCGGGGCATTTTCGTTTTAGATAGGTGGAGAAGTAGGATTTAAGAATGAAGAGTGAAGAATGAAGATTTTGAGAATTTGAGATTATAAGATTTAATACCGTGGCTAATCCGGGGCATTTTTATTTTGGATGTGTGGTGAAGTAATCAATAAAGTATCTTACACTAAAAGCTGCTGGAGGTGCATCAAGCCCGCGTTTTTTATTTTCTTTTCCGTATCAGCCATTCCATGTATCGTGATTTGATCTGTCTGCTTGCCATCGCTTTCTTCACTGGAGGAAGCGACAGGATAACTCCAAAGACAGCCGCCATGGCACGATGGTTCCACAACGTCCTGTTATCAAAAATCAGATTTTGCAGCATACCCCGTTCAATCGCCATCATGACCGCTTTGATCGCTGAGTTGAGAGGAGTGATAACCCGGTTCTTTCATTCTTTCATCGTCATCGCATTTTTTGAACAATTCTTTAGACACAGTCCACATCCCAGACAGATGTCTTCATTTATCCTGGCTTTTATTCCCGAGGTGCTTGACTGCCTTTCATGCTGCAATCACAATCGGAACTATACCGAATTCCATGAAGACAACCTCGCCCGGGAGGCGAGGCCACTCGACACCATTTCGTCGTCCGACCCACACACCGCGGCACGCAGCCACATTGCACGTCTCCTCAGGTGCATTTCCTCGTTGTCCGTACGAATGGCAGGATTTTTTATGAGCTCTTGCGCCGAGGCACAGATTGGGAATGTTTACGGCCGGAGCCACTTTTATTGCCTCCGCCAGTAATTTTATTTACGGTGGCCCAAGCCCGTGCTTCCGAGGTTGTTGTGCTTAGCCCCTTTTTCTCATAGCCGGCTTCGATGTGTCTTGCCTGGCGTTTTTGTTTGTCCGTGTAGCTGGATTTATCGCCCTGCGGCATTGATGTTCCCTAGTGAAGTTTTATATTTTTATTTATTGTGGATTTTTTGCGGCGGCCATATCATGCACGAGAACGAACATCTGGCGATATTTCAGCCTCCCTTGTTTTCATCCAGATCGTTATGGTCATCTCCTCCCAAGCTGTAATAGTTATTCTCTTCATCTTCACTTCCAATTTTTTCTTGTGCGTCATCCAATTCCGATCCCGGTACATCCAAGTCGCTCCCGGATTTATCTTCAGCAAAATCTTTCTCGTTATTTTTCCCCGCCTTCACATTTTCATTTAATTCCTTTGTTTTGGAAATATCCTCAGGATTTATATTCTCCTCTTCTTTGGAGTTGTTGAAAATATCCTCGCGGGCAGGATACAGCGGGTATCCCGGAAGATCTCTTTTCCCTTTTTTGTCCGACTGCTGAGTAAACAGGTTGGTTTGGTTGCTATGTTTTTTCATAACTTTACTACGCCTTTATGTTTTGAGATGAGGTCATCATTCCACTCGACTGAGACGCCTGAACCGCATGGGGATATGAAGCGCCGTTGTTTATGTTTGCGGCGACAATTACTAAACTTGCTTCTTTGAAGAGAAATATAAATAGCCGTTTAAGACAATCGTTCCAACGAGCAATACGAGTACGGACCAAAATCCGATGGCATACTGAACTTGAATGCTTTGGCTGCTTGCATCGGTATCTATCTTTGATTTGAGCATGAGAAGCAGGATGAAAGCAGCTGCGCCAATGATGCCTGGTATGACCGACGACTTTTTGTCCTTGAGAAAACTCAAGGCAAATCCGAGAATAGTAAGGACTAAAACAGCAACGGCTAATGGTTCAGACTTGACTTTTTGATTCTGCTGCTCAACGGTCGTACCAGTAACAAGCTGAAGGCCTGAGAAGGCCGCTGCGTTATGACCCTCGCATGACAAGTTTACCCAGGGAAGCGCGAAGCAAATCAGAATGATGCCAAATAGCGCTGGCGAAAACTTCTTCAACGATTCTTGCATAGAAATTTACTTCTTTCAATTAAATAACTTGTCCGCATGCTGAACAGGCGGGTTGGTTTGGTTGTCTTTGTTTTCATATCGTTCATCATTATAGAGACAAAAACAATCGTTGAGTTATGAACATATATACCGAAATCTGCTTTGAGAGGTAATAGCCCGGAAGGATGAAAGAGTGATTAATTCTCTTGAGAGCCAAATAGTTGATAATCGACCGGGAATTCAAAAAGAGGCGCTGAAAATAATATTTATTCCATTATTTACGACGAAACCGGGAGGATCGGACATTGGGCTCAGTCTTTCCCGCCAGATTATGCATCTCCATCACGGATCCATTTCGGCGGCCTCGGAAATCGGACCGTCTTATTACCATGACGTTGAAATTTTAATTGCGGCAGCGAATGATCTGCATTCGTGTCATGCAGTACTTTTTTCAGGTATCGGGGATGCTCTAGAGAAAGGTGGTGAAGCTCCCCGCTGTAGTATTTTTGAAAATGAATTGTTTACCTGACTGCTGTCGATCGAATCCTTATTGTTGGCGATTGATGAAAAAGAGTGTCGGTGAAAAACACCGGAGGCAGATTTCAGCAGATGTTGTTTGCTATTTACACCTAACTGTTCAATCTTCCTATGACAAATATCACAAAGAAGACATCACCGGTAAACCAGTAATCAGCGAAAAACACTCGTTTCTCTCCGCTAAAATTTTGAATTTTCGCATCAAAGTAAGACTGCATTTTTCTTCAAAAATATCAATGATTTTGATCCGAAAAGCGGCGTTAGTACACCCATCCAAACGTGCAATGCTGGTAATGATACGCTCGATTGAATGATGGATGAGTATTCAAGAACAACCTCTCAATCACAAGAGAGTGAGACGGTTTTGTTTTTCAGTCTTTTCTCTTATCTTTCCCACCAGACGATAATAAAATTATTCATCGAGAGAGACAGGCTGCACAACAAATGAACGGGTGAATAATTATTATTGACCGGGAAAGCAGCAAGAATATGCCGCAGCAATTTCGAAATTTTATTAATGGAAAATGGATTGAAGCAAAATCCGGCAGGACTTTTGAGAACAGAAATCCGGCTCATTGGAATGAAGTCATCGGCCTCTTTCCAAAGTCAGGACCGGAAGATGTCGCTGATGCCGTCAGGGCCGCGCGGGCCGCATTCGAGAAGTGGCGCCTGGTTCCTGCCCCGGCACGCGGAGATATGTTACGGAAGATCGGCGACCTGCTGGTAAAATCGAAGGAAGAAATTGCCCGCGAGATGACGCGGGAAATGGGTAAAGTGCTGACCGAAACCCGCGGCGATGTTCAAGAGGGCATCGACACCGCGTACTATGCTGCGACGGAAGGCCGCCGGCTGTTCGGACATACCGTGCCCTCCGAACTTCCCGACAAGTTTGCAATGGCCATTCGTATCCCGGTCGGTGTCGCGGGAATCATTACCCCCTGGAATTTTCCGATGGCCATTCCCACCTGGGGAATTTTCCCGGCAATCCTCTCCGGCAATACCGTCGTCTTCAAACCGGCGAGCGATACGCCGAAGACGGCAGTACGCCTTGTTGAAATTATGATGGAGGCGGGCATTCCGGAGGGTGTCGTTAATCTCATCTTCGGCGGAGGAGGAGAAGTAGGGAATGCCATCGTGTCTCATCCCGATGTCGATCTCGTCCTTTTCACCGGTTCGACGGAAATCGGCAAACAAATATTGCGCGACGGAAGCAGCACCTTGAAGCGCATTTCGCTGGAACTGGGGGGCAAGAACGCTCAAATCGTCATGGACGATGCCGACCTCGACCTAGCACTCGACGGCATTCTCTGGGGAGCGTTCGGAACGACCGGCCAGCGGTGCACGGCAACCAGCCGGCTCATCCTCCATGAAAAAATTTACGACCCGTTTATGACCATGCTGGTCGATCGAACACGGAAGCTTCGGCTGGGGGACGGCCTTCTTCAGGGATCGGAAGTCGGCCCATGCATCAATGAAGGGCAGAGAAAAATTGTCGACTCGTATGTGACCATCGGGAAAGCCGAAGGCGCCCGTCTGCGGTGCGGAGGAAGTATTGCATCGGGCGGAGAACTGGCGAACGGATGGTTTTATGAACCGACGATCTTCGACGGCGTCCTCCCTTCCATGCGTATCGCAAGAGAAGAAATCTTCGGGCCCGTTCTTTCGGTTCTTAAAACAAACTCGTTGGACGACGCCGTGACAATACTCAACGATACCGTCTACGGGCTTTCCTCTTCCATGTATACACGCGATGTGAACAATGCATTCCGGGCCATCCGCGATATCAAAGCGGGGATCACGTATATTAACGTGCCCACGATCGGCGCAGAAGCCCACCTGCCGTTTGGAGGAGTGAAACAAACCGGCAACGGCCATCGAGAAGGCGGCTGGGCGGTTTATGATTTCTTTACAGAATGGAAATCGGTCTATATCGATTACAGCGGCCGATTGCAGCGCGCTCAAATAGATAATTATGAATCCGGATCATAAGATAAAAAAGAGTATTGACCTATAATAACACAATTTCAGCCGTGTCACTGATCCGCCTCTATATCGTTTCTTTATATGAACATCAGGAATTCTTCTGAGGGAATGGAATCGCATCATGGTCTTCCATAATCCATTCACAAAAGAATTTCGAGGTGTTCTATGTTCGCGAACAAGATTGAAAAACCCGGGACACACCGTCCGGTCATAATCCCGCCGTCTGAAGTTCACTCCGTACTCAGCAGCCATATGCTTGCAGATGGCTTTGCCATCGTGTTCGATCTGGAGAAGAGTCACGGGACGTACGTCTACGACTCACGCACCAACCGCACCCTGCTGGATTATTTCACTTTTTTTGCATCCGGCGCGCTGGGAATGAATCATCCCAAATTGCGCGAGCCCGCCTTTGTTGAGAAGCTGGGAAAAATCGCCGTCAATAAAACTTCCAATTCGGATGCGTACACGGTGGAGATGGCGGAATTTGTCGAAACCTTTGCCCGCATCGCACAGCCGTCGTACCTCCCGTACGCATTCTTCATTGACGGCGGCACCCTGGGCAATGAGAATGCACTGAAAACGGCGTTCGACTGGAAAGTGCAGAAAAATTTTAAAAAGGGATACTCCCGGGAAGTCGGCCTGCAGGTGATTCATTTCCGCAATGCATTTCACGGAAGAAGCGGCTACACCCTGTCCCTCACGAATACCGACCCGGTCAAGATCAGGCACTTTCCCAAATTCTCATGGCCCCGCATTCATAATCCCATCCTGACGTTTCCTCTCACCGAGGAACATCTGGAGAAAGTAAAAAAAGAGGAGGAACTGGCCATTCGGCAAATTCAACAGGCGATCGTTGATAATCCGGATGACATTGCCGCGCTTATTATCGAACCGATCCAGGGCGAAGGAGGAGATAATTTTTTCCGGAAGGAATTCTTCGTCAGCCTCCGGACAATCTGCAGCGAAAACGATATCATGTTTATTATCGACGAAGTGCAGACCGGCGTCGGGATGACGGGAAAAATGTGGGCGCACGAGTATTATGCCGAACCGGATATGATGTCGTTCGGCAAGAAAATGCAAGTCTGCGGATTCGTCTGCAGCAAGCGGGTGGATGAAGTCCCTGAAAATGTTTTTCAAGTTCCCAGCCGTATTAATTCGACCTTCGGCGGCAATCTCGTCGATATGGTGCGCGCAGCACGGATGCTCGAGATTATTCAGGAAGAACGGCTCGTGGAAAACGCGCAGGCGTGCGGCAGCTATCTCCTGGAACAACTGACAACACTGGAGAATGAATTTCCGTCGCTCATCAGCAATGCCCGGGGTCTCGGCCTCTTTTGCGCAATCGATATAGATTCGAAGGACCGGCGTGAGATATTAAAAACGAAGGCCTATGATAACGGATTGATTCTTATCGGCTGCGGCGAACGGACGGTGCGCTTCCGGCCGCCCCTGAATATTTCAAAAGCGGAGATTGACGAAGGCATCTCTATCATCCGACGCTGCCTGAAGGAAATTGCGAATGATGGAGTACACTGACGCCGCTCATAATCGAAATCAGTAATGAGAACT
Organism: Ignavibacteriota bacterium; assembly: GCA_003819715.1. Classification (GTDB taxonomy): domain Bacteria; phylum Bacteroidota; class Ignavibacteria; order UBA10030; family UBA10030; genus Fen-1298. The sequence goes on along the minus strand of RPQN01000048.1, from coordinate 19,282 downwards.
CTGCGCCTCTGCCGGATGTACATGTGCAGATGTTCCATTATGAAGAAAGGTTACCTATGGCAAAATATCGTATTGCATGGCTTCCCGGCGACGGGATTGGGATCGACGTCCTGGAGGCTGCAAAAATTGTTCTCGATAAAATAAATCTGGATGCGGAATATATTCATGGAGATATTGGCTGGGAGTTCTGGTGCAAGGAAGGCGACGCATTTCCGGAGCGGACGGTCAAGTTATTAAAGAATGTCGATGCGGCGCTCTTCGGAGCAATTACCTCCAAACCGGTCAAGGCCGCTCAGGCAGAGCTTGCTCCTGAATTGCAGTCGAAAAATTTAGTGTACCGGTCCCCCATTGTCCGGATGCGCCAGATGTTCGATCTGTATAATTGCCTCCGTCCGTGCAAAGCGTATCCGGGCAATCCTTTAAATTTCAAGGAAGGGATCAACCTGGTGGTTTTCCGCGAAAACACGGAAGATCTTTATTCCGGCGTGGAATTTAATCCGGTGCCGCGGGAGCTTGCAGACCTCCTGACAAAAATCTCAAAACCGTTTGCGCCGTTCGCCAGCCTCCCCCTGGATCAGTATGCAGTCTCCTGTAAAATCAACACGAAGTCAGGAAGTGAACGGATTATCCGGGCGGCATTCGATTTTGCGCGCAAGTTTCACCGGAAGAAGGTCACCGTTGTCCACAAAGCCAACGTGGTTCGGGCCACCGATGGGCTATTCTTCGAAGCGGCAAAAGAGGTGGCTGGACAGTATCCGGAAATTAAGATGGACGACGCGAATATCGATGCCATGACCATGTGGTTGTTGAAAAACCCTTTTCAGTACGATGTTCTTGTCGCCCCGAATTTATACGGCGACATTATCTCCGATCTCTGTGCACAGATGGTGGGCGGACTCGGATTCGGGTGTTCCGGCAACATCGGAATAAAACTCGCGGTGTTTGAACCGACGCATGGGTCTGCCCCGAAATATGCCGGCCAGTACAAAGTGAATCCTATCGCCACCATTCTTGCCGTGAAAATGATGCTCGATTGGCTGGGAGAGACAACAAGAGGGAGCCGGCTGGAAGATGCCGTCGCCGCAGTGATAAAAGAAGGCAGCGTCCGGACGTACGATATGGGCGGAAACGCGAGCACGCTGGATATGGCAAAAGCAATCGCAGATAAATTCTAAGTGAGTCCATGAACAATATCATTATCCATGATGTGTGTTTACGGGACGGCCTTCAGTCGGAACAGCAGATCGTTCCATTCGAAAAGAAAATCCGGTGGGCGGAAGAACTGATCGCGGCAGGTGTGGATATCGTTCAGCTCGGCTCGTTTGTGCATCCGGAAAAAGTACCCCAGATGTCGGACACGGATGCCCTGTTCAATTATTTTCATGAAGAGGAACATCGGCCGAAGAATGTGATACTCTCCGGACTCGTCTTAAACGAAAAGGGTTTGGAACGGGGCGAAGCATGCGGTGTGGAGATGTATTGCATGGGCGTCTCTGCCAGCGACACGCACAGCCGTAAAAATACCGGAATGTCCACTCAAGACGCAACGGAACGGATCATCAGCGCAGCCGCTCAGGCTGTTCGCGCAGGGAAACGCGTTCAGGTCTCTGTGCAGTCGGCATTTGGATGCGGATTCGAAGGTGCAGTTCCCCAGGAACGGGTGCTGGGCATTATTCGGAAATATGTCGAGGCAGGATTTAAAACAATCAGCCTTGCAGATACTGCAGGTCATGCCTATCCGGAACAGGTCACCAGAATGTTCGAGGCGGTGTTCGACATCGATCCGGCAATCGAATGCACCTGTCATTTCCATAATACGTACGGATTGGGCCTGGCAAATTGTTATGCGGCGATGAATGCCGGCGTGAAGTATTTCGAATCTTCCACCGGCGGGCTTGGCGGATGTCCGTTCACAAAAGTCCCGTCCGGGAATGTTTCCACGGAAGATTTCGTGCATTCGCTGCAGCGCTCAGGCAGCCGGACAGATATCCATGTGGATGCGTTGATTGTTCTCGCAAAAGAGCTCGCGGCATTCTTTAACCGTGAGATGCCCGGATTAGTCTATAAATCGGGGCTTCTCTCAGAACATTTAAAAAAGTGAGTATTTATGAAACTGCTGGAAGGTATCCGCGTACTCGATCTGACCAACGTTCTCTCCGGTCCTTTTGCAACTCTCCATCTGGCGCTTGCCGGTGCGGAAGTGATAAAAATTGAAAATCCCAATGGCGGCGACCTCGCGCGCAAACTGGGATGCGTTCCGAAATACAATCAAATGCTTATGGGGACGAGTTTCCTCGCACAAAACGCGAATAAAAAATCTCTCACCTTAAATTTGAAAACACCGGGAGGCAAGGAAGTATTTAAAAAACTTGTTCAAACGTCCGATGTGGTCGTTGAAAATTTCCGCCCCGATGTGATGTCGCGGCTGGGGCTCTCCTACGAAACGCTCAAAAGTATAAATACGAAACTCATTTATTGCGCGATTTCAGGATTCGGCCAGACCGGACCCGACGCATTGAAACCCGCCTATGATCAGATTATACAGGGCCTGAGCGGTGAGATGGCGATCAACGGCGATGAACGGCTCAATCCGCTTCGTACCGGGTTTCCCGTCTGCGATACCGTCGGCGGTTTGAATGCAGCATTTGCAATCATGGCCGCACTGTATTATAGAGAACGAACCGGGGAAGGCCAGTTTATCGATGTCGCTTTACTGGACTCCATCATGCCGTTCATGGGCTGGGTCGTCGCTAATTTGATGATCGGCAATCAACAGCCCGTCTTAATGGGGAATGATAATTTCACCGCTGCACCGTCCGGCGTCTTTCGAACGAAAGATGGATTCATCAATATTGCTGCAAATAAGCAGGAACAATGGGAGGCAGCAGCGGATATTCTCGGAGTGCCGGAATTAAAGAACGATCCACGTTTTCAAGAACGTGACACACGGAAAAAAAACCGGAAGGAATTAACACCCTTCATCGAACGTCAACTGATGAAGCGGGAAACCTCCGAGTGGGTGGATCTCTTGAATAAACAGGACGTTCCCGCCGGCGCTATTCTCCCGCTCGATCAAGCGATGAGCCAGGCACAGCTGAAGCACCGGAATTCATTCGGAAAAACCTCGGTCAGCGGCATTGGCGAACTTGAATTATTTAATTTAACGGCAAAATTTTCCAAAACGCCCGGTGTTGTTGAATCGCCGCCGCCGACGCTCGGTGAGCACACGGTTGCAATCCTCGAACACGCCGGATACACCGTTGAAGAAATAAATAAATTAAAGGAAGAACATTGTATATGAATATCATCAAGGTTATAAGGAGTTCTCTATGGGCATGACCGTCGTTGAGAAAATACTCGCCCGCGCATCCGGCCTGAAATCGGTCAGGGCGGGAGATGTTGTTGAACCGAGGGTGGATTTTGCAATGTCGCATGAAAATGCGGCATTAGTGATGAACCAGTTTCTGGAAATTTATCAGGGGACGGGGATGGTTCCCAGACTTTGGGATCCGATGAAGATCGGCATTATTTTTGACCATCGTGTTCCGGCTGAATCGCCCAAAACCGCGTCGAACCAAAAAAAAATCCGGGAGTTTGTCGCGGCAAATTCAATTACAAAATTTCACGATATCCGCGGAGATATTGGAGGTATTTGTCACCAGGTGCTGCCGGAAAACGGATATGTGCGCCCCGGCGCAGTCGTTGTGGGAACGGATAGTCATACCACCAGTCACGGCGCCCTCGGGGCATTCGCCTTCGGCATCGGTGCAACGGAAATGGCAAGTGTTTGGGCGCTCGGGGCCGTGGTGAATGTTGAAGTCCCGGCGACCATAAAAGTCAATGTCACCGGTACGTTTAAAAAATTTGTCGGGCCCAAAGACCTCATCTTGAACCTCATCGGGCTGTTGACGGCTGAAGGGGCAAATTTTAAAGTGATCGAATTCCACGGCGCATCGATAAAAGCCATGACGACATCCGGGCGACTGGTCATTTGCAATATGGCAGTGGAAGCGGGAGCAACAAGCGGTATTGTCCCGGCGGACAGGGAGACGATACGTTATCTCCGCGAAGAAGCGCATGTGAAGGGAAAGATCGAATCGGTCAAACCGGACAAGGATGCGGATTACGAACGTGTCATCGATATCGATGTCACCTCTCTGGAACCGCAGATCGCATGCCCGCATACCGTCGACAACGTCAGGCCGATCGACGCAGTCCTCGGGACCAGAGTGAATCAGATTGTCATTGGGTCCTGCACCAACGGCCGTCTGGACGACCTGGCAATCGCGGCAAAAATCCTGAAAGAAAAAAAGGTTGCTCCGGGCGCCCGGATGCTGGTCTTTCCCGCCTCCGGCCGGATATACAATCAAGCATTGGCGAAAGGCTATATTGGCACATTTATGAAAGCAGGAGCAGTCGTCATGAATTCCGGCTGCGGGCCCTGTCTCGGCGTTCATGAAGGTGCGCTGGGAGATGGTGAAGTAGCGTTATCCACAACGAACAGGAATTTCAAAGGCCGCATGGGCAATCCCAATTCCGAAGTATACCTCTGTTCTCCCGCCGTCGCAGCGGCATCGGCAATCACAGGCGTTATTACCGATCCGAGATCGAGGAAAGGAGGGAAAAAATAATATGGCAAAAGTTATTTATGCGCTCGGGAACGATATTTCCACCGACATTATTTACCCCGGCCGGCATATGGCCACGGTTCTCCCGACGGAAACCCCTCAATATGCATTTGCGGATATCAAAGAGCTAAACGAATTATTACGGGCTCAACAGGAGCCGCCGGGAAGCGTCATCGTCGGCGGAAAAAACTTTGGCTGCGGGTCATCACGCGAACAGGCGGTTTCTGCGTTGAATGGGTACGACCTGATCATTGTAGCAAAGAATTTTGCCCGCATCTTTCTGCAAAACAGCATCAACCTGGGATTGCGGACGGTCACCTGTCCGGATCTGGAAGCGGCGGCAGGAGACATCCTGGAGATCACTCCCACCGCAGTCCTCAACGCCACTTCGAGAAAAACGTTCCGGATTATCCCCATGCCCAGTGCGCGGCAGGCAATCGTCGAAGCAGGAGGATTAATCTCTTACACAAGAAAACGGATATTGGCGAAGTCCAGCGTTGGCTGATCTCTGAGAAAATTTCAGATCTCAATCTAAACCTGCCGGTTTCGGCAGAGAATTTCTGTGCAGCAGAAAATAGTTTTGGATTCTCCCAAGAGCGCACACCGGCGAAGAGTGATGCGGCAGGAACTCCGGCCTCTTCGCAGGCGAGAACAGGATGATCCCTGCCAGGTCATGGAATGGCCGACGGAAATACTTCGCCGTGTCCTTCCCATAAAACAGAACTGTTGATGCGACGGTTGAGAGATAGGGAATATTCATTTTATTCAGGAAGGGGATCAATCTCTTTTTTGTCCGTTCGTGCTGCTGAACGAGCGAATCCAGCCGAAACGTCATTTCCTGAAGAGGGAATCATATTCCAGCTGAGAGCATGAATAAAACAACACGCAGCGGGCTTGCAGGATGAGTGTATCCTGGAGTTCTTTTGTCTGTGCCGCAGATTCGGGTGGGATCAACGCGGCAATGGCGACCAAGTACAGCAAAGAGATCTTCTTCATGCAGACCACCGTCGTCCAACAATCCAGCGCGCTATTTCAATCCCAGTTCTTTACACATCCGGTAGAAATTTGACGGGGCAATCCCCAGTTTTTCGGCGGCATTTGCATCGGAGCTGGAAATGCTCCGGACGTACTTAAAATATTTCAGCCGGAACGTCTTTTCCATTTCCCGGAGCGTCAGGACCTGACCGGTCGTGAGTTCATCTATAGAATTATCTTTTGAGAGAACCGAATTTTTTAAGATCATCGGGTTGCTGACATCTTTCACGCCGATATGATCGGTACTGTTGAGCACGAGGCGCTGGGCTACATTACGAAGTTCACGGACATTTCCCGGCCATTTATAGTTCAGCAGGATCTCCTGGGCCTTCGGATCGATCGAGGGCGGGGATATGCCCATGTCCTTGCTGAAAAATTCCAGATAATATTTGAACAGCAGGAGGATATCATTTCCCCGCTGGCGCAGGGGAACAATATCGATTGGAATAACATTCAGACGGTAATACAGGTCTTCCCGGAACCTTCCTTCATTCAATTCGGTGGAGAGATTTTTATTGGTCGCCGCGATGATACGCACGTTGACGGCAAGCCTGCCCGTCCGGCCGATTTTTTCAATTTCCCCTTCCTGGAGCACCCGGAGCAGCTTCACCTGCGCCGAAAGAGATAATTCCGATACTTCATCGAGGAAGACCGTCCCGTTGTTCGCGATTTCGAACAACCCTGCTTTTGTTCCGTGCGCGCCGGTAAAGGCGCCTTTTTCATAACCGAATAACTCGCTCTCGATTAATTCGTGAGGGATGCTGCCGCAGTTGATGGGCACAAACTTTTCATACCGCCGCCGGCTTTTAAGATGGATATTCCATGCGACCAGTTCTTTCCCGGTGCCCGAGCCGCCCGTGATCAGGATATTGGCCTCGCTCTTCGCGTACTTTTCAATCATCTCTCGCAGCAACAGCATTGGTTTTGAGTCACCGATAATATTTTTTGCCTCCAGCATATTTTCGAGGCTCTGGAGAAGGCGTTTATCGGACTTTAATTTTTGTTTCTCCAGGCGTTTCTTCTCAAATGCGTTGACGATGCTTAAAATAAAATCGGTCGGCTGATAGATGTAATCTTCAATGTTTCCTGGATATTTCGTGCAATACCAGAACGCTCCCGCTTTCAACAGGTTGTTGGCGAAATCAAAATCCGTCGTGTTCGTCGTCATTTTCGTGATGACGATGATTTGAATAAATGGATCGGCTTCTTTCATTTTGCGGATCAATTCTTCACCGCGCAGTCCGCCTGATATCTGATAATCGAGAATAACCACATCAACGCTGTCAGGGTGCTGCTGGATATTTTCCAGCGCGGCTTTCCCGTTGGAGACGACACAGTCGACCTGAATTTTTGTCGAAGAGAGGCTGATGGTATTCTTGACACGGGCGACATCAAAATCCTCGTCATCTACCAGCATCACTTTTATGGCATTGGTATTGGTCATACTTCTTCCCTGGTGCCACTTCTAAAAAGTATTTTTGTGTTTTGTTTCATTGTTTATCAATAAGGCAGCAGGGATCGTTTCCATTTGTCATTTCAATTTATTTACGCACAATATGATTCAATGGAAACGGCCCTAGTGATTCATGATGATGGTAAATTTACATCCGCCTGCTGCGGAATTTTCCACATCGAGCTTCCACCCGCATTTGCCCACGGCAAGCTGGTGCGCGATATAACAGCCGTATCCGGAATGCGATTCATTATGCTTCTTCGTCGTCTCATGTTCAAGAAATATTTTTTTGACATCCCGGGGGCCCGGTTCCAGCAGTTCCGGGGCGATCCCTTTTCCGTTATCCGATATCTCAATGTACGAAACATTCTCCTTCCGGTCATATCTCGTCTGGAGAGAAATGGTGACGAAATCCATTTCACAATGGTCGATACTGTTCTGAATCAGCGGCTCCAGAATTTCCCAGACGGTGAATTCATTCACGCGCACCGGCGGAAGCGCCGGATCGAGATCGAGCTTCAGCTCGAACATTTCGTTTTTACTCGATATCCGGAGGAAGATGTTCTGAACGATGAATTCGATGACGGAATTGACGTTCGTCCTGAACATGGTATTCACAATCGTATTAATATCCTGGTCGTACCATTTCATATCATAGATGATCCGTGATATGAAATTTGAATACGTGATCACCCGCTGCTTCAGCTCTCCAAGGTTTTCCGGATTCATTTTCCGGACATCGTCCTTGATGAATCCCATGATTTTTTCAGCTTTGTGATGTGTATGATAGATCCGCTTGGTAAACAGCGATTCTTTCTCCAGGCGGATCTGCTTTTCCAGGTTGTCTTCATGCTCCACAAACAGTTCTTCCTGAACTTTATTCCTCTCCTGCACCGCCCGCGACGAGACAATGAAGATGGCGATCAAGCCGATGAGAATAAGCGCCGTCACAATGACCGACACTTTATCGAAACCCGATTGAATTTCCGCCGTCAGGAAAGAGAAGTCCGGGGAAATCCTAAAATAGAGAACTCCCAAATACTCACCGTCGGGGACGAACGGCACCAGGACATCGAATGTCTTTCCATTCACCACCGTGCTGAGAATTTTCTCGTTCCTCCGGATTTCATCACGGGCATTGAAGAACAGGTGAATTCCGCCCTGATGCAGCGAAGTGCTGTCCCCATCGTATGGTGCAAGTGTCCCGTTGAAAAACGTGGTCAATTTCGGCCCATTATCGACAATATAGACCCGGTGATTTTTTACCAGGATAAGACAGATATCCTCCACGCTTCGATGAATCAGCTGCTGTTTGAAAATAATATTTAACGAATGTGAAATTTTAGTCTCCGCACTGTCCTGGGTCGCAAAAATCCGCTGCTGTTGTTCGTAGAGAAGTTCGACATTCGTCGTCGTGACCAGGGCGAGGCGTTCCGCATAGTATTTCTGGAACCAGCTCTGTGTATCCTTAAGAAAATTATTCAGCATCCCCTTCTGCGAATAAATAAGAATAATCTGGAAGGAGATGAGGATCAGGAAAATGATAATGATATGACGGATTTCAAACTGATAGCGCGAGAGCTTTTCTTTTGCCTTATCGGAAAATTTAACGGGTAATTTCATCATAGGGGTTACCGGCCGACCGTCTGGGTCCCTTCCGATTCGATGGACGCGTGCACTCGTTGTAACGCCTGGTCCACAGTGATTTTCCCCAGAATCGCCAGACTAAAATATCTTGCCATAATCTTTGAATATTTCGTGTAATTCTCCTGCACCGGACGATGAACCCCATGGCTCATCAGTTCCCGTATCATTTGAATTTCAGGATAGCGGTTCAGGTAGAGCGAGTCGGAATAAAACGATTTAATGACGGGATAAAATCTGCTCTGCGAGTAAAAAATTTCCTGGGCTTCGTCGCTGAGCAGGTACTTTACGAAATCGATCACCTCTTCTTTTTTTGTCGTCGCTTTTGACATCATGAGGTTCCAACCGCCGAACATCGATGTCGGTTTTCCGCTCGCCAGGTACGGGATCGGTGCTTTTCGCAGATATTGTTCTTTCAAAGGATAGGAGGTAAAATCCTTCTCGTAGCTCGTCCACCCGTGGATAAATAATCCATCATTCTTGATATAATATTCATAACTGGGGCCTTCGGTAAAATTGCTCACAATAGGAGGTGTGACGTGATAACGGTGGATCAGGTCGACCAGCAACTGGAGCGCTTCTTTTGCCTCCGGCGTATCGAACCGGAATCCCACGGTTTCAAAATAATCAGGGCGAAGACTCATCAGAATTTCAATATAGCTGCAAATGAGGCCCTCATAATCGGCAGCGGTATAGATGTAATACGGTCCCTTCCAGTTCATTTTTTTCTGCAGCTCAAGGAACTGTTCCCACGTCATCCCCTTTTTCACCTGTTCAATAACGGCCGGACCTCCGGGAAATTTTTTTAAGAGGTCTTCACGGTAGTACATCACGCCCTGAACAAGATCGAGGGGGACCGCAACGAGTTCGCCTTCATGGTAACAGGTTTCCAGCGCGATCTCCGTGATGCGCCTGCGTTCCTGGTCGTTGAAATATTTACCAAGCGGTTCGCACCATTTTGCAAATCGATGCACCCAGATGACATCCACCGCAAGGAGATCAATGGCGTCGTCCTCGCCTCGCAGCGACCGGGCCAGGATTTCCTTTCTCGCATCGGTACTGAAATCGGAGATGGGGAAATTCACCGGAATCACCTTGACCGATCCTGCATGGGCTGCATTGTACCGGTCGATCAGAATATAATGCGCTTCAGTCATCCGGTCGGCAAAATATATTTCCGTAACCGATTTGGGCGCACGATGAGAAATGAAATAGACGATAAGAATATAGAACAGGGCGGCGATTGAAAATATCCCAAGGCCTATGAGCTGCTTGTGTTTATTCATATTCTTCGCGGTAGATTCTTCCGGATTATTTTAATAATACCATTTTATTTGTTTTGATATAGTCCCCTGCATGCATTCGGACAAAATAAATACCGCTCGTCAGGCGCCGCCCGTCGAATGGAACAATGTGGGTTCCGGCGGCCTGGACTTCGTCACTGAGAACCGCGATGCGTCTGCCCAGGATATCAAAGACCTCAATTTTTACGAATGTCGACCGCACGAGATCAAACTGAATGGACGTCGCCGGGTTGAACGGATTGGGATAATTCTGATATAACCTGTTCGAGCGCGGCAAGAGAGACGGGGCATCAGACACCGAAACGATATCCTTCGTTTTAATATCAGAGGGCCGGTATCCCTTGTCAAAATAGGTCCAGACTGAACCCAGGGCAAATATTTTTACGTTATTTTGATTGATGACGTACGCGTCGAACCCCTGGACATATGCCGGAGGAAGCGCATGAGTTTCGACGGCAAAAATATTATCACCGATTCTGAAAGACCGTAATGCGGTGGAATCGAGAACCAATTGCTTCGTATAAGAGGATCCGCTGAGAGGATCTGCGGTGTATTCTACTGCACTTCCCGTCGGAAGATTATACCTGGAAATTTCACGGTCATTCAGATAAACGGCACATCCGCCGTATCCTTTGACAACGATTGCAGCGGCAGTCGGCAATTCTGAAAGCGGAAATTGTTTTCGGGTATAGACGGTGCGCACATTCTGGGTGCGGGTTGAATCGGTCAGGCTTGTCCCGAGCGGCGTTTTCCCCGAGCCCCATGACGTTACAGGATAATTCAGCGCATACCAAGGAACAGGCGCTTCAAGTGTGTCAACCCTGAACCGGATCATGGTAGACTGTTTCATCGTATTCCCGGCTATATCTTTCGCCCGCACATAGATTGTGCCGGACTGGCCTTGCTGCGAGGGAATGACGATCTCGTGTGTAAACCCGCCTTCGCCGGATACAAACTGATGCGGCATTTGTTCATACGGTTCATCCGATCCGCTGTACCGTGCATAGGCACGCTCGTTGGTCACGACGGAGATGCTCACCGCGGACGTCACCGAGACATAGACCGAATCATGATGGGAAACGATGAGAGGCGGAAGCGTATCGGGCAGCGGCATCTGATACATCGGCGGAAGATCGCTGGTAAACAGCGTGTACGGGTCATTATAAAATTGCAGAAAATTCGGTACGCTGGATTGCCCCGGAAAAGGCGCCCAGTATTGCGTGGCATCGTAATTAAACCAGAGCGCTGCATAGCTCATACTGGAGTTTAGCGTATCATTTTTTATCGGCGCCAGGATACAATCGGTGAACCAATTTGGGGTCGGAATAAATTCCTGCCCGACTTCCGTAATCGCCGTAAGTTTATCCCGGCGGTTCGCACCGGCAGCCAGAACGTTCATATATCCCGAAAAAATTCGTACATCGGCTGATGTCAGCGGAGATGCTTTCGATTCGAAATAATAATCAGCGCCGAATAAATCAACGTAGTCATTCCCCGGATAGACGGTAAAATAATTCTCATGGGCGGTATCCTGGGCAATCATCTCAAGCGACGGTGAGAGTGCCCAGAGCATATTATGGACATTCAGCGAATCAATAAAATATCTCGCCGTAAACCTCCAAAGATCATTGTATTCCTGTGTGGTGGTAGAAGCCGGCCCCCACCAGAACCAGTCTCCGACATGCTCGTGGTAAGGCCGGAATATGACCGGGATGGATTCGCCATCCACTCCGCGCAGGGATTTCAGAAACAGAGAGATTTTTTTAAGCTTGTCTTTGTATTGCTGATGATGAGCGCCGCCCGGAAGAATCGTGGACACGATGCGTTCATTGTTCACATCGGTACTGTAGAAACCGCGTCCGCCCGGGTCATACTGATGCCAGACCAGCGTAATAACCGCGCCCCTATTGTAAGCGCTGGTCAGACGGTAACGCAACCGGTCGAGGTCCTGATTCAGCTCTACCTGATTGATATCCTCAGAAAAGACGGCCGGATAATCGCCGCAGACATCCTTGATATCGCTCCTGTCATCATCGCCGCTCCAGCCGTATCCAAATCCCGTTGCATTCTGCATGCCGAATAATAATGAATTGTGCGCAAGACGATTCAGATTCAAGTAGAGATAGCGCGTCTGTTTTGTCGTCAGGGGGTCGACCAGCGCGAGCCGAACAGAGTTCACACTTCGTTCGAAGGTGGCGCACGCATCGTAAAGATTCCATATCGCATTATCGACTTCACTTTGTGACTTACTCCCACTATTCAATACTCCCGACGCCTGGTTCAATGCTGATTGGAGCACAGATTTTGATCCTGCGGGGAACATTCCTTCTCCCGATCCTTCGGCGGAATGAAGCAGAAGGTTTTGAACCGATGTCCGTGCACGTTCCAGGTTCGCATAATCCGGAACAAAATACGCGGAATCGCCGACTCTAAAATCATCCAGATGGATGATCCCCGATTTGGGCAGAGACGTCCCTCCATCAAAATAAAAGTACATCCGTGCCAACCGCGGACTGCCGGTGACAGGATATTGAAGACTGACGGTTTTCCACGTGTCATCACCGACAATACTGACAATCCTGAGCCCCGTATCGGTGCCGTCGTCAAAAACCATTTTGGCGGCAAAACTCGTATTCACGGTTGACCGTAACCGGAGCGTGATCATCGGATTTGAGAGGACATTAATTGGTGACGACGGATAAAAATGCACGTTATCCCATGCGCTGGTTGCAGTCCGGCTGTACTGAATCTTCATGGTATTATTGTCTGCAGATAGCAGGAAGGTAGTATCCCGGGCATTAAGATCAACCCCCCAATAACGGAGGTCGCTGCCGTCAAATGATTGATAATAACCGGTTCCCTGCGGATATACCAGGCACGGTGTGAAGGCCAACAAGAGGGTCAGGATAATATTTTTACCTGTACGATGGCGCAGCAGGTCCGGGATCATTATGCGTCTCTTACTCATTTTGAACATCGACATTGTTCTGCTTCGTATTATTCAATTTCGTCTTTTTTTACTCTATCGTAATAATCATCAATGGGCTTCAGATTCTTCTTCACCGCGATGCCGCGCGTCAGTTTCCTGACCAGATTGGGAACGGCCTTTTGTTTTTTTTCCATCAGGAGTTCATTGCGGATAATTTCTTTCATCTGTTCGTAAGTCGCACCCTTGCATTCTTTCGGATGGTTCTCAAAATAAGATTTCATTTCTTTTTCATCGACGGTCACTTGCCGAATAATTTCCTGACGGAGCGGCTGTTCCAGCAGATATTCCTGAAACAAGGTAGTCTTCAATCGTACTTGCTGATTCTTCTCCAATCCCATCGCGAGTGCCTCCTGCGTCAGGAGATAATCCCGGAGGGCATAATCGAACGTCCACCGAAAACTTTTATACAATGCATCGTAGGGAATATAGTTGAGATCGCCAAGAAACATTCCCACGGTGTAGTTTTTACCGTTGATCACCGCCATCACCTCGCTGCGGGTATTCCATAACGAAAGTTCAACATTCTGCAATTCATGATCGGTCAATTGGAATTCGGAGGTCTGATCTAGGGTTGATGGTTTTCTTTTAAAAAAGTCTCTCGATTTATTATCGACAAATTCCATCACTTCCGGATTATAGTTCAGGCGAACGTGGGACATCAACTGGTTGATATATTCAAACGCATATTTCTCACCCAGTTTATATTCGAGCAGATATTTTACCTTTCGTTTGTGTACCATATATTCATATCGGGTAATCAGAGGTTTCTTTTTGAAATCCGTGACCTCAAGAAGATGGTACCCGAATGACGATCGGATCGGCCCGGAAACCATACCGACCGGCTGATGGAATGCCGCCCGGGCCATGTCATATTCCAGTTGATCCCATTCCACCCACCCGAGATCACCGCCCTGGGAAGCGAGTGCCGAATCTTTGAAACAAATTCGGGCAAGGCTGTCAAAACTGGCGCCACGGCCTAACGCGGCGTAAGCCCGTTCTGCCTGATCCTTGGTGCGGTAAAAGAGATGTTTTATCTTCCGGCTTTCCTGGGTAAACATATACGATTCTTCAATCTCGTCTTCCGCGATGTGAAACTTTGGCCTGATCACTTTTTCGAAGTGCCGGGTACGGAGAAGTTTATTACGGTAGGCTTCTATTTTATTCTGAAAGATATCGCTTCTCGAAAATCCGCGGCGTTCTGCTTCCTTCGCCAGGATTCGCCTTTGGAGAAGTTCGTCAAGGAACTCCCTGCGAAGTTCCCTGGAATCAAAGGTCTTTGGATTTTTTAGGATCTGGAGGTATGCGATCCGGAATTCGTTCAGCGTGATCCGGTGCTCTCCGAATGCAGCGACCACAGCGGTGGTGTCAGGATCCTTCTGCCCAAAAAGGATTCCAACACCACTGAGGAGGAATAATAACGCGTTGAACCATCTCATCATAATCTTTACCGCAAACGTCCCGGCAATATTCTTCCATAGTTTATTTTATGATAAAGATTTTACCGATATGTTCGCCAATACCCGGTGCATCTATATGATAGAGATAGACACCGTACGATATGCTCATATTTTCTTTTGACATCAGGTCCCATGGTTCGGCGCCGTCTGCCATGACCGTATTATGCTCCAGCGTCCGGACTAATGTCCCGTCAACGGTATAAATACGGATGGTGCATTGGTGCGGCAGATGGATAAACTCTACTTTTCGCGGTCCTCTGCCGGAGGAATACGCATTTCGCGTTTCCCACACGGCGGTGCCTGCATAGGGATTCGGGACAACGCGGATGCGTGATAATTCATTACTCGCAGCTGCCTGGTCAATCTTCTGACCGCGTAATTTGAAGTGATATCGTATCTGAGAGGTGAACGGATTATCGGAATAGAGATAGAGCGTATCCCCATCGCCCAATAACCGCCCGTACCGGCTGAAGAAACTGGTATCCTGGATCGCCGCGTTATAGATTTGATAGGTAATGACCGTAGAATCGTTCGGCAGTTTTTCAAATAAAATAATACGATCTCCTGCTGAAAACTGGCCGGCGGTTGCAGATCCTGTTTTTCTGGTATCCGCGAATGCGAATTTTACCTTCTCCCCGGTCAACAGGTCAAACACATGGAATTTCACATCTCGCACGGCAGGCATAGGTACCGTCGATCCGTTCAACAACGGCAATTTTATGGAGAGCGAAGTATCCACGGGGTTATTATAGAATACGATTTTATACTGACGCGGGAACGATATACCCGGTTTATAACCAGGCACTGTAAAAGGCCCGAACGCTATGGGATAAGACTGCGCCACGGTCAAAGCGTTTCCCCAATGCGTCCCCTGCACAATATCCCTGATGGAATCGCTGATGACGCTGCCGGGGGGATTGTAGACAGAAATTTCAAGTCCGCCGATCATCTGGGTGACGGTGCGCGAGTCCTTGTCGTTATCATCGTAAAGGTTCTGAAGTAAATACGTGGAATCCGTCAGGCGCTTGTTCACCGAATCTTTTTTTAATTCAATATAATTATAGAACCACGTCGTATCGTTCCTGGGCGCGCTCAGATTTTTCAGGACAAACCCCGTTGTCAGTGTGGGGAGCCATTCCAGCGGGTCTGCACCGTCGACTAAACCGTTACCATTGTTATCGTGGTGATCCATGGACTGGTCCAGGAACTGAATTTCATATTCATCGCCGTCCCGGATAAGCTCGGGATTCACGACACTCACCCCCACCGTTCCCTTGGTGATTGCATCACCCATAAGCGTTGGCGTGATATCAAATCCCGCATTGACATATCCGCTCGTAGGCGCATGGGGGATCACCGAGATGACATTTTCGCTGTACTGAATTTCGCCGTTGGCGTCGGCGTTCACCGTAATGGAACATTCACTGGGCGCAATATTCTTGAGGATGTTCCCCCGGTCGTATGCGGTCACGGCATAGAAATATCTCATCCCGTTCGTGACATCACCATCAACAAATTTATGCGCCAGGCCGCTTTCATTTCCCAAATTAAACAGGACTCCCTTGTTTCCAATATCCTTCGGGAAATATCCGTACATGCTGTCAATTTTATCATAGATCGCAAGCGGCTTTTTAAACCGGTCGTATCCCAGTCCGTCGGTAATGGTGCCCGCATCGGCAAAAGTATAATCCGTCGATTTATATATTTTATATCCTTCAAAATCGTACTCCCGGAGGAACCGGTCAAAGCTCATCTCCGCATTATCGTCCC
This sequence comes from Ignavibacteriota bacterium, assembly GCA_003819715.1. Lineage (GTDB taxonomy): Bacteria > Bacteroidota > Ignavibacteria > UBA10030 > UBA10030 > Fen-1298. Next base: position 3,002 of record RPQN01000048.1, on the reverse strand, counting down.
ATGTGAGGATGACCTGTTTATTGCCTGCCACCGCTTTGACGGTGGGCTTTATCGGTGCGATGGCGAAATTATAATTTGCATTGTATATCGTCTGCACCACATCCTTATTGCGGATGATATCTATTTCATCAATGCCGTAGACCAGAGCCATCGATAAAAATTCCCGGGTGCCCGAACGAAGCGGGAAATATCCCGAAGAGAACACATAATCATAGTCGCCGATCGTTGTCGTTTTGTTGTCAAAGTACCCGGGCTGGGAATAGGTCCACATTTGTTCTTCGCTGCTGTACGTGAGCTTGCTGTATTCATAGAACTTAAAGCTGGTTAATCCGATCTGGTCCGATTCATCGACATCGGTTTTATCGACATTCGATTCACCCGGCAGATCCGTCCCCGCGCCGCTCGTGGGAGCTCCGTCGCCTTCGCCTTTATCCCCGGTTCCCGGTTTGCCGTCCATGCCGACATCATCGTACTGCGGATTCCAGTCGCCGTCGTTATCCAGCCCGTCATCCCGGCGTTCATCAATCATGAGATTTGATAACCCGTCTCCTGTAAAATAATCTTTTGATAAATAATCCCGGTTGTTGCTCGCAGAGCGGATGTATAAATAAAATTCTACCGAATCCTGGCCGACCGCACCGTCATTTTCATCGATCAATCCGTTCAGATTATTATCCACTCCGTCGCGCTCCACTTCCTGCAGAGGGACATTCGGCTTCATCACCCGGTCAAACCCTCGATACTGGACCCTGATTCCCTCGTGAGGCATCACACGTTTGATCCGCGTATAGTTGGGAGAATTATAGTCGATGGTGATAACCGTATCGCCGACGTTATAGGTCTTCCAAAAATCGGCGGTGGTAATAATTTTCCCGGTCCCTCCGCCGGGTTCCATGACATCAGATCCATCGCCGTCATTATCAATTCCGTCGTACGGATTTCCGGGACTTTCGAGAAAGGCAAAACCGACCCATGGCACCGGCGTGTATCCTCCAAGGCCGGGGTTGTTCGGATCCGATGAATAGTCCTCATGGTTCACCGCCAGGCTTTTTTCCCGGTAGAACTGCGCCGCATCATCATTATAATCTCCGCTCTGCATCACCAGTCCGCCGCTCGACGCCCCGACATTCGTACCGAACAGTGATTTGTCCAGGTTGAGGCTTCCAAAATTATGAATATCATAGAGGAAGAAAATGCAGTCCTCGGCATCCGGGTTTGACCATTGCAGTCCGCGAACCGACATGCGAAGTCCTAATCCGCCGCGGAGCGGTTCCACCGATACCGGCTTTGGCCACGCAATCCCCTGGCTTTTAATATCCGCCTGATAATCATCCATCACATAATAACTTTCCTGGTCCGCATTTTGCTGGTCTTTGCCGAAATAGCCGTTCCAATGCGAACCCCAGCCCGGATTAATTGCGTCCGCAGTTTTATCCGGCCAGAATGGCGGCCACGTGAACGACTGATGGCTCATGGCCACGGCCTGCATCGGATTTTTTTCTTTTTGTGTCGTATTCAGAAATCCGGGAAGCGGTTCAAATCCCTGAAATCTTCCGGACGCCGCATGCGGAAAGAGGTCCGGATCCCAGCCTTCGCACCACACAGCCGGCGTAATCCATTTATAGGACGTATCGTGCGTGACCGGATCAATGCTCATCACTCGGATTTCAGACATGACATACGCCGAGACATTTCCCATTTGAACATGCCCGCTGCCGATCGGCCATTCACCGTTATACGTCGTGGAATTGTCGCCCTTGACTGAACCGAGTCTCCCGTTATTGCTGAATGTCATCCTGACCAGGTTGCCGGCATGCGTATTCCGGGCACGATAGATCGAACTGCCGAATCCAAAATCCTGGGCAGCCAATGGTCCCTGGGAAATGACAAGTCCGATGAGAGCGGAAAGTAGGAAACGTCTTTTCATAATAAGCCTCAATAATTCAATCAGAATGAAACAATCAATGTCAGTACATTTTTATATCCGAACCGGCCGTAACTGATCGCCGCAAAATCCACCCCCAGCTGGTTTCCGCCGCTTTCCAATTGCACGCCTGCGCCAAACGTCGGGCCTCCTTCACGATCCGCCAGGAGGTACTGCCTGAACCCTCCGCGCAAAGCGATCAAGCGATTAAAGAGCGCCAGTTCGGTACCCGCATTAATAAATTCATTGTTATCGCTCGGGTGAACTGCATCCACCGCAATAATCCAGTCCGTTCCGGAGATCTCCAGGATATCTTTTGCAACATTTGCGGAGAGTCCCACTCGAAAAAGAATAGGCATGGGGAATTCATCCGTATCCAGATGGGCGTTGATATTCGGATTATTTCCTGCAACGGTGGCATCAATGTCGTGCTGCACCTGCATATCCCGGCCTTCCATTTTCATACGCGAGCCGAAATTGCTGATGGACATGCCGATTCTGATATTCTTGAAGAACGTTTTATAGAGCAGGCCGATATCAAATGCATAACCGTCCGCCGATGAATGCCAGATTCCTTCATGAACATATTTTATATTGCCGCCGATGGAAAACCGATCCGTCAGGGCGCGTGCATAGGAAAGACCGCAGACAAATGAATTTGCCGACGCTTTTTCGCCGGTTCCGTCCTGATACTGAACGGATGTTCTCTCTATTTCTCCGAAGTTCATATTTCCCAGAAAGGCGCTCACCGTCCCGAATCCGCTGAGCGGCAGGGAGACCGCGCCAAAATCATAGGCAATATCCGCGAGATAACTCTGATGGAAATACTGCGCCTGTGTTTTTTCAAGGTTTGCCGCGCCTCCGGGATTCCAAAATACCCCCGAGGCATCCTCCGCAAGCGTGGTGTACGCTTCCCCCATGGCAAGCGCCCGCGCCCCGACGCCAATTTTGAGAAACGATGCCGCGGTCGTGCCGACATTTGATACCGATTGTGCCCGCAGCAGGCCGAATGGACCGCCGCAGAGGAGCAGCAGCATGACGGCACGGGCACAGGAGGCGGGAAAGAGTTTATTTTTTA
>RPQN01000047.1 GCA_003819715.1 Ignavibacteriota bacterium | reverse complement strand
CATAGGACAGCTGGATGACGAACAGATTTTTTATTGCCGGTCGCGCGGGTTCGATCTCGCTGCCGCACGCAACATCCTGACTTCCGCCTTTGCGGGCGATGTGATCAACCGCATTACCATCGAACCGTTCCGGCGGTACGTCGACCGGATGATTCACGATCAATTAAATAATAACCACCGTACAGACTCAGACGCATGAAAACGACAGGAATAATGACGAAACAGACGGTTTTCAGTTTACCGCTGAACCAGATCCGGAAGGATTTCCCCATTTTGTCCACGAACGTCCATGGAAAACCGCTGGTCTATCTCGATAATGCCGCATCTGCACAAAAGCCCCTTCCGGTAATTGATGCCATCAGACGGTACTATCTCACGGAACACTCCAATGTTCATCGCGGCGTCCATTATCTCAGTGAGCGAGCGACCGGGAAATATGAAGCCGCACGATCGACCGTGAAAAAATTTTTAAATGCGGATTCGGAACGTGAAATTATTTTTGTCCGGGGTGCAACGGAAGCCATCAATCTCGTCGCCGCAACATTCGGCCGGGTGAATGTCCAGGCCGGCGATGAAGTTCTGATCACCGAATTGGAACATCATTCGAATATTGTCCCATGGCAGATGCTTTGCGAGGAAAAAAACGCATTATTGCGCGTTGCACCGATCAACGACCGGGGCGAAGTGATCCTGGAAGAATTCGACCGGCTGCTTTCGAAGAAGACCAAAATCGCCGCAATCAGCCACGTGTCCAATGCACTGGGGACGGTCAATCCGGTGAAACACATGATCGAAATGGCGCATCGGAAGGGAATACCGGTGCTGGTGGACGGCGCACAGGCTGTTCCGCATATGCGTATTGATGTACGCGATCTCGATGCAGATTTCTATGTGTTTTCGTCGCACAAAGTTTTTGGCCCGACAGGAATCGGCATTCTGTACGGAAAAGCCGGATTCCTTGAATCCATGCCTCCGTATCAGGGCGGCGGCGACATGATCAAATCGGTCACGTTTGAAAAGACCATATTCAACGATCTCCCTTACAAGTTTGAAGCAGGTACACCGGATATCGCCGGCGCCGTTGGGTTGGCCGCCGCAATCGATTATATCAATTTATTCGACTGGCATGTGGTCGAACAGCACGAGCAGGAGTTGCTCCGCCATGCCCAGGAAAAACTTGCTGCAATATCCGGGTTGCATATCATCGGAGAAGCGGCGGAGAAAGCCGGCGTGGTATCGTTCATTATGGATGGAATTCATCCTCATGATATCGGGACGATTCTCGACCAGGATGGCATCGCAATCCGCACCGGACATCATTGTGCGCAGCCGGTGATGAAGCGTTACGGCATACCGGCCACTGCACGGGCGTCATTTGCATTTTATAATACACGCGAGGAAATTGAGGCTCTCGTGAAAGGCGTGTTGAACGTGAAGGAGATATTCGGGCATGTCTGATCTCAACCTCAAGGCGCTGTATCAGGAAATCATACTCGATCATAACCGGAATCCGCGCAACTTCAAAAAAATGGACGATGCGAGCTGTTCGGTCGACGGCTACAATCCGTTGTGCGGCGACCACTACACGATCTTCCTGAAACTGGACCATGACATCATTCGGGAAATTTCTTTTCAAGGATCCGGTTGTGCGATTTCAAAGGCCTCTGCATCGGTGATGAGCACTGTCTTAAAAGGAAAAACGCGAGCCGAGGCCGAGGAATGGTTTGAAAAATTTCATCATCTCGTACGCGGTGAAAGCAATTCCGGCGGGAGCATGGATGAACTTGGAAAACTGGCGGCATTCGCGGGGGTCAGCGAGTTTCCGGCCCGGGTCAAGTGCGCAATTCTCCCATGGCACACGATGAAAAACGCCCTGGAAGAAAAGAAGGAAACAGTTTCGACAGAATAATTGTTCACCAAATAAAAGGAAGTGCGTTATGAGTTCACAGGAAATGGAAGTGACCACACAGGGGGTCAGTATTACCCCGGAAGCAGCGGAACAGATTCGCAACATCCGGAAGGAAAATCAGATTCCCGAAACCCACGGGCTGCGGATTGGCGTTCAGGGTGCCGGCTGCTGCGGGCCGTCGTATGTTCTTGCATTCGATGATAAGGTGGAGGCAACGGACAAAATATTTGAAAGCGAAGGTATTCCCATTTATGTTGACGAGGAAGACCTTGCAGGACTGACCGGAACGAAGTTGGAATATGTCGATGGCCCGAACGGAAAAGGGTTCAGGTTTGATAATCCCAATCAGTCGAAATCATGCAACTGCGGTGATGATTCAGATGCAGGAAAATCCTGCGGCTGCGGAGATCACTAACACCAGACGATGATGACGGCAAGGGATAAAAACGACAGCCCTATTCATGTTGAATCGGGAACCGGCGATATTAAAGTCGAAGCGATGCAGATGGTTCCGGAAGAACGTGTGTGGGATGCTTTGAAGCAATGCTATGACCCTGAGATCCCGGTCAATATTGTCGATCTGGGATTGGTCTATGAAGTGAAAGTGGAAGAGGAATTTCCGGGAAGCGCGAATGTATATATCAGAATGACATTAACGGCGCCGGGATGCGGTATGGGACCCATGATCGCTGCGGATGTCAAGAGGCGTGTTCAGCAGCTTCAAGGAGTCAGCAATGTCCTCGTCGAATTGGTCTTTGATCCCATCTGGAATCCGGAGATGATGAGCGAAGCGGCAAAACTGGCATTGAATATGGGCTGAAGATCGCGAATTATTTAAATTCTCACATCAGGTTTGTTCGGCAGGAAAACGCCTTCTTCGGTTTCCGCATGAAACGCATCTCCCATAACGCCCTCTTCCTGGAAGAGGGCGCTGAAGTATTTTCAATTTGATGAATATTCCCGGAACTCTTTTCGGCACGCCATCGTTCTATAGTTTGAATTGAAAACAACACATAGATCACCACTATAAAGGATTAGGGTATGGCATACGAATGGAATTTTAACAAGCGGCCATATTCGGACGATGAAGCAAAAAAACTTCTCGCTCCGGTCATGAGCCCCGAAACAACCGACTGGCATTATAACACGCACCAGAAGGGATACGTCACAGCATTAAATACCATTGAGAAAGCGCTGGAGACGGCCGACCGCGCTGCAGCAAACGGAAATTACAGCGTTATCGGAGAATTGAAACGGCGATTCAGCTGGAACCATTCAGGGGCACTGCTCCATGATATTTTCTGGAATGTCCTCGGCGGCGACGGTGATGTCTCGAAAGGACCGGAAATGAAAGCAGCCATAGAAAAAGATTTTGGTTCAGTGGATGCCTGGAAGGCGGATTTCAAGGCTACCGCTATTTCTGCAAAGCTTGGCGGTTGGGGATTGCTCCTCTACGATCGTCTGTATTCCGGCCGCCTGCTGAATGCACTGGTGGACGAGCATCAATACGGCGCAATCTGGGGCGCGGTCCCATTGATCCCGCTGGATGTCTTTGAGCATGCGTATTATCATAAAGATGGACCGGCCCGGGCGAAATATATCGATAACTTCATTGCCAATTTGCATTGGGGAAGGATCAATGATCGATATAAGAAACTCGTGTTAGGGAAGTAAAAGATGTTAAAATAATATGCACCTGGTGATACGACAAAGCCCGGTTCTGTCATGACAGAATTGGGCTTTGCTCTGTCCGCCACACCTTGATTTTTACTATAAGTGTTGTTACTCTTCTATTGTTCGTACAGCAACTCTGTACACCAAGAAAGGGATTGGAAGTAAGAGTATGAATACTGGTGCACGCCTCATCGGACAGAAATTCAAATGCTTTCCGTATCATCCATTCTGAAAATTTCCTATTGACGATCATGATACGTTAGGGAAATCACTGGGTTTGGACTGCTGTGATTTCGGAAGGTCTGGAGTCTTAAATTATCTCATGCAATGTATGCACTATTCGGCCGGCGTGAGTTTCTTGGTTAACGTGAGACGAGGAGGTTCATATGGTACATCGTAAGAAAGCTGTAAAAACACCAAAAGCCTCCTCAAAAAAAATACCTCGCCTGTCTTCTATTCTTATCGTCGAAGATGAACCGACTCAGGCTGCAGTTATTCGTCGAATTGTTCGAGATGCATACCCAAACGTCAAAGTGAAGGCGGTACGTTCATTGCGGGAGTATCGCAGCGCTCTCGCGAGTGTATTGCCGGATATCGTGTTGATGGATATCAATCTCACGGATGGAAAAGCATTCGAAGTGTTGACCTCTCCCCTGGAAGCAGGATCGTTTCCTGTGGTGGTGATGACCGGATACGGCAATGAGAAAGTTGCCGTCAAGGCGATGAAAAAAGGTGCGATTGATTATGTAGTGAAGTCTCCAGAAACTCTTAAATCAATCCCCCGGACACTGGAGCGTGCTCTTCGAGCGTGGAAGTTGATCCAGGAGCGGAAGAGAGCGGAAGAAGCACTGCACGAAAGCGAGCTCCGTTTTTACACGCTCTATGAGAATGTCACCATCGGTTTATATAGAACGACTCCTGCCGGGAAAATACTCTTGGCGAATCGGGCACTGGTGAAAATGCTCGGTTACTCATCGTTTGAACAGCTTACCGAAAGAAATCTTTCGAAATTTGGATTCGAACGGACATCTCAGCGTAAGGGATTTCTTCGGAAGATTGAATTGGATTGTGAGGTTCATGATTTTGAGTCGACATGGATCCGTCAGGATGGATCACTCCTCATTGTGCGGGAGAGTGCCCGCGCTGTTCGCGATTCTTCCGGGAAGACCGTGTACTATGATGGGACAGCGGAAGATGTCACCGAGCGGAGGCTCGCTGAAGTGGGAAGCAGGCATGCGGAAGACGCGGTGCGTGAGAGTGAGGAGAAATTCCGTTCCATTACGGAAAATCTTAATGATGTGGTGTTTTTAACGGATGTGAAAGGAATAATTACGTATATCTCGCCGGCAGTACAACGGCTGTTCGGCTGCACCAGTGAATCCATGCAAGGTCATTTCTTTGGCGAGTATTTGGATGAAACCGAATTGCCGCGGGTCATCCCACTCTTTGAAGCGGCAATTCGAAATGGTATACCGGCAAAGAATCTTCCTCTTCTTGCAAAACGAAAAGACGGAAAAACATTTCAAGCGGAGTTAGATGCGTCGCACCTTGTCAAAGACGGGAAGCTTCTCGGGACGATAGGGGTGATTAAAGATATTTCAGAACGCAAGCAGGCGGAAAAAGCGTTAAGGGAAAGCGAGTATTTCTTCAAAGAATCGCAATATGCCGCAAATATTGGCTCTTACAAAACTGATTTTATTGCAGGTGTTTGGGAATCCTCGGAAGTTCTTGATCAGATCTTTGGCATCGATCAAAACTATAACAGGAATATTGAAGGGTGGTTGGACGTCGTGCATCCGGATGACAGGGAAATGATGAATCGGTACTTAAGAGAAGAAGTCATTCCCATGCATACACTCTTTAATAAAGAATACAAAATCATCCGTAAGTCCGATCATGAGGTGAGATGGGTGCATGGGTTGGGAGAAATTGATTTTGATGTGAAAGGCAATATCATCTCCATGATCGGGACGATCCAGGATATCACCGAGCGTAAGCATGCGGAAAAAGCTCTGCAGGAGATTTCCGAAACCCTCCGCACGCTGATCCAATCTTCTCCGCTTGCGATTATTGCAATTGATCCCGACGGGGATGTCACGCTTTGGAACCCGGCGGCCGAACAAATGTTTGGCTGGCGTGAACGCGAGATCATGGGACAAGCTCTCCCTACTATTACTGATGATCAACGCGAAGAACATCGTGCGATACGCGAACACGTACTCGGGGGAAATGCGTTGACCAACATGGAAGTCCGCCGTCGAAAAAAGGACGGTTCGCTGATCGACATTAGCATCTCTATTGCACCTCTGCGCAACGCCCAGGGTCAAGTCACCGGCATGATGAGTGTGAGTGCCGACATCACCGACCGCAAACGGGTGGAAGGCGCTCTGCGAAACAGTGAAGAAAAATTTAGAAAAGCATTCATGACGAGTCCGGATTCCATCAATATCAATCGACTGACAGACGGCGCCTATATTTCTATAAACCAGGGGTTCACTCGCATTCTGGGGTATACCGAAGAAGATATTCTTGGCAAAACATCCCTCGAAAAAAATATTTGGGATGATCCAGGCGACAGAAAAAAACTCGTGGAAGGGTTGACGCGGGATGGAGTAGTAGAAAACCTGGTGGCTCGATTTCGTTCAAAAACCGGAGAAATCAAATACGGGATGATGTCCGCTTCCGTCATTGAACTTGGCGGAGTCCCGCATATACTGAACATCACCAGAGATATTACGGAACGCAGGCAAATCGAAGAAGCGTTGCGTTCTTCCGAGGAAAAATACAGGCTGCTCTTTAAGAATAATCCGGCGCCCATGTGGGTCTTTGATGCCGACTCTCTTGCTTTTCTCGCAGTGAACGATTTTGCCGTTGACCACTACGGTTACTCGCGCGAAGAATTCCTGAGTATGACGATCAAAGACATTCGACCTCATGAGGATATACCATATCTTGAAGATGTCTTGAGGAAAAATACCAATCAATTGAGAAAAGTGGGTACGGCAAGACATCGGAGAAAGAACGGTTCTCTGATCGATGTGGAAGTGACCGGACATGAAATTGATTTTGAGGGGCATCGGGCGATTTTTGTCCTCGCGATGGACATTACCGAACGGAAACAGGCTGAAGAAGCGATGAGACAGATGCAAAAGTTGGAAGGATTGGGAACGCTTGCCGGAGGGATTGCGCACGATTTTAATAATATCCTCGGAATTATACTCGGGTACACTGAAATTATCAAGCAGTATAAGGAGGATCCGAAGAAATTTGATTTTTCAATCGAAACGATTACAAAAGCGGTCGACCGGGGTAAAACACTGGTCCAGCAGGTATTGACCTTTGCGAGAAAAACGGATACCACATTTGGTCCGGTGAATGTCAATGACGTCGTCATGGAAATACTGACCATGATCATGGAGACATTCCCCAAGGTTCTTACCTATTCACAGAATTTCGAAAAGGGTCTTCCTTATGTGAATGCTGATCGCTCGCAGCTGCATCAAGCCTTGCTGAACCTGTGCGTGAATGCGCGAGATGCGATGCGGAGCGGCGGTATCGTCACACTGAATACATGTAGAATATCCGGCAAACGTCTCCAAAATCAATATCCGGATGCTCTCGAGAGTGATTATATATGTATCGAAGTCATAGATACCGGTGAAGGGATGAGCAGAGAGATCCGTAATAGAATATTTGAACCATTTTTTACAACGAAAGAGCAGGGGAAAGGAACCGGTTTAGGATTGGCGGTGGTCTTCGGTGTGGTTCAATCCCATAAGGGATTTATCGATGTGGAAAGCGAGCGTGGGAAAGGAACGACGTTCCGGATATACCTGCCCGCGATGAATGTTACCGTGCCCGTCAGTGTAAACGATGAAGAACAGCTGGAAGAAATTCCGGGCGGCACAGAGACGTTGTTGGTTGTCGAGGACGAAGAAATGCTTTTAGTCTCTCTTAAAATGGTGCTTGCGGAAAAGGGATACAACGTCCTTTCAGCCGGTGATGGATTGACGGCATTGAACCTGTATCAAGAACGAAGGGACGATATTGCTGTGGTGCTTACCGATCTCGGATTACCGACGATGACCGGTATGGACGAATGTGCACAGATTAAAAAAATCAATCCAAACGCGCGAATGATTGTCGCAACCGGCTTTCTTGATCCGGAAATGAAATCGGAGTTTCTGAAAGCAGGAATACGACATTTTCTTTACAAACCGTATGATTTCATAAAAGTTCTGAAAGTGATAAGGGAAGTATTGGATGAAACGTGATCTTGTGTGATCCTCGGAAATTGATGTAGAGATTCGCAGAGTCTGCATCCCTTGACGGATGACCGTATATCGTTTACAAGACTCAGTGATCCGGTCCGTCGCTCAGAGTTGCAAAAGGGTCTGGGTAATATTTATGAAGATGTGATCGCTTTTTAGATAATTAATGATACATTCTATGGTCAGATGAATACTCCTCAATGCCGGATCATTTATGCAGCAATGGAAAACTCTTAAAAAAACGACCATTCTTGATTTCAACAAATTTTTGCGCGTCGAACAGCACTCCGTTGCATTACCGGACGGCAGGATCATTCAAGACTGGCCGTGGATCGTTTCACCCGATTATGTTCTTGTGCTTCCGGTGACCGGACGCAATACCCTGTTGTTGTTCCGCCAGACAAAATATGCAGTGGATGGTACATCGCTCGCACCGATTGGAGGATATCTCGAACCGGGGGAAGACGCACTCACCGCGGCTCAACGCGAGTTGCGGGAAGAAATGGGCTGTGAAGCAGCGGAATGGATTCCACTGGGCAGCTATCCGGTGAATGGAAATCACGGCGGAGGCATCGGACATCTCTTCATCGCCCTCGATGCGGTCAAGACAGGTCAACCGATCATCGACGACCTCGAAGAGATGGAGCCCGGTGAATACACCATAAAAGAAACAGAACAAAAATTATTGGGAGGTGAAGTCAAAGTGCAGGGCTGGGTCACCGTTATTGCACTGGGATTACTGTATTTGAAACAAATGAAGCGTTTTACACTTTGCTGATGGAATAAAAAATCGTTATTATGAACACAGGGTGTTTATGAAGTGCCGCTCAGAACCGGCGGATGGAGAGGGTGTTCAAATTTTCACTTTCTGCATCTTAACAATAACATGAAATCTTATCGCTGTTCCAGGTGAGGTATCAAAATGGCTAGCGCTGAACAAAAAGAAAAAAAGATTCTCATTATCGAAGATGATCAAGTGTACCGGTCATTGCTCATTTCAACGTTGCGCAAAGCGGGATTTCAATGCACCTTCTGTATTGAAGGTGATCTCGCTACAAAAAAACTCATGCAGGAAAAATTCGATCTCCTCATCAGTGATTATCTTCTCCCCGGAACCAACGGGGTTGAAATAATCCGATTGATGCGCAAACAGGGAATTGATATACCCGCATTGATTGTTACCAATTATCCATCAGAATTACTGCACATCAGCAATAAAGCCCTTGGCCGTACGAAAATCATGGCAAAAGCATCGTTCCTTCCCGATGATATGCCAAAAATTGTTTTGGGAATGATGAACTGACACGCCGGCGTGTCGGTCGGAACCTGAGGATGATACTCCCGGGCGAATCCTTCGATCCTGGCGGTTGAAATGTTCACGGAAATATTCAGGGAAAGCTTTCCGTTCAGCGGATCAATGATTTTCTTCCTCCCCTTAAATTCCTTCTCTCATTGCTCCTCTGGCAAGATTTCGGTATTATTTCACATCAGACAAATTCCATTACTCACATCGGCCCGAGCTGAATGAAACGTCTTCGCTGGATTGTTTTTATACTGATCTGTTCCGGGAGTGTCATCCCGCTGCTTTATGCACAATCTCGAAGTGAACTGCAATTGGGTTCCATGGTCTCACAACAACGCCTCCAACAAACCGTCCACGATCTGGTGAAATGCGGCAATCGGCTGGGCGGGACGAAATCCGGGGACAATGCTGCAGCGGTCCTCATGGACCGATTGAAAAGTTATGGGTTCAAACCGGAGATGATCGCCGATCCTCAAAAGCTGACGTATTCCAATGATCACTGGCACCTGCAAATTGAGCAGCCCAAACGCCTCGGCGGACTTATTCAACATGAGTGGCTCGCAGGATACTCGCCCTCCGCAAAGCAGGAGTCGCTCCGTTTGTCGTTTGTTCAATCACCGCATGATATCGATGAGGATTCCATCGGCAAAGGCGCCGTACTCATCGATCAGCATCCTTCTAAAAATCTGTACGAAAAATTGACCGATGCCGGTGCGCGCTGCATCCTCAGTTATGTCGCGATGCATTCAATGGCCTATTCCAATTGGGCAATGATTTCGACGTTGAATGAATCGGATAAAAATCCCGTGCCGGTTTTTAATATTTCCAATCTCGCCGGACAACGGCTCCGGGAAGAATTGGGACATGGGACAACTGTCTCGATAACGTATTCTTGCAAGACGACCATTGTACCGGGAAAGCCGAAAACCGTCATCGCAACACTCCAGGGGCAGGCAGATGAATATTATATTGTATGCGCTCACGGCGATTCTGATTCCGGAGGTCCGGGTGCAGACGATAATGCCTCGGGAGAATCAGGGGTGCTGGAATTGGCACGGATATTTAAATTATTGATGAAGAAGAACAATCTTCCGCCGCCGAAGTACAGTATCCGGTTTATTCTCTGGGGGAGTGAATATTTCTCGGCAAGCAGTTATATAAAACTGCATGAGAAGGAATTAAAAAAAATCCGCGGGGTTATCAATTTCGATGAAATCGGTATCGGGAAAACGAGAAATTGTCTCTACTTTGAAGGGAACGATGTACCGCAGAATGATGACCTGCTAAGGCTCTTTGAACGCGTCGGCGAAGAATTTGTGGGCAAAAAAGGATTCTGGAAAGAATCGACGACAAACCCTTCACAGGGGGGGACGGATTCTTACGTCTTTCTTCCGAAGTATCTTGATTACCTGGATGTGCCCGAGGTGAAAATCCCGTCGATCACGGTATTTACCGCTGCCTGGAACGAACCGAAAACCATGCGTCAAACGCGCGGATGGTCATCAAAAGCCTGGAAGGGAAACCCTGATTCCGTGACGCTGGATTATTCACCCTATTATCATTCATCACTGGATATTCCGGTTTTTACAACAGACCGGGAACCGGCAAATATGATCTGGGGGGTGAAAGCAGTCGGTATTGCACTCCTTCGGTTGTTATGGTAATCTCTCCGGAGAAGACCATGACCGGTGTTCAAACCAATCCGCATTCATAACGTCAATTTCTCATGGGAAAGAATTTTACATATCGGTTTGGTTCTTGCGAGTACGATTTGGCCTCGCGGACGCACGTCATGGGTATTTTGAATGTCACCCCGGATTCATTTTCAGACGGCGGACGGTATGGAGATGCCGAAACGGCAATGGACCATGGACTCCGGCTGGCAGATGACGGGGCGGATATTATTGATATTGGAGGTGAATCGACAAGGCCGGGATCGGAGCCTGTTTCAAGTGAAGAGGAAATCAGGAGAGTCATACCGGTGATCGAACGGTTGGTGAAAAATACCAGCGTTCCTCTTTCGATTGACACGTGCAAGTCAGAAGTCGCAGAAGCCGCCTTAAAAGCAGGGGCAGTGATCATCAATGATATCAGCGCGATGACATTTGATGTGGAGATGGTGAACGTTGCCGCCGCGCATCACGCCACCGTGGTGTTGATGCACATCCTGGGAACACCGAAGACCATGCAGCAAAACCCGGCGTATACGAATGTGACGGAGGAAGTAAAACAATTCCTCCGCATGAGAGTCCAAACGGCAAGACAAGCAGGTATCGCTCAGCTCATCATCGATCCCGGGATCGGTTTTGGAAAAAAGTTCGAACATAATATCCAGCTGCTGAAAGAATTGAATCTCTTTTCATCTTTTGAAGTTCCGCTGCTGGTCGGCGTATCGAAAAAATCGTTTCTTGGCGCGATATTAAATTTACCGCCCGACGAACGTGTGGAAGGAACGGCGGCGGCAGTGACCGCTTCCATCTTGAACGGAGCCAATATTATCCGCGTGCACAATGTAAAAGAAATGAAACGTGTCGCGATGGTCAGCGACGCATTGAAAGTTGTCCGGCAGACGGGAATGCCGTAACGTGGGGCTCATGAACAATTCCATTGCAGTTCTTATCCCAGCCTTCAACGCGGATGAAACTGCCGCGGAACTTCTTCACCGGGTACGCCTTGCGGTGGGAGATGGTCTGCTGGTGGTCGTCGACGACGGTTCGATGGACCGCACATCTGAAATTGCCCGCGACAACGGTGCAGTGGTGTTGCGCCATGAACGGAATCGGGGCAAAGGTGCCGCCCTTCAAACCGGCTTTGATTTTTTGAAGAAACGAGCGGGGATCGAATTTGTTCTGACGATGGACTCCGATTTGCAGCATCTGCCGGAGGATATTCCGAAATTTCTGCTTGTTCAAAGCACAACAAACGCAGATATTGTCATCGGCTGGCGGCAGAGGACGGGGACACGCATGCCGGTCCACCGGAGAATTTCTAATGGCATGACATCGGCGCTGGTCGGACTCCGAACAGGAAGGAAGATCAAGGACAGCCAATGCGGATTCCGGTTTTTTCGCCGGTCCGTGATCGAACGGATCCGCCTTGAATCGACCGGTTATGAAGCGGAAACGGAATTTCTTCTGAAAGCGGCGCGGCTCGGTTTAACGATTGAGTTTGCCAGTGTCGAGACTGTCTACGGCGCAGAAAAAAGTTATATGACGCACTGGGCGACCACGGTGAATTTTATCAAAGTCCTATTCCGGAACTATCCATGAATCGATTTGAAAAAGAACGTGTAGAAATGGCGGAGCTGCTTCGTCAGCGCGGCATCAGGAATGAATCACTCTTGAAAGCGATGATGAACGTCGAACGCGAACAATTTGTACTCCCCGCATTTATGAACCGGGCGTACGACGACAGCGCGCTGCCGATTGCCCACGGACAGACGATCTCGCAGCCCTATACCGTTGCATTTCAAACAGAACAGCTGCGCGTCGGGAAAGATTCAAAGATACTGGAAATTGGAACCGGATCCGGATATCAGGCGGCAGTGCTTGCAGAAATGGGATGTCGAGTGTTCACCATCGAGCGACTGATGGAGTTGCATCTTGAAGCAAGAAAGCTGCTCGAGAAATTAGGATATCACGTTGCAGCACGGTGCGGAGACGGCACGATCGGATGGAAAGAATATGCGCCTTATGACGGTATTATCGTCACGGCTGCTGCACCGGACGTGCCTCAGCCTTTACTCGAACAGCTTGCCGACGGCGGACGGCTGGTTATTCCGGTGGGTAATTTAGACGCACAATCCATTCGGGTGATAACTCGTGTTGGAGAGAGATTTGAATCGCAGGATGCAGAAGGATTTAAATTCGTTCCGCTGATCGGGAAAGAAGGATGGAAACAGCGGTAGCTGCCGGAACCAACAGCTCTGTTTTGTCACCATCATCAGCTGACGTACGGGTACAATAAAGTCATCTTATGAATCCTCATTCGGTTCTTGCAATCGTCGGTCCGACCGCGTCGGGTAAAACGACGCTTTCGATTCTTCTCGCTGAGAAGCTGGGCGGTGAAATCATTTCCGCTGACTCGCGGCAAATCTACCGGTACCTCGATATCGGTACGGCGAAGCCGAGTCGTCAAGATCTTAAACGAGTCGATCATCATTTCATCAATATTCTCTCCCCCGATCAAAATTACAATGCAGGTGAATATGGGCTGCATGCCCGTGCGAAAATTGGTGAACTGCTTCAACGGCACCGGCAGCCGATACTCGTCGGCGGATCCGGGTTGTACGTCCGGGCAGTGATCGACGGATTCTTTGACGGCCCCGGAAAGAACCAGGAGGTACGCGAACAACTCGAATCAGAAGCACGGACACTGGGAATTGATGAATTATATGACCGGTTGAAGAACGTCGATCCGGTTTCTGCGGCGAAGATGGATGCGACGAAGGTGCGGAGGGTGATACGCGCGTTGGAAGTCTATTCTATCACCGGCAAAACGATATCGGAGTTGCATACCGGTCAGGATATAAAACCTCTGTTCGGCGTCAGCCAGTTCGGATTAGCGTGGGAGCGGAAGACGCTCTATCATCGAATCGAACAACGGGTGGACGAAATGATTCGGAACGGTTTGATCGAGGAAGTCCACGGATTGATCCAAAAAGGATATTCGAGAAGTGCGAACGCCCTGAACACTGTGGGATATCGGGAGGCATTCGATTTTATCGACGGGAAAATATCAGAAGAAGAAATGATCCGGCTCATCAAACAGAATACACGACATTTCGCCAAACGGCAATTAACCTGGTTTCGTGCAGATAAGCGGATCAAATGGATACCGGTCGATGAGCAGACGGACTGGAAGAGAATTGTCGAAACCATACACCATCAGCTGCGATCAGTTTAAAAAAAACCCGCCGTTGTAAAATTGATTTTCCTGCATCCGTTTGCTATATTGTATATGTTCAAGTTTGATTATTGTTCGGGGCGTAGCGTAGCCTGGTAGCGCGCTTGGTTCGGGACCAAGAGGTCGGAGGTTCAAATCCTCTCGCCCCGACAATGTATTCGACATATGTGCTTTTCAGCAAAAAGACTCTTCGGTATTATACCGGTTCGACGGATGACATTGAGAATCGATTGCGAGAACATAACTCTGGAGAAACAAAATCAATTCGAAATGGTATTCCTTGGAAAGTAATCCATATTGAACGATTCAAAACCAGGGTTGAGTCGGTAAGAAAAGAAAAACAAATAAAAGCACGCGGGGCAAAACGCTATTTAGAGAGTATCAATCAATCTGGTTAGCGCGTGGCGCCTTCGGCGCCGAGGTCGGAGGTTCAAATCCTCTCGCCCCGACAATGTTCTTATAACGTGCGACGTTCTTTTTCAGCAGCATTCATATTCACACCTTCCAGTCAGCCAAATTTATGTCAGCACACATTGTCGCTATCGTAGGTCGCCCCAACGTAGGTAAATCCACTCTCTTCAATCGAATATTCGGTTCACGCGAGGCCATTGTGTTCGATACGCCGGGAGTCACCCGCGACCGCCGGTATGCGGAGGCGGAATGGACCGGCAAATCCTTTACCATGATTGATACCGGCGGATTCGTACCAAAATCAAACGATGTATTTGAAAAAGCGATCCGTGAGCAGGCCACCATCGCCATTGAAGAAGCCGATGCCATTGTGTTTGTCGTGGACGGAATTGAGGGTTTGACCCCGCTCGATAAAGAAATAGCAGAGATCCTGCGCCGTTCCGATAAACCCATACACCTCATCGTCAATAAAATTGATTCCGTCCAGCGTGAAAATGCAACGGCAGAGTTTTATGCTCTCGGGCTCGGTGAACCTATCGGCATCGCTGCACTGGGCGGAAGACAGATCGGTGATTTTCTGGATCTCATCACTTCCGATATTAAAAAAGAGCCGCGGGTGAAAAAAGAGAAACGACTCCGGCTTGCCGTTATCGGAAAGCCCAATGTCGGAAAATCGTCGCTCGTGAATTCGCTTATCGGGAAAACACGCCAGGTGGTTACCGAAATCCCCGGAACCACGCGGGACCCAATTGATACAATTCTCGAATATGAGGGTGAAGAGATTATTCTCGTCGATACAGCGGGGTTAAGAAAAAAAAGCAGGATATCGGAGAGCATCGAATTCTATAGCACGATCCGGACGCTTCATGCCATTGAACGATGCGATGTTGCGGTGATTCTTTTTGACGCAACGCAGGGGGTCGATAAACAGGACCTGCAAATCGTTGATGCGACCATGGAACGCCACCGGTCTGCAATCATCGTGGTGAATAAGTGGGATCTGGTCGAGAAGGAAACAAATACCGCCCGGCAATATGTATTGGCGATTGAAAAGAATCTCGGCCTCTATGATTTTCTTCCTGTGATTTTTGTCTCCGCCCTGACAAAACAGCGCATCACGAAAGTCATTGAGAAGGCGAAGGAGGTTCATGCACAGCAGTCGCGAAGGATTACGACAAGCGCATTGAACAAATCCATCATGGTGGATATCCAAATCACGCCGCCGAAATCATCGACGTCGAGGGATATCAAAATAAAATTCGTTACACAGATTAAAACCAACCCGCCGATGTTTTGTTTCTTCTGCAACTATCCCAAACTGGTGCAGGAATCGTATAAGCGTTTCCTGGCAAACAAACTGCGCGAGCACTTTGGTTTCCCCGGTGTCCCGCTGGGAATTGTCTTCAAGGAAAAATGAGGCAGCGCATCCTCGTCATAGGAGGGCTGGCGGCAGGGCCGGCTGCAGCGAGTAAGGCGAAGCGGACGAACCGTGATGCCGACGTCGTTCTCTTTGAACAAGGCGAGCATATTTCCTCCGGTATTTGTGAAGTGCCGTACTTCATTGGCAGGTCGATTACAGATGCCGAAAAGCTTTCCCCGCTCAATCCACTGAATTTTGAGCGAACGCGCGGTGTCAAAGTACACGTGCTTCACCGTGTGGAAGAAATTCATCCCGTGCAGAAAAAAGCGACCGTACGGGATCTCTATCACAATAAAACACTTCAATTCGAATACGACAAGCTCATCCTTGCAACCGGATCTCAGGCGAAGGCCATCGGGCTGGCAGGCGAAGAAGCCCGGAATGTTTTTCATGTGAAGTCGCTGGCGGATGGGTTCGCCATGAAACATTTTATCGATGAAGAAAAGCCAAAACATGCTGTGATTATTGGCGGCGGATATGTTGCGATGGAAATGTGTGAAGCGTTCGGCATGCAGGGCATGGAAACGACACTTCTCCACCGGGATGATTTACCCATGTCGAGACTGGAGACGGAAAGCCGGAAAATCGTTCTCGAGGAACTGGTCAAGAACTCTATCCGGTTTCAAGCCCGCCGGATCATCAAAGCGTTCAAGACCGATGCCACAGGGAAAGTCACGGATGTGGTGACGGATGCAGGAAGCGTTCCGGCGGACCTGGTACTTCTTGCCATTGGCGTGGCGCCCAATGTTGAACTTGCAAAATCGGTCCGGGCACAGCTGGGTTCATTTGGAGGAGTGCTGACCGATCAGCACCAGATCACATCGGTGGATTCCATTTATGCGGCAGGCGATTGTTGTGAAGTAAAAAATCTGGTCAACAACCGATGGATGTATGCACCTCTTGCGACGTATGCCGCACGGCAGGGCTGGACGGCAGGAGAACATGCTGCAGGAGGAAGTGCAGTCTTTAAAGGGGGGATTCGGGCAATCGCGGTCAAAGTATTTGGAATAGAGGTTGCCTCGGTGGGATTGAGCTCAACAGAAGCGGAAGCATCCGGATTTCATCCGGTCATGGATTATATCGTTGGCGATTCAAAAATATCGTTTTATCCGGGAAGCGAAAAAATTCACATTATTTCCATCGCCGATAAGAAAAGCGGACGGCTCATCGGTGCCAATGTGGCTGGTGGAAGCGGCAGTGTCCTGCGTGCAAATATTCTGGGTGTTGCCATTCAACAAAAAATGACGATGGATGAAGTATCGAAACTGGATTTGATCTACGCTCCGCCTTTTTCACCTCTTTGGGATCCGATTCTCACCGCGGCACACCAGCTGCGCAAGCAGACGGGTTCCGTCAAATAACTCATAATTGGGGAAAAGAAAATGAAGAACTTGATCGTTATCGATCATCCGCTGGTCAAACGCGATTTAACGCTTCTGCGAAATAAAAAAACACCGAGTCATCAGTTTCGTGCAATTCTCCGCCGGACGGCAAGCCTTATGGCATATGAAGTCTCGCGAGATCTTCAAACGAAGGTTGTGGAGGTTGAGACTCCGCTGGAAAAAACAAAGGGCGTAATGGTAAATCAGCAGATTGTCCTGGTACCAATTCTCCGCGCCGGACTGGGATTGGTTGGCGGATTTGTCGAAGTCATGCCCAATGCGCGCGTGGGACACATTGGCTTGTTCAGGGATGAAGAAACGTTGAAACCGGTTGATTACTATTTTAAAGTTCCCCGGAACCTGGACCGGGCTCTGGTTATTCTCCTCGATCCGATGCTTGCGACGGGCGGTAGCGCCGCTGCAGCAATTTCCTTTCTGAAAGAACGGGGTGCCAGGTCACTGCGGATGGCGAATTTAGTCTCAGCGCCGGAAGGCGTAAGGAAAGTACGCAAGGCCCATCCCGACGTCGTCATGTACACGTGTGCACTGGACCGTGAACTGAATAAACGCGGGTACATACTCCCGGGCCTGGGCGATGCCGGAGATAGGATGTTTGGAACGGAGTAGAGGGATTTGAAGAAAAGAATTTTTTATATCGCCTTCACTATGATTCTTGCATCAGCAGCGGCACATGCACAATGGCGGCTGGAGCAGCCGCTTCATGCACTTCTCGTGCACGGGATTGATCATATTCTGAAACAGGAATATGAACAGGCAGATTCGGTTTTCCGTTTGGCGACGGTTCGTTTTCCGGATCACCCGGCGGGGTATCTCTACCGGGCGGCCGTACTGCAGGCGATCATGATTGATTTTGATGTACCGATCGATCGGGAAAAATTTGATTCGCTGCTGCAGAAAGGGAAAAGCGCTGCGGAGGAAATATCGCCGCCGTGGAATAAGTACTTCCTTGGCACCGCGGACGGATACGATGCAGTGGAACGGGTGGAACGCGGCGACTGGTTGGGAGGAGTGCGGAAAGGGATGTCTTCCGCATCGAAGTTTGAAGATATTATCGAACAAGATTCCTCGTTTTACGATGCGTATGTCGGCATTGGAACCTATTATTACTGGCGCAGCCGGAAAACAGAGTATATCCGGTGGCTCCCGTTCGTCAAGGACGATCGGGAACTTGGCATACGGCTGCTGAAGATTGGGGCAGATCGGTCTGAATATAACCGGTTTGCTGCCATGAGCGCGCTGGTTTCAATTTATCTGGATATGGAACAATACGGGAATGTCGAAGAATGGTCAAAACGCGGACTGCAAGCGTATCCTGAAAATCGTATTTTTTTGTGGGGAAAGGCCACGGCTCTTGACCGGCAGCACCGGTCTGGTGAAGCGGGTGTTGCATATGCGGCATTACTGGAAAATATTCTCTCAGCCCATGCCCCGCATCCCTACAACGAAATCGTGTGCCGGCTCAATCTTGTCAAATCCAAAATGGCATCGAACGATACGACCGACGTCGTGACTCATCTCGAGAAGCTCATTTCTTATGAAGCGTGTTCTTTTCCTGCCAGTATGCAATCCCGTGCGAAGGGAAAAATTGACGAAGCACGGAAACTGCTTGCGACTCTGGAACATCGGCGGACTGCGACAAAATAAATTGAAGCGTGATAAAAATCGGCACGAATGTCCCGGGAACGCCTTGACATTCGGCAAGGAATGCATATATTTTATTTTGAGGCGTCGAGTGCTGACATGATAGACAGTATATACCAAAAGAAACTCAACGATCTTCTCGCCGTCTGCCGGAAAAACCTGCGTTCGGTGGATGAGGACCTTATCACGCGTGCATTCATGCTCAGCCTCGAGGCGCACAAGAACAATCTGCGCGCATCCGGAGAACCCTACTTCATTCATCCCTTCGAAGTGGCGATGATCGTCGCAAAGGAAATCGCCCTGGATGATGTCTCCATCGCGAGCGCCCTGCTCCATGATGTCGTGGAGGATACCGATTTTGAATTAAAGGATATCCGTGCGGAATTCGGCGATGCAGTGGCGGATATCGTCAATGGCATTACAAAAATTACAGATATTTTCGAAAGCCATGAAGTAACGCAGGCGGAAAGCTACCGCAAGCTCCTGCTTTCCATGGTGGGCGATATCCGCGTCATGCTCGTGAAGTTTGCCGACCGGCTTCATAATATGCGCACCCTGGAGTATCTCCCTCCCGAGAAACGGCTCCGTCTTGCAAAGGAAACCCTCGATATCTATGCGCCGTTCGCGCACCGGTTCGGTCTTGCGCAGATAAAATGGGAGCTGGAAGATTTATCGTTTAAGCATTTGCATGTGCAGGAATACGAGAAAATTTCCCGGCAGCTCCGTTCCAAACGACGGGAGCGCGAACATTACATCAACCGGTTTGTTCAACCGATAAAAAAACGGCTCGCAGAAGAAAAATTGAATTTTGAAGTCGCCGGCCGCGCGAAACATATATTCAGCATCTACAACAAAATGCTGAAACGTAATAAACCGCTGGAAGAAATTTACGATCTCTTTGCCGTTCGGATTATCATCGATACCAAAGATAACAGTGAATGTTTTATTGCCTACAGCATTGTGACGGAAATTTATAAACCGATCCCGGAACGGTTCAAGGATTATATTTCCGTACCGAAGAAAAACGGTTATCAATCCATTCACACGACCGTCATCGGCCCGGACGGCAGGATGGTGGAAGTACAGATCCGCACCAGGGCGATGCATGATGTTGCTGAACGGGGTGTCGCAGCACACTGGATTTATAAAGAAAACAATGCATCGCTGGACGAGGAACTCGAGGGCTGGATCAACTGGGTGCGCGAAATATTTGAGCAGAAGAACGACGATACGCCCAAAGAATTGATGGAGAGTTTTAAGCTCAACCTGTACCAGGATGAGATCTACGTCTTTACTCCGAAAGGCGACCTGAAAATTCTCCCGCAGAATTCCACACCGATCGATTTTGCATTTGAAATCCATACCAACGTCGGTTATCACTGCATCGGTGCAAAGGTGAATGGACGCATTGTTCCTCTCAGCACCATCCTGCGAAGCGGCGATCAGGTGGAGATCATTTCTTCGAAGAACCAGACGCCGAATGCGGGCTGGGAACAATTTGCGGTCACGCACAAAGCGAAATCGCATATCCGCAGATTTATCCGCGAGGAATCCAGAAAATTTGCCGAAGAGGGGAAAGAGACCTGGGAAAAAAAGATCAAACGACGCAAGATCTCGATGAGCAAGGAGGAATTCGATAAATTTGTCCATAGCCTTAAATATGCAGACATCCAGGAATTTTATTCAGCGATTGTCAGTCAGAAAATAGATGTCGATACGCTCATTGAGCAATATGTTATCCGCTCGAAACATCCGGTGGGAGAAGAAGCCGCAGAAGCGCCCGATTCGGATTCGTTATTTTCCAAATTCATTAACACAGCGCGCGACCTGACGAGCGGTATTTCTGTCCTGGGGATGAACGACAACTTTATGCACCAGTATGCAAAATGCTGCAATCCCATCCCCGGCGACGACATTGTCGGATTTGTGACGACCGGCGAGGGAATAAAGATCCATCGTAAAGATTGCAAAAATGTGCTTTCCCTCCGTCTTGCAGAAAGCGAGCGTATTGTCGAAGTCGGATGGCCGTCGGAACATAACGCCGATTATATCACCGGAATCCATATCCACGGAGAAGACCGTCCAGCGTTGCTGAGCGATATTACGCACGCCATTTCGACGTACAAGAATACCAACATCCGTTCTGTCAATGTGGATTCACACGGATCGGCTTTTGACGGAAGATTTGTCCTGTATGTCAAGGACACGGACCATCTTTCACGCATCATTGAAAAAATCAAAAATATTCCAGGCATCGACAGTGTCGAACGCTTCGCTGGAAAGGGAGAATGACATGGCGGATGGGGCAGTTCTCCACCGGCGTATTCTTGGCGTTGACTATGGTTCGGAACGCGTTGGCCTCTCCTTAAGCGATCCCCTGGGGATCATTGCCAGTCCGATTGAGGCACTCAAAAACGACCAATCTCTGATGAATAATATTCAACAGCTCTCGGTCCGGGAACAGGTGAACCTCATTGTCGTTGGGATGCCCTTCAATTTAAAAGGCGAGCATGCACAGAAAGCGCAGGAAGTGCAGGAATTTATCGACACACTGAAGTCGGAGGTCGGTATTGAGGTCGCAGTATGGGATGAGCGGTTTACAACCACCATGGCGCACCAAACTATGCGGACGATGGGGACAAAGAAAAAGGAACGGCAGAAGAAAGACGGCCGCATCGATTCGATGGCAGCGGCAATAATTCTTCAGGGCTTTTTAGATCATACCAAACATTCGCTTTCCTGCTGATCATGGAAGAAGAAATTCAACAACAGAAATCCCGTTCGATCCTCGGTCAATACCCTGCGGTTGCAAAATTCGTCCAGCTCCTGAGGCGCAATCCCATAAAGTCACTTCTTTTATTTTTCCTGGGTTTGGCCGTCCTCCAAATACTTTTATTGCCGTATGGGAGCATCAGGCAGTTGAAGACGAAAAATGCGGGCGAGACGGCGTTCATGCGTGAACACGAATCAAATGCAAAAGAGAAGAACCGCCCATTTCATAAGATCCAGTACTGGATCCCGCTTCGGGCCATTCCCAAAAATGCAATTGATGCGGTCATCGTTTCGGAGGACGGGACATTCTGGTCGCATGGCGGATTCGATTGGTTCGAATTCAGGGAATCCATCGAACGGAATTTGGAAGAAGGGCGCGCAGTCCGCGGCGCCAGTACGATTACACAGCAGCTCGTGAAGAATTTATTCCTTTCCTCGTCGAAAAATCCATTGCGTAAATTAAAGGAATGGATTCTGACGTGGTATATGGAACAGCAATTGAGCAAATCGCGCATTCTCGAAATCTATTTGAATGTCATAGAATGGGGGGATGGCGTCTATGGCATTGAAGCGGCGTCGCATTATTATTTCGACAAAACGGCGTCGGGGTTAACCAGGGAAGAATGCGCCCGGCTGGCGGCGATTATCCCCAGTCCGCGCAAACATCGGGCGGATGTCGATTCGAAATACGTGCTCCGCCGATCCCAATTGATTCTGGAACGAATGGGCGCACGGGGGTTGTAATTCAATGCGGTGAAGCGGTGCGTTTCATGGAGTACAACCGTCATGAAATTGTTGGACGACTTTTTTCTTTATCCCCTTTTGGGGAACGGGCGATTCCTTCGCTGCGGGAATGAGAGATGAACGGGGTGTCGGAAATTTATGAAACTCAATGATCTAAAATTGTTGATCGAAGAAGGCGAGGGTTTTGAACTGGAGTTTAAACGCAAAGTCTCGACGCCGATCAAAGTGGCGAAGACGTTGATGTCGTTTGCCAACACGAAAGGCGGTATTGTGCTCTTCGGTGTCGACGATGACCGCTCCATTGTCGGAGTAAACAGTGAGAAGGAAGAAATGGAGATGATTCAGACCGCTGCAAGCTTCTATTGCGATCCGCCGCTCGATCCGATCATCGATACGGTTCCGTATAAAGGGCGGGATGTCGTCGTCGTCACGGTGGAAGAAAGCGATCAGAAACCGCATTACCTGAATGTCGATGACGAAGAAAAAAATGGGGGCACGCGGGTCTATATTCGTGTGAACGATAAGACCGTTGAAGCGAGCAAGGAAGTGGTGCACATTCTTCAGGCAGAAAATCCGAACGCCCCGCCGCTGCGCATCGTTATCGGAGATTCGGAACGGCGGCTCTTTGATTATCTGGATGCCCATGAACGCATCACGGTGAAACAATTTTCAACCATGCTGAATATTTCAAACCGCAGGGCGTCCCGCTCTCTTATACAGCTCGTCCGCGCCGGAGTACTGAGGATTCATACCCACGAGAAGGAAGATTTTTATACACGGGCATTTTAATCCACATCATGAACGATACGGGATTTTCAACCCTTATCTCATTAACGCGATTAACTCCGGTTTGCGCAGATACACCATCATTCCAATCGTTGGAATAATCCACAGCAAAAACCCTAAGACGATGGTCACCATTCCCAGTGGATTGAGATAGCCGGAAATTGACCCCATCGCTCCTGTGAACGTTGAGAACACTGCCTGCATTTGCCGCCAGAGCGAATAACTGAGAAAGGAATCGATAAACGCATTCATCATTCCAGCCCAGCATGCGATTTGAAGAATTCGTCTGCCGGCGGCACGGAATTGTAAAAACTGAATTGCGCCGGCAAGGACAACACAGAAGTAGAGAATGGAGTAGATCGACCAGATGCGGCCGTAAAGAAACAACTCGGATAAGAGTGCCATCTCTTTTTTTGACTGCGGGAACATGGTGAAGACGATTTTGAGCTGTTCCATCGGGTCGTTCAAAATATTGGAGACTTCAAAAAGGATGATAACAATCGAAAATAATGCGGAAGACCAGCCAATAATTCTGACAGATCGGGACATGATTTTAATCCTTCCCCGAACAACAATATTGAAACAAATCGATCATACCATCCGACTATTGAGGATACGGAGTTGATCAACGAATATAAGGTATGGAACAAAATGCTCCCAAAAAAGTCCAAAGAATACCGTATATTCAATAACAAGAAGATGTTGACGTTACCGGAGGGAGGCTCAAAAGATGAACGAAGTTGTCCCCAATCGAAAAGAGTACGATCCGCGGATGCATTCGACAGAACACATCCTCAATCAGACCATGGTACGGATGTTCAATTGCGGCCGAGCATTCAGCGCGCATATTGAAAAGAAGAAATCGAAATGTGATTACCATTTTGAACGGAATTTGACAGCCGAAGAAATAACCCAAATTGAGAATCAGGTCAATGAAGTGGTCAAGCGGAACCTTCCGATTCAGGAAAAGATCCTCCGCAGGGAGGAAGCGGGGACTATCGTCTCTCTGGCACGATTGCCCAGCGAGGCAGGCGACAGCGTGCGAATTATTGCAATCGGGGATTATGACATCTGTCCTTGCAGCGGTGTGCATGCGCTCACCACAGGTGAGATAGGCGGATTTAAAATTATATCAACCGATTGTGCAAATGGTGTGCTCAGAATTCGATTCAAGATCAACGAACAGACAGGTCCGAAAGAGGTGGTTCATGGGAATACCGGGAGGGATCGATGAATGTGCTGAGGCACGGACATGAGTTCAGCGCGGTTACCTTGATCACTCAATTATTCCAAGCTTAAAATTTGAATAATGCTTTATTTTGCCGTTCATTATTTTCCGAATTATGCTTATCATGTTCAGGTAATTATTTTACAATCACAGGATCAAATCACGCATGAAAAAAAATATTATCCATCGCGCCATCGGCGCATTCGTCCTTCTTGTTTCCGCCGTACAATATATCATCACCGCACAAGTCTCCGTCTCATTCTGGGATCCGGGTGAATTATCTGCAGCAGCCTGTCTGATGCAGGTGCCGCATCCTCCGGGCGGACCATTATTCTCAATGGTGGGACGTGTATTCTATATGCTCCCGATACCGGGCGATATCGGATTCCGTATGAATATGGTCTCCGCGATGGCCAGTGCCTTCACCGTCTTGTTGTTATATCTCATCGCTGTGAAAATGATCGAAAATTATAAGGGCAAAACGGACAGCTCGACGCTGGAAGGGGTGGGGACCTACCTTGCTGCGGCAATTGGTGCTCTGACACTTTCCTTCAGCGATACGTTCTGGTTTAATGCCGGCGAAGCGAACTATTTCGCGGCAAGCATGCTTCTGTATTCCTCCATCGTCTGGTTGATGATGGTGTGGAATGAAAAAGCAGGCGAACCCGGAAGTGACCGCTACCTCATTCTCATTGCATATATCTGCGGATTGTCTGCCGGACTGCATCTCATGAGCGTTCTGACGATTATCATTGTAGGGATCGTCGTGGTATTGCGGAGATACGTGAATAATGAGGAAGAATGTCTGCAGTCCTTGTATGTCTTTACAGGACATATGGCATTGTTGTTCGTTATTGCCGCTATCCTCTGGAGCGGAGAAAAAGCAACACAGGCGCCGACGCCCGAAATGGCAAGTGCTTTTGATAAGAAATTTCTCATTGCGATGGGGATCGCAAGTCTTGGCGTTATGGCCATCTTCAGAAAAAAAATATTTCATCGCAATTCAATATATCTGGCAATCGCCGCTGGAGGCGCAGCTTTTGCAGTGGTCTTTGTCGGCATTATCAGATATTTCCCGAAACTCCTCTTGTT
>RPQN01000046.1 GCA_003819715.1 Ignavibacteriota bacterium | reverse complement strand
CAAATCCATCATACGACCCTCGACAAATGGTCCACGGTCATTCACACGAACGACGACGACCTTATTATTCTCTAAATTCGTCACCCGTACCATGGTTCCGAACGGGAACGTTCTATGTGCTGCCGTGAGGCCGTTCATATCAAATGTTTCTCCGTTCGACGTCAGTTTTCCATGGAAATCATGCGCGTAGTAAGAAGCAATTCCCTCGAGAGTTAAAAGAACTTTACCCGTGCTTTGCCGAAGGGCCTGCCCTGAATGCGCAGGCGGCCTGCGTTCGCCGGCGGGCTGATTGCCACGGTCGGCAAATCGGGGCGTGGACGAACAACCGATAAACAGGATCACCGCCGAACAGGCCAGCAGATCCACGACGACCTGTTTACAGCAGTCCATTGATTTGTTTTCGCCGGAGATAGTCCACCACTTCTTTCACATCCTGCGATCTTCCCTTTTTGCAGATCAGCACGGCATCGTCCGTCACGACGACGATGACATCTTCAAGTCCGATGGTCGCCACCACTTTGCTGCCTGCGTCGATATAATTCCCATGCGAATCTTTCGCGATGACCGTACCGCGCAGCGCATTCCCATCGCCATCGATCGGCGTTAATCGGACGACTTCATCCCATGAACCGACATCACTCCATCCGAAATCTCCGATGGCGACAAAAACCTTTGATGCTTTTTCCATCACTCCGTAATCAATCGAGATGCTTCGGATAACCCCGTAGACGCGTTCGAGCGCCGTCTGGTAATTCTCGGTGCCGATGGCCGGTTCCAATTTGTTCAGTTGATCGCCAAGTTCCGGGATATGTTTTTCAATCTCATTAAGAATGATACTTGCTTTCCAGATGAACATGCCGCTGTTCCAAAGAAAATCACCGCACTTTAAAAACTTTTCCGCCGTTTCAAGATTCGGTTTTTCGGCAAATGTTTTCACGCGATAGATGCCTTCTGCGGCAAACGGGTTCTTTTCCGAAGAATCTTCATATTGAATATACCCGTACCCTGTTTCCGGGTGTGTTGGTTTGATCCCGATGGTCACCAGAGCATCACTCTCCTGCGCGGTGTGCACCGCGCGGCGGAGGACGTTTAAAAATTCTTCGGTATCCCGGATGATGTGATCCGCCGGAAGGATAATCATAACGGCATCCGGATCCGTGCGGCGTATCCACTTTGCTGCAAGTCCAATGCACGGCGCGGTATTTCTTCCAATCGGCTCTGTGAGAATATTTTGCATCGGTACAGAGGGGATCTGTTGGTGGATAATTTCTTTTTGAAGTTTGTTGGTCACCACCAGTACTTTCTCCGGCGGTACCAGGGGCTGAATGCGCGCGATGGTATTGGAGATCATAGAACCGGAGCCGACGATTTCGAGGACTTGTTTGGGCGAACGTTCACGGCTTTGGGGCCAGAACCGCGATCCGACGCCGCCGGCCATGATAACTGCATAAATAGTAGGTTGATTCATATTTCCTTATTCAAACATCGCTTTAAAATCACGAAGTGTGTCGTTGACTGTGACGAGGATACCTGCACGTGCATTCATATCCGTTCGCGCCCACTGGGCAAACGGGTCCTGAATATTGGAGAGAATATTCATGACACGGACATCATCAAGGTACTGGTTTGTGGAGATATATTGAAGAAATTCTATAAGTGACCTGCAAAATTGGCTGTAATCTTCATCTCCAAAATTGGCTGAAAGCACCGTATTACATTCAGCGATGACGTCGAACAGCAGGTCCGTCCGGTCTTCATTACCGCTTTGCACCGATTCTAAAAACTTTTCCAGAAGAACGGCAAATTTATGCTCCTGTTCCGGTCTTGAAATGGATGCGCCGCCCGCCGGCATTGATTGTCCCGACGGAGGCTCCGGTGAGCCAAAGATGGAATCTATTGAGGGCCCCGGAACAGATGGAGACTCGAACTCCGAAGATGGTGTGGGATTGAAATCTGTGACCGGTGCGGGCGCCGATCCGAATCCTTCCGAACCGGACATATCAAACATCGATCCGGAAACCGTCGGTTCCTGTTCGGAGGCCGACAGGTCTCCGACCGCCTGGCGGAACCTGGTGAACGCTTTTGTTTCTTCATCGATGGTCGATTCTTCTTTCGTAAAATCTTTTTCCACTTTATCTGCTACCCACATCAGGCATAGCGCAAATTCGGCGAATCCCTGAACCTGGTAGAGCGCGCGCAGTTCCGCGTGAATATCCTCGGTGGATGAAATCCGATCGCGAATACGATCGAGACTCGTTTGATGTTCGTACGAGCGAAGTTCATATTTAGGCAGCCGCTCGAGAAGAAGAGAAATGTATTTCTGGGTGCGATTCATAGAGACCTATATATTCGTGGAACACGTGAACTGATCCCGCACAGCAATTCATAAGTAATTGTCCCGATTTTATCACAAAGCGATTCCAATGGAATGGTGCAGCCATCCATATCGCCAAACAGGAGGACATCGTCCCCGTTGTACGCCTCTCCCTCCATACCGATATCGACCATGCATTGATCCATGCAGATCGTGCCGACGACCGGATATTTTTTTCCCCGGATCACGACCTCGCCTTTATTGGACAGGAGGCGGGTGTATCCGTCCCCGTATCCTAATGGAAGTGTGACGATGCGTGTCTGATTCTTGGTCACGTGTGTATGGTTATAGCTTAATCCGGTATTTGCAGGGACCACCTTAAAAAACGATACTTTTGATTTCAGGGTCATGACCGGTTTCAATGATCTCCCTTCAAAGGACTGATCCGGTCGATAGCCGTTCGGATTATATCCGTAGAGCATGATACCCGGGCGTACCATCGAATAATGCGAAGCCGGGAAATTCATGATCCCGGCGGAATTGGCCATATGGACGAGCTCGGGAATAAGTTTCTTCTTCTCCATACTGTCGAGTATGGCATCGAAACGGTCCAGCTGTTGATTGGTAAAACCGGGATCTGATTCCGATTTTGCCAGGTGTGAAAATATTCCCTTGATGGTCATCGATTCGAAGTCGTACGATTTTTCGATAAACCGCTCTGCATGATACCAATGGACGCCGATCCGTTCCATCCCTGTGTCGACCTTTAAATGAACCAGGGCTTTTTTCCGCATCTCTTTTGCCACTGCAGCAATAGCCGCCGATTTATCGGTCGATGAACTTGTTATCTCAATATCGTTTTTTATAAACTCGGCAATCTGATCGGTATTGATGGGGCCAAGCACAAGAATGGGAGCAGTAATACCGCATTCACGCAGATAGACTCCTTCTTCGAGAACGGCAACGCCTAAATAGTCAACTCCCTGGTTCAACAATTCGCTGGATATTTCGTAAAGCCCATGCCCGTACGCATTCGCTTTCACCATCGCCATTATTTTTACATCATCCTTGATGAAGGACTTGACGATACCATAATTGTTGCGCAAATTTTCAAAAGATATTTCTGCCCGCGTCGGTCGGTTCTTATAGGTTTCAATACCAGCGATCATTTCTGACCCCTATGAATGAAAAACCCACTGATCGAATCAGCGGGTTTCTAATAAGTTTTCAGCGACCTTCAATCGGTTCTGAGCACGGGCAAGTGCAAGTTTTGCGCGCTCCAGATCCGTTTCAAGTTTCTTCTCTGCCAGCCGGGTCAGTGCTCGATCCCGCGCTGCTTTCACGCGTTCTATATCAATCTCATCGGTTCGTTCTGCTGTTTCCGCCAACAGGATGGCCTTGTTCTCCTTCACCTCCATAAACCCGCCAGATATTGCATATTGCAGTTCGGGGCCGCCATCCTGAGTCAACTTTACTTTACCGATTTTCAATGTTGCCAGCAAGGGGGCGTGGCTGTGGAGCACCTGGAAACCGCCGTCCAAACCGGGCGCACTCACGCTGGTTACTTCGCCTTTAAACACAATGCGTCTTGGCGTCACGATTTCCAAATGAAACGATTTCTCTGACATACTCAGGCCGCCTGGATCTGTTTCGCTTTTTCAACAGCTTCTTCAATCGTCCCGACCATCAGGAATGCATTTTCAGGGAGTGCGTCATACTCGCCGTCCAGAATTCCTTTAAAGCCGCGGATCGTATCTTCTATTTTCACATACTTGCCGGGAATAGAAGTGAATTGTTCGGCAACAAAGAACGGCTGTGAAAGGAATTTTTCAATCTTCCGGGCACGGGTCACCGTCAGTTTATCTTCGTCGGAAAGTTCATCCATTCCCAGGATGCTGATGATATCCTGGAGATCTTTATAAGCCTGCAGCACCTCTTTGACCCGTTTTGCGACTAGATAATGTTCCGCATCGATGATGTTCGGATCGAGAATGCGAGAGGTGGAATCCAGCGGATCGACCGCAGGATAAATTCCTTTATCGACGATCTGCCGGCTTAACACGGTGGTCGCATCTAAATGCGAGAAGGTGGTCGCAGGTGCCGGATCCGTAAGATCATCAGCAGGAACATAAATCGCCTGAACAGATGTGATCGAACCTTTCTTTGTGGAGGTAATTCGTTCCTGCAACTCGCCCATTTCTGTCCCGAGTGTCGGCTGATATCCGACGGCAGACGGCATACGTCCTAACAGGGCGGATACTTCCGAACCGGCCTGCACAAACCTAAAAATATTATCAATAAAGAGCAGAACATCCTTCCCTTCTTCATCCCTGAAGTATTCCGCCATCGTTAAGGCCGTGAGACCGACGCGCTGACGCGCACCAGGGGGCTCGTTCATCTGTCCGAAGATCAGGGCGGTTTTCGCAAGCACGCCCGATTCTTTCATTTCCAGCCAGAGGTCGTTTCCCTCGCGTGTCCGTTCGCCGACACCGGCGAATACAGAATATCCGCCATGATGTGTAGCAATATTATGGATCAATTCTTGAATGATGACCGTCTTGCCGACACCGGCTCCGCCGAATAATCCGGTTTTGCCGCCTTTGGTATACGGTTCGAGCAAATCGATCACTTTAATTCCGGTCTCGAACATTTCCTTTTTCGTGACGAGTTGATCGAAGCTCGGAGCCTGACGATGGATGGGGTAATACGTTTTCGCTTCAATGGGCGGCAAGCCGTCGATGCCCGCGCCAAGGACGTTAATCAAGCGTCCCAGTACTGCCGGGCCGACCGGAACCGTGATCGGTGCACCGGTATCATGGGCGGTCATCCCGCGCATAATTCCATCGGTAGAATCCATTGCAACGGTTCTCACGCGGTCTTCACCCAGCTGTTGTTGAACTTCTACGATTAAGTCTTCATCTACCCCTTCAACATTTTTTCGAGGAATTCTAACGGCATTCATAATTTCCGGGAGTTTGCCGCCGGAAAAATCAATATCCACCACAGGTCCAATGATCTGGACGATTTTACCTTCGTTCATATTATCCTTTCAGGAAAAAAATACTATAAAGCGTAATTAAATTATGAAAAGATGCCGCCACAATCAATCATTTTTTCACAGGCAGCAATCTCAAATTTTCGGGCTATCAGAGAAAACCGAGGTGACTGATAATGATTCTGAACCCGATAAGAATCAGTAAAATCCCTCCAACGATTGCCGCTTTTCTGCCGAGAGTTCTGGAAAAACGTTGACCCAACAGAATGCCAATAAATGAAGTTGTACCGGTCACGACACCAATGATCACCGAAGGATACCAGATCGACACCTGCAGAAGGGCCAAACTCAGTCCGATCGCGAGCGCATCCAAACTCGTTGCAACCGAAAGAGCAACGAGCATCATTCCCCGGCTTGGGTCTTGCTGGAGAGTCCGATCGTCCTCCGCCCGTGAAGAGCGAATCATGTGGACGGCAACCCAGGAAAGCAATCCGAACGCAATCCAGTGATCGAACGATTGAACATACTGTTCAATACTGAGACCGGCGAACCAACCGATGATAGGCATAAGAAACTGGAACAGCCCAAAATGAAACGATAACCTCAATTTGGAACGAGGTCCGCGCAAGACCCCGGTTGACCCCGCAGATATGGAGACTGCAAACGCATCTGCAGCTAATCCAAGGGCTATGATGAGGGTTTCAAGGAACGGCATTATTCGTCATCCTGATTTTTTTCGCTAAAAAAGCCGTCGGAAAACGGATTCCATAGAATTTATTGGGAGTTGATTGTGATTCATTATTCTATCACGTCAATAATCCAAGACAATATCATTGTCCATTTCTTTTATAAGATACGCAATAATTAGAATGAGACAAAATAACCGGAAAGCACAACGGATGCCGAAGGAATAATGGTTTTTCCCTTCCATGATCTTCGCCATCCCGACTTCGTCGGGACGGCTAGTGATTTTGGAAAACCCTTCGGGTTTCGTTTAACAAGGCGTCCATTTTAATGGATGCCGATGGAACATTTGCATTGGGGGATAAAGGAGAGCAGATTTATCGAAGATCGATTTTTCGAACAACGTCGCATTTCGACAGGCTCAATATATCGTGACGTCTTTATTGAGATAGCTTCCAGGCATCTTGAGCAACCAATTGAAGAACCGGAGGGGATAAAACGCTGTTTTTTGAGCTGAAGGTGGGAGTTGAACCCACGACCTGCGGTTTACGAAACCGCTGCTCTACCACTGAGCTACTTCAGCATGAAATTATCGGGACTGCTCTACCACTGAGCTACTTCAGCAACATAAAAAATATTCGGTCAAACCATAAGTTTTTTGTTAAGCTTGTATATAAATATACGAAAGTAAGAAAGCGAAGGCAAGAAACGATTTTATTTCTTTTTTTTTACAAGATAATCCAATATCTCAATTTGACGCACAACATCTTGCGGATTGGATATTACCGAAGCACTATTTCACGATCATTGAGAGCCGGATACCGTAGAGAAATAACTAATCACTTGACAATTATGAAGCAAGTCAGTAACATTGTGCAGAGAGCACCATTCATTACATCATTCTTCTTCAAGACACACAAGGAGGGATTAATGAAATCAGCAAACCCGCAACAACCGAAGGAGTTAAAAACCAACAGGATTCTCCTGAGGAAACTGGGAAGCACCGGATGCAAATCCAGACTCAAAAACCAGATAACGAACCGGCAGCGCATTGGTTTGAGTGTGACCGCAGGCCACGTTCGAGGAGGTCATTCGTTTCACTGATTGCATCACATCAATAGGCTTCACTCCATTCATGCCTCTTGATATTCAAGAGGCATTTTTATCTTTCATTCCCAGCAAATTATTCATGACATCGCTCTGCCGGCTTTTCATTTTGACGCTTCTCCTCTTCCTTCCAGAACCTGAAACTCAGGGGCAGGTGCTGAATCATGGCTCCAGGCATGAAAGAAATATCGCTCTCACGTTCGACGCCTGTCCCTCTTCCACACACGGAGGATTTGACGCCCGTATCATTCAGACGCTTGCAGACTCCGGAGTGCCTGCGACATTATTCTTAAGCGGAAAATGGATTCAAAAGCATACCCGTGAAGTCAAGAAACTCGCTTCCATGCCGCAATTTGAGATAGGCAACCTCAGTTATTCACACCCGCATTGTACAACGCTCTCGGACGACAGCGTCACCCATGAGCTTGAGCAAACGGAATCCCTCCTGCAACGGCTGATCGGAACTTCGGCAAAACTTTTCCGGCCTTCGTATGGAGAAACAAACCGGCGAATCGATTCACTTGCGCAGAAAATCGGTCTCACGACTGTAAATTTTGATCTCGCCTCCGGCGATCCGGATTCTTCCCTCTCACGAGACCGCATCATCCATTATGTCGTCTCCAGTGCGAGGAACGGTTCCATTATCGTTATGCATATGAACGGCCGGGGCTGGCATACCTCTGAGGCATTGCCGCTCATCATTCAAGGATTGCGCTCGAAAGCATTTATTTTTTCACATGTGAGCGATTTACTCAGGATGCAGAATGCATCGGCCAGGAAGCAGTAAATCGTTACGTTTTTTTGAGCAGAAGGAAAGTGGTATCGTCTCTCAGGTCGGCTCCCGATCGATGCCGGATCAGGTCGTCGATCATGCACCGGCGCATTTGCTCCAGTGTTTCACTCTTACAATTCTTAAATAACTCGGCAACCCTGTCGAGTCCGTATTCTTTTCCGGTATTATCGACCGATTCGATTACCCCATCCGTAAAAAGGAAAAGCACATCGTCTTTTTCCATACGAAGAGATTGTGTTTCCAGAGATGGTCCGAAGCACTTCGCTTTTTCTTCAGACTCTCCCCCGCCGTTCGTGGAAGAAACCATACCCACTGCAATGCCGTTGGGTTTCAGCCATTCCGTGGAATGATCCTTCGCACGGCACAGCAATGCAGGAGGATGCCCTGCCCGGCACATTTCGGCAGATCCGTCGGGGAGCAGTTTCACCAGGAACAGAGAAAGAAAATAATTTCGTTTGAGCTGTCCATACACATGGGAATTTAGACGTATCAGCAGCTCGCGGAGGTCGTTTGTTTCCGTGGCGAACAGTTGAAGGGCGGTTTGCATTTTTACCACGTACAATGCAGAAGAGATCCCTTTTCCTGAAACATCTCCAATGACCACCAGGGTACTGCCATCCGGAAGCTGGAGAACATCGTAATAATCGCCGCCGACCTGTTTCGCCGCTTCACTCTGAGAAAGGAGGTCATATCCGGCAACTTTGACATCGCTGCCCGGCTGAAGGCTCAGTTGAATGTCCCGAGCAATACTCAGTTCATCTTTCGTAATCAATTTATCGGCAAGCTCCATCGCCAAAAGAAAGGTCACGATAACAAATGAATAGACTGCAGAAGCAGCCTTGCCTTCCGACAGTGCGACGACGATGAAGACAAAGGCAACCGCATACATCAACCGCCGCGGCGGTGTCAGTTTCAAGAGGAAGGCAACGAACAGATGCCATACGAATTTCATCGACCGCTTCACTCCCCGGCGCTCCCCTTCAACGGATTTCATGCTGCCTTCATAGAACTCATACATTCCCCGCATGTCATCGTTGAGTGATTTATTCAAATCATTCCAGGTGAGATCCCGGGTAAGAAGATTGTGAATTCCTCGAAGAAATGGGGGTATACGTGGAGTCATCGGGTCAATTTTGGGTTATTGTGACACATGGGTATACGTCGGTTTAAGGGTAAAGTTCACCCTGGAGTGCGCTCACTTAAACAATTTCCTGGAGCAATTCCTTCCGTGGATTAGGAATGACCACTTTGTTCACTAATAATCCTTTTTCGGAACAGACTGCTGCTGCTGCATCGACCGCCGATGTCACCGAGGCGACATCCCCGGTCATGGTAACAAACGCTTTGCCGCCGAGGGCCATGGCGAGTCGTATTTCTATCAATTGAATGCGTGCGGTTTTGACCGCAGCATCCGCCGCCTCTATGAGCGAAGCGACGCTGAATGATTCCACGATACCCAGGGCTTCGAGCATTTGCACCTGCGTCGTGCCGGCAATCGCCGGGAAAACATCCCGATGGACATTGGGTATGACAAATGTATCCACGATCATCCCGCGGCTCGCCGTTTTGCCAGCATCGACACTCGCACGCACGGCCGCGACATCTCCTCCAATGAGTACAATATATTTACCGGAGCAGATGCTTCGTGAGAGTAGTAATTCCACTGCCGATGCTTTCAACATTGCATCCGCGGTATTGAATCCAGCCGCAATGCTGGTCAACTCAATGAGTCCTATTGAATTCATATCCATCGTCTTCCCGCTTATCAAATCCGTTCAATGACTATTTCATCGGTGACGGATTTCACCCGTCCATCGATGCTTGCATGAATGTTCGCACCCAGTGTTCCTTCCGGAATATCCGCAATCGTGTCTCCTGCATTCACACGCTGACCGGCAGAGACGATCGCCCGGGCAGGCTTTCCAAGATGCTGCTGCAGCGGCAGCCGGACATGGTCCGGAGTAAATTTCAGATCTTCAAATGGTGCCAGCACGTCATAATCGCTTATTCCCAATTTCTCAATGAGTTTTTTCAGCGGGACATGACGCCCGTCGTACATCGGATGGATGCGAATATCGCGTGTTCCGGCCCAGGCGATTTTTTTAGCCCGCAAGTCACTTTTTGATTTATCACACGCCTCCTTGGGGTAAAGATCTTCCGGGCAGGCATACAGCGTGCAGAGGCCGCATCCGCAGCATAACTGCGCCCATTGATTCCAGATATCTTCTCCCGTTGCCGTGAACGATAAGCTCCGCATGACTTTATGCGGCTGAACGTCATAGCCGAGGAGATAGCGGGGGCAGAACTCGGTGCAATAGCTGCATTGATCACAGGCAGACTTTCCAATCCGATGCATGGCCGCCATCGGCAGTATTTTGCGCTGCACCAGCCGGTGCGTCATCGGAAGCACCAGCAAACCGGCACATGTTTTCGTCACCGGCAGTTCCAGGTCCGTTTCAAGTTTCCCCATCATAATTCCGCTGACGAACACTGCAACGGCATCGACGGTTGCACCTCCTGCCGCTTGAATGACATCAGCGAACGATATGCCCACGGGCACTTCAAATGTGGAAGGATGCGCAACGGCGCCGGCGACTGAAATATATTTTGTAAATGAAGGATGATTCTGGTCCGCCCGGTGAATATTTCGCAGGGTTTCCACGTTGTTGACCACCACGCCGACGTCGAGGGGAATTCCCTGAGGCGGGATCAGGCGGTGTGTTGTTTCGTACACGAGCACATATTCATCTCCGGTCGGGTAATAATCTCCAAGGTATTGCAGCGTGATATCCGACCCGCGGAGCGCCGATCTCATTCCATTCAGTTTCTCTTCATATTTCTTTTTCACCCCGATGATGCCCTGCCGGGCACCGGTTGCCTCCATCAGCAGTTTCATACCGCTCACTATTGCTTCCGGCTCCCGCATCATGAGTTCCAGATCTTTATGGAGAAGAGGTTCGCACTCCGCACCATTCGCAACCACTATTTCTGCTTTCGATGAGGCCTTTATCTGCGAGGGGAAACCGGCGCCGCCGCAGCCGACAACACCGGCATGACGTATGCGTTCAACAAGACTCATTTCGCTGCCTGTTTTTCATCCGGACGGGGTGCAATAAAAGAACGGAGGTCATATCCTTTATCATAGAGCATTTCATGATTGGATTTAATAAAATCGACGATCATCTCGACCGGAATTGCCGGCGCAACACCATAAATAATCTCGACACGGCTTTCGGCGTACACATCACCTTTAAACGGAATAGTGGGATCGAATTCAATCTGCTCCCCTTCCTTGGCAGGAGTCAAATAATACCGCTGATGGCCGGGGACGAGTTTCATCATCCCAACCAATTCAAAATTCGGAACTCCGTCCCGTACGGCCAGCACGATACCACCGCTAAATCCCCGATTAAACACCGCATCCGTAAGGAATGACCCATATCTGTCCCTGTTGGGATTGCTCACAATTGCTTTCGTTACGATCCGATATCCCGCCGGGTATCCGAATAAATAGACAAATGATCCCCAATCCAGTTCTTTCGCTTTGCCGAGCGGATAACGAAAAACAGTAATGGGCGTTGTTTCGCCGGATTCAATCACCTGGCCAATGAGTGCAAGATCATTTTCCTTATCAATCGCGAGGATATCGAGATTGTGTGTGCCTTGAATGGTTGCGACGTAATTTGTCTGGTGGTCTTTCACCGCAATACTTTGAAGGATTTCTGTTTCCCGTTTATCTTCGCCGCGGTAGAATGTAAAAATCGTATCATTGAAATCGACCACATGTGCGCATGTCAGCAAGGCTACCCTTTTATTCTCACAATAGATGACGGTCGCACTTCCCGAGGCCGTTTGATTCAAGAACACTTCTTTTACCGCTTTCTTTTTCAGGAGCGGATCGTGCAGATCACTTCTGCGGACTTTATTTTCCAGAGGGAACACCCAGCTTTTATAGTATGCAATACAACTGACCATCCGCACTGACTCCGATATTTGTTCAAGCTGGCCCGAACATCCGCGGTAGGGGAATTCGGAATCGTATTTGCCATCCGTGAGCAACGGGTACACTTCCCGGTAGGACGTGGTTGAACAGGAGAACGATATTATACTCAATACTGCAAGAATTGCCGTGAATACTATTTGAGACTTGGTCACAATTCCCCCGCTGGCGGATATATCAGAATGTTCATGCGCACTGCCCGTCCATTGCTTACCAGAGAATAAACGGAACATGGAGCAGTGCATAGATGGAATATTTTAAAGCGGCTTCTTTTCTTGTTCCTTTTGAAAGAGACCAAAAATAAATTGCCTTTGCAATCGTGTTGCTCATCATGGCGAGAATGATTGCCGATGTAAATATTTTCATTGTTCCATCAGATCCCTGCACCAGGGAGAGGATGAACGGGTCGATATCCGAAACGCCGACGACCGCTGAGACCGCCAGCAGCCCGCTATCGCCCAACGTCGTTTTCACAAATCCCGTGATGACCGAAAGAAGAACAAAGAGTAAAGCGAATCCAATAGCAGGGCGAATTTCAAAGGGGTTTTGTAAATCGGGCACTTCCGATTCCAGCGCAGGCAATTCTTTCCGGGATATTCGGAGAGACAGCACCACACCGACCGCGGCGAGAAAAATGAAACGCGGCCAGAGATTCGGAATGAACGAATTATTGATGAACCAGATGAGCACCAGCACCCGAAGATACATGACGCTGCTTGCCAGTAACGCGGCCTGCAATGCACTGCTCCCGCGCGATGGGTTCTTCTTTGCTATGCGGCCCATCGAAATCGTCACCGCCGTGCTGGATACAATGCCGCCAAATATACCGGACATCCATAAACCCAGTTTCGATCCAAATTTTTTCTCCAATAAATACCCGACAAATCCCAGTGTCGAAACGATGACGACGATCTGCCAGACTTTAAATGGATTGATGTGGAATTGCGTGAATTCATGATTTGGCAGAACGGGCAGAACGATAACCGTCACCAGGAGAAATTTTACCGTTGCCAAAAATTCCACTTTGCTCAGCCGATCGACGTAGGATTCGAGCATTGCTTTTTCCGAAAGCAGCATGGTGTTAATAACGCCTAACGCCATGGCAATCCATACGTCCACCAGCATTGCCAATGCGCCGGTGATAAAGGTAAGCAGCGCAGATACTTCGCTGGTAGTGCCAAAACGATCGACTCGGATTTTTGCGACATAGGCAATTCCGGTCAGCGTAGCGATCGCCAACAGACCAACCGGCAGCATCGCCGTTGCGCCGATCTGATACAGCCAGGCGCATCCAAAGCCGAATAAACTGATGAGCGGATGTGTCCGTACTCCGCCAAAGACCGGTTTTCCATCGGCCTTTATACTTTCCCGTTCGAGTCCGACGAGAAATCCAAGTGCGAGAGCAACGATAAACCGAAGCTGAACCGTCCACTCTATGGTACTGAGTTCCATATCGATTCCTGTTTATGAATTGGGAAGAATTGCCGCCTCAACTTCGATAATCTCAATTACAGCACGCAGATCGGACGGAGTGATTTCGACTATGAAGCCGCGTTTTCCACCGTTGATATATATTTTTTGCAGGTGTAATATAGTCTTTTCCGCATAGACAGGCAATTGACGGCGTGTTCCAAACGGGCTGGTGCCGCCAAATTGATACCCGGTGTGATGCTGCGCCGTCGCGGCATCGCATGGAACCACCTGTTTTACTTTGATGATGCGCGCCATTTGTTTCGTCGAAACCTCACGGTCGCCATGCATCAGGATGATCAGCGGCTTTTTCTGATCTGTCTCGAAGACCAATGTCTTGATCACGTGATGATCGGAGATATGGAATTCCTCTGCAAATTGATGCGTGCCTCCGTGTTCTTCATAGCGATAAAGGTACGGGATGAAGGCTATCTTCTTTGCTCGCAGAACACGAACCGCAGGGGTAATAGGATACTCTTCGTTTGTCATGGAAAAAATTATTACACGTTCATCATTTCCCGCACGGTTCCAGGTTTTGAAGCGCAATGAATACGATAGACATTCCCGTCGTCTTTTTCCCACGATGGAAAGCCTTGAACAACCCGCCAGGTATATCAATCAAGCACTTACAGCAATGCAAAACATAATTTATTCGGCCGCTCGTACGGCGTGTTGTGCTGAAATGTACCGCCGATTTGATGTTTCCATTTCCACTTCTCCTCTTACGAATTTGAGTGCTCGTTACCATACGACCGGTTCTGCAAATTTCGCAAGTTCAACAGCTGAAGATTTTTCCACCTCTGCATGGAGGCTGTTGCCGTGGGCATCCATGGTCACGATGACCGGAAAATCTTTCACCCGGACATGCCACATTGCCTCCGGAACGCCAAACTCCAGAAAATCGACTCCTTCAACGTGTTCGATACATTTCGCGTAATACTGTGCGGCGCCGCCGATGGCGCTGAGATAAACCGCACCGATATCCTTCATGGCGGCAAGCGTCTTCGTTCCCATCCCGCCTTTCCCAATGACCGCCCGCACATTAAACTTGCGTATCACCTCGCCCTGGTACGGCTCTTCGCGAATACTCGTCGTAGGTCCGGCTGCATTCATAAACCACGTTTCGCCTTTTTTAAGCGCGACAGGTCCGCAGTGATATATCACTCCGCCGTCGAGGTTGACCGGCGATTCATGCGATATTAAATGGTGATGAAGAACATCACGTCCCATATGCATCGTCCCGCTGAGCATGAGAACATCGCCCACTTTTAAACCACGAACCTGGTTTTCCGACAGTGGTATCGTGAGCGGAATTTCACGCCCCGTCAGTGGCAATTTTTCCTCTTTCGCCATTCGCATCACCGGAGTATCTTCCTTATAAAGCCATCGTTTAATGGCCCCGGTTTTCGAATCCAGAACAACTCCCAGCCTGCGAAATGCCCAGCAATTGTAGGCGACCGTGACAAAAAAGCATGCCGGCAAGCGGTGATAGGCACCTATCTTGCAGCCGATCAGCGTCGATAATCCCCCGAATCCCATTGTGCCGATGCCAAGCTTGTTGGCGTTTTGCAGAATATAGTCTTCGAGTTTTGCAAGTTCCGGGTCCGGATTGATATCGTCGAGCATGCGGAAGAGCTGCTGCTTGGCAAATTGATATCCCGAAGCACGATCTCCGCCGATTGCGACACCGATTGCA
Organism: Ignavibacteriota bacterium; assembly: GCA_003819715.1. GTDB lineage: Bacteria > Bacteroidota > Ignavibacteria > UBA10030 > UBA10030 > Fen-1298. Next base: position 10,555 of record RPQN01000046.1, on the reverse strand, counting down.
CCGACGCTGCACCCCTGTCCCTGCGCCTGCCAGACGGCGTGAAGCACGCACTTACGTACACCTTCCAACGAGCGGTCTGCCCTGCCCAGATTGGGCAGCTCACAGGGTACAGCGTACTGAATATTCTTATTCTCGCATCCGCCCCCCTTCAGGATAAGACGCACTTCGATATCTTTTTCCTCCCATTGTTCAAAGTGCATCACGGGACAGCCGGTACCAATATTATTCCCGCTGTTTTTGCCTGACAGAGAATCGACCGCATTAGGACGGAGTTTGCCCGCTTTCGTCGCCTCACGAATTGCTTCTTTAATTTCGCCTTGCATGAAAATTTGGTTTGTGCCGGCCGGCGTTTTAATTTCAAAGGTCGGCATTCCCGTATCCTGACACACCGGGGCCTCCTTATCGCACGCCATATCCGTATTGATGGCCATGGCTTTCAGCGCAAGCGCCGCCTGACTACCCGGAGTCTCGCGTTCAATCGCCCATTTCAGGGCACGCCTCACATCCGGCGGTAAATTAGTCGAAGTCTCGCTCACCAGCGCCAGCATGCTTTTTTTGAATTGCGCTAGAGCCGAATGTGCAGGCTTCGAGACTGTCCGCTTCACTTTTGAAATTGACTTGTTCCTGGGTTTGTTTTTTACTCCAGTACTCTTCGTTTTTTTTGTTTTTTTCATTGGCCTGTACTCCATCAAGTTTTTAAAATCACCATTTTATTTCGTTCTCTCATTTTCTACGAACAAACGACTCTGCATATAATTCTTGAAATCTCATTCTGACTATGTTATTCTTATCGCGCTCAACGCGCACCATTCATTTCGTGTTCTCATCGATCCAATCCAGAACCGTTTTATACCAGAGCTCTGCATTTTGCGGTTTTGAAACAAAATGGAATTCGTCCGGGAAATAGAGCATTTTCGATTTTACCCCCTGCCGCTGGAGCGCGGTAAACAGCTGGAATCCTTCGCTGACATCAAGACGATAATCCAGCTGGCCGTGTACCACCAGTGTCGGCGTCTTGAAATTCTTTGCAAATTCCATGGGCGACCACTTTTTGTACAGCTCCGGGGCGCTGTACGGAGTCCCGCCAAATTCCCATTCATTGAACCAAAGTTCTTCCGTCGTCCCGTAGGCGCTTGCCGGATTGAAGACTCCGTCATGCGAAACGATACATCGAAATCGATCCGTATGCCCCAGAATCCAATTCATCATATATCCGCCGTACGAAGCGCCTGCTGCCGCCATTCGGCTGCCATCGATAAAAGGGTAGGTGTTCAATGTATAATCCAAGCCCTTCATTAAATCGTCATAGACTTTCCCACCCCAGTCTCTGCTGATTTCATCCGTAAATTGTTGTCCGTAGCCGGTACTTCCCCGCGGATTGATCATGACGACAATATAGCCGCGCGATGCGAACATCTGCGCATTCCACCGGTAATGAAATTCATCCCCCCACTGCCCCTGCGGACCCCCATGCACGAGGAAGATCAGCGGATATTTCTTATTGCCGGAAAAAGCCGGCGGCTTCAACAAAAATCCCTCCACCCGTGTTCCCTCTGCTCCGTCAAACCAGAACGTTTCCATGGTATTCATTTCCAGCTGGGATACTTTTGCCCGATTGATAAACGTGATCCCTTTTAAATTTTTTCCGTCACGGTCAGCGGTAAATAATTCGGTTGGCATATTGACGGATTCTTTGGCGAGGAGCAGCGTCCTGCCATCGGGCGTCAGACGAAATGTCGTTGTAAAACCCTCTTCGAGTACCGTCGATACCTTTTTATCACGAATGGTGACCTGGAAGATGGAGATATTCCCTTTATTGTCGGCGTTAAAGAGAAGAGATTTCGAATCAGGCGACCAGACGACATTGTTCACACTGTAATCAAAATGCGGTGTCAGATTGATCAGCAACCCCGTCGACCGTTCATAGAGCACCAGCTGCCGCCGGTCCGCTTCAAAACCCGCCCGCTCCATTTTGCGATATGCGATATATTTTCCGTCCGGAGAAAACAGCGGCTGGCTGTCGTTGGCGGGATTATTGGAAATGTTCTTTGCCGTTCCTCCGGTCACCGGGACAACATATATTTCGTTATTCGTGCTTATTGCGAGAAGCGAATCCGGATTTTTGGTGAATGCAATTTCATTACTCTCCGGCGAAAATGCATAATCCCAGTTTCCCCCTAAATCGATGGGCGGTGTATCGAAATCACCGGGCGTCACATCCACCGGTTTTCCGCCGTCCACCGGCATCACAAATAAATGGCTGCGCCTGCCGTCTTTCCAGGAATTCCAGACGCGATACGGCAGAGTGGTAAATATTTTCGCTTTCACCTTGCTTTTTTCAGCCGCTTCAAGCCGTTTCGCATTGCAGTCTTCATCCAGGCACTCAGGATAGACGTCCGAAGAAAATGCGAACCATTTCCCGTCGGGAGAAACAAGAAGTCCGCTTGCCTCCGTCGCAATATGCGATATCTTCTTCGCTTCTCCGCCGCCTGTTGGAATTGTCCAGAGCTGCGATTCACCGTCTCGCGTTGAAACAAATGCTATGGTCTTTCCATCCGGCATCCAGCGCGGAGAATAATTACTTCCGATTGCGTTGGTCAGCTGCCGGACCTCGCCTCCCGAGATACTCACGAGATAGATATTGCTCCTGGATTTGTTTTCCTCCTTCAGCTGCCATGCGACAACGAATGCGACCGTCTTCCCGTCCGGAGAAATTTGAGGATCCGAAACCCGGCCAAGGCTCAGAAGATCATCACACGTTATGATTTGTCTGGGTTGTGCCGCGGCTCCCATCAGAAACAGGACGACACAAAAAATAACTGTAAGATATTTCATAACGACTCCTTGATGCGTTTTGATAATCAACCAGGGCGGAAGACCGGGGAAGAACCGTTGAGTGAGACTGAGAATCTTCATGGGCATGAAGGTAGCAGAAAAACGATTAATCTACAACGAGAGGGGCCGATTGATGTGATTGAATTCAAGAAATGCCGATGTTCAGGTTGCCGTTCTCCGCAGATTTTCAGTACCGCTTGTTACCGGCTGTTTTCAGCCGGTTTTACTATCACCCCTTTATTCTTCCGTCCGTTAATTTTTGCAATAATCGATCGTTCAAACCGAAGATGGCGCACATGCTTCAATTCGCGCAATGCCGGCTGTGCCTTCAGCCATTCCCAATCAATGAATCCGAGATGGTGAAGAGCATCCACGGTGAAGTATCCGATGCGGAACGAAGTAATGTTCTGGAAGAAATGAGATCCCTGCGACGGGGTCACATCGATATCTTTAAATCCCGACTCGACGATCACCGCCGCGCCGGAAATTTGATCCCAGGTGACCGGAATCCCGAGCCACGGATCCATACTTCCCCATCTTCCCATGCCGATCAACACATACGGCCTGTTCTCCGCCAGTAGCCGCGCGTTAATTTCACCGACCTCCCGAGCGGTCTCCTTGCTTTTCGACCGTTCGAACCGTTCTGCATCCACCATGACGATATCATAGATATCCTGAATGGCGCCATTGCCGAGCACTTGCTCGCTCTGACAAATAAGATTTTCCTGTTTGAATTGTTCGACATCAAGTTCTTCGAATTCAAGGCTCATCACGAGCGGGCGAATCTGCAGCATGGCAAATTCTTTCGCTGACCCGGGCGGCGTGTTCATGTTTACCGCAAACTCAATTTCGACATGAGTGCCCATTCCCCAGGTTCCCATGTCGAGAATCAGATCCAATATTTCGGGCAGGGGAAAAATCTTATATTTCAGCACAGGTGCAAACGTCACCACCCGTTTCCCTTCGCGTGAGACCCCGTCATACACCGAATCATCTTCCGGCGAGTAGGTGGACCCGACATAGTACAGCGTATTATCTTCCTCTGCCGTACGTAAATCATAATGCTTAATCATGACGTCCGGGGTTTCATGATTTTCATGACTGAACGTGGACGTCAGGTCAAGAGCAAGATACTCCTGCTGGGCATTGCGAATCGTTTCTTTTGTGGAAAAGAATTGGAGCAGATGGCGCGGAAACTTAGGACAAAACCGCACGGAGTTACGGCCTTCCACGACCGTAAACCCAAGCCCTAATGCCACCTGGACAATCCCATCCTCAGATTTTTGGGGCGGGACAGGATAGAAATTGTACGATTTCGCGACGCCGGCAAATTCAGGATAAAACCGGTTGTTATGAGACGTTCCCACCATGCGCTGGATGATCACCGCCATCTTTTCCTCTTCCAGACGGTACGGCGTCGCTTTCATATAATCTTTTGCTCTTTTTGAATACGTCGATGCATATACCAGCTTAATGCTTTCCAGTAATTCCATCAACCTGATCTTCGGGTCGGAGTTATTATTCGGAATCATATAGGTTTGGTACACGCCGGCAAACGGCTGGTACTGTGAATCTTCCAGCAGGCTTGATGATCGTACCGCAAGCGGTTCGAGGGACAATTCAAGGTAATCGATCAGCCTGAAGATCACATCCGGCGGGAAGAACGGTGCATCGACGAACCGCTGGAGAAGTTCATCGTCGTTTTTTGATTCCAGAATAACCTTGTCCAGCTGATTCTCGCGAATAAATTTGTCAAAGACGTCGGTTGCAATGACGATTGCGGAGGGGACGGAGATCTCCACCCCCTCAAAACGATCCCGCAAATGATAATTATTTATGAGCGTATTGACGAATCCTAATCCGCGCGCTTTCCCGCCCACCGAGCCGGTCCCGATCCGTGCAAAACTGTTTTTAATATCGAATGTTTCCTTTGAAAATTCTGTGATCAGGCCCCGCTGGCGCGTCTCCTGGTAAAGCCGCAGTGCACCGATCAAATCGTCCCGCATATCCCGGATTGTCGCAAAATCTTCCACTTTTTGCGGACGGAGTTTATGTGCAAGCCAAAATTCGGTCCTTGCTTTCAGCCAATTCGAAAAATGATTTCTTCTCGCATGGAATTGAATACACTCGTCGGGAACTTTTTGAAGCTGCTCCTCGAGCTCCTTTAAATTCGTCGCCCGGCCGACTTCCACACCATCCGGCGTGCGGAAAATAAAATCGCCGAATCCAAAATGCGTCATCACAAAATTGTTCAGGTCCCGCAGGAGCGTCGGTGAGCCTTTCTGCAAAAACCCCGCTCCCAGCTCAAACGCTTCCGCAGCCGCCTGCGCGTCACCCGACTGCAGCAGGATGGGAATGTCTTCCTTCCTTTTCCGGACCGATTCGGCGAACTTGAAGCCTGCTTTCGGATCTTTCTCGCCTTCGCGGAGAAAGTCAATATCCGAAATGACGCCGAGAACATACTCTTCATATTTTTCAAAACTGGACCAAGCTTCCTCATAGGTCGAGCAAAGCAGGATCTTCGGCCGCGCACGCAAGCGGAGGAATCGATGCGTCAAATTGACGCCTTCCGACACCAGCCGCTGCGATTGGTTGAGAATTTGAGTGTAAAGAAGCGGCAGGTAGGTCGAATAAAACGCGATATCATCCTCCACCAGGATGATCACCTGGACGCCGACGGTTGCCGTATCATTTTGAACATTGAGTTTATCTTCGACATGCTTGATCATGGCAACGATGAGGCGGTAATCTCCCTGCCAGATGAAGATCCGGTCGAACACGCTGGTATCATAATTGGTGACGATTTCTTTTTTCTCCCGGTTATCGTACGCCAGCAGAAGGATGGGAATATCGATGCCCGTTTGCCGGATTTTCTGTGCAAACCGGATCACCGGCATATCTTCAATGTGCAGCGTGGTGATCACCAGGTCAAAATTTTCACCGGAGGTAAGCAGTTCTATCGCTTCTTCACCACTGGTGACGTGGGTGATCTCGGGCGGATGGCTGAGATTGAGGACCTGAAATTCCTGCCGGATCAATTCGTAGAGCCTGCCGTCTTCTTCAAACAGATACTGGTCGTAGAGACTGGCAACGAGCAGGATATCCCGCACTTTGATCCGCATGAGTTTTTGAAACGACTTCATGCGGCCGCCGTGAATGTCTTCTGCCGTCAGTTGTTCTATCCGGTTCATATCGTTCAAACTCAAGAATGAATAATTATGATAATGGCGCCGCTATCTCTGCAAATCATTCAAGCACACAAAGAAAGGAGCGCCATCAGCGACATCAGATATCTCAGAATTCCATTTGTCAGACCAGGCCCTGTTCGAGCATCGCATTCGCCACTTTCAGAAAACCGGCAATATTTGCACCCATCACATAATTGCCCGGTTCACCGAACCGTTCTGCCGTCTGAACGCACGTTGCGTGAATACTTTTCATTATTTGATGCAGCCGTGAATCAACCTCTTCTTTCGGCCATGGGAGGCGCATACTGTTCTGACTCATTTCCAATCCCGACGTTGCGACGCCGCCGGCATTCGATGCTTTCCCTGGAGAGAACAAAATTCCCGCCGAACGAAACACTTTAAATCCCTCCATGGTCGTCGGCATATTTGCGCCTTCACAGACGCAAACGCAGCCGTTCTTCACCAAGTCTTTTGCATCCTGTTCATCCAGCTCATTTTGCGTCGCGCAAGGAATTGCGACATCCACTTTCAAGCCCCACGGCCGCTTGCCGGGGTAAAACGGTACTTTAAATTTATCTGCATATGATTTCACTTCGTCTTTTGCACTCGACCGCAGTTCGAGCATATACTCTATCTTCTCGCCTTTGATGCCATCCGGATCATGGACAAATCCATCCGGTCCGGAAAGCGTAAGGACTTTTGCACCCAGCTGATTCGCTTTTGTCACGGCGCCCCATGCAACATTGCCGAATCCCGAAACGGCGACCGTCTTCCCTTCTATGCTCATTCCTTTGGTCTTCAACATTTCTTCTGTAAAATAAACGACCCCGAATCCCGTTGCTTCAGGACGGATCAATGAGCCGCCCCAGTTTAATCCCTTCCCTGTCAGTACGCCGTTGAATTCTTTGGTGAGGCGTTTGTATTGGCCGAACAAAAATCCAATTTCCCTTCCGCCAACGCCAATATCTCCTGCAGGCACATCCGTATCTGCACCAATATGCCGGTACAGCTCCGTCATAAAACTTTGACAGAACCGCATCACTTCATTATCCGTTTTTCCTTTCGGGTTGAAATCGGATCCGCCTTTGCCGCCTCCCATCGGGAGCGTCGTGAGACTGTTTTTGAACACCTGTTCAAATGCAAGGAACTTAAGAATGCTCAGCGTTACGGATGGGTGAAAACGCAATCCACCCTTGTAGGGGCCGATGGCACTGTTCATCTGCACGCGAAAGCCCCGGTTGATTTGAATATCTCCCTGATCGTCCATCCAGGGAACCCGGAAAATGATGGTGCGTTCAGGTTCCACCATCCGTTCCAGGATTCGCGCCGCTTGATATTCCGGATGCCGCGCGAAAACCGGTTCTAACGATTCACACACTTCTTCCACCGCCTGGTGAAACTCCGGTTCATTTGAGTTTTTTGATTTGACATTCGCCATGACTTTGTTGACATACTCTGACATAAATTCCTCTCTCCCTCAATTATCGGGATTCTTGGTCGCCGAATTCGTGCTTGCGAAATGATAGTCTTCTGCGGATGTGATTTTGCCGGATACTATGGATGGAGCTTCGCAATACAATTTCTTTATTTCGGAGACGTGATTGCGTTATAGTTTTGTGGTGTTCAATATAGACCTTTTTCAATAAAAAGCCACAAAGAGATCGCTCAATCAATCCACATGAAACGGGGCGAGGCGATCAAAATAGCGGGTAGTCGAATACCTTCGCCAAATAACAAAGAACGTCAGGCCGGCTTTTTCAAGGTCAACCTGACGTTGCATTTCTTAAAAATTAATAATATTACTAAATCTGAACGGTCTTTTTTTCCTGAACCCGTATTGAATATTGAACGAATTCAAACAATCCAAACAGAACTGCTGTATACGCCAGATCTCCAACAATCGTGTTACGGAAAAACGGAAGAGCAAGCGTATAGCATTCGATGAGACCCTGCACTGTTTTCGGATAGAACCATCCGCCGCCGGTAAGCCAGACACCAAAATTTGTTATGACAAAAAAGAGGACGGAACTGAAAAGTGTCGCGCCAAGTATGGGAACCGGCTTTTTATGCGATTTCAGCCATATCCCCAGGAATCCTATGAGGATAAAGCTGCCATAGACAAAGATCATGGTATTATGTAATCCAATGAACAAATCGCTTATCAAGAGAGCAGCCATCGTTATAACAAGAGAAAATCGTTTATCTATGTAAACGCCTCCTGCCAGCGCAATTGCCGCAATCGGAGTAAAATTATCCGGATGCGGGAGAAGCCGGGACAGAGCCGCCGCAAGAATGAGAATAGAGCCAATGAAAATTTTACGCATAAATCCTCCATCAAATTGAACGAATGAATGATACATTATTTTCTATTTGAAACCAAATCAATAATCGACGCCTGCCGTAAATCGAAACGTCCTTCCAGGCATGGGATATCCCGGCAACACCTGGTAATCCGCATCAAAGACATTGCTGACATCAATCCGTAAATTCATCCGCACCGGTTTAAAATTCACGACGGTCGATAAATTCAAATCGGTGAGCCAATATTCGGGCAGCCATTTTGATTCATCTTCCAGGATATACCGTTGGGAAGTATACATCTCCGTAATGGAAAGAGACAGCCCCATCACCCTGGTGGTCACCCCGAACGAACAAGCCGCTTTGGGGATATATAATAATTGTTTGCCGTTTGTCGAATCCGTGCTATTCTTTGATGCAGCATTGAATGTCATATCCGCAAATGCATTCACTTCATCATCCGGCAGCTTCAGTTCGTATCGCGCTTCCATGCCGCGGCTTTGAGCTTGAGCCACATTGACCGGATAATAAAATGCATTCGGCAGGATTCTGTCCCTGGTCGTGATATCAAAATATGTTATGTGCACCGCGTGCTGCCCGGACCGGTCCAGCGAGGTAAGAATTCCAGCATCGAAACATGTTGAATGTTCCGGTTTTAAAGCCGGATTCCCGAGCCACACATCGTAAAGATCGTTAAAGGTCGGCATCCTGAAATTTTTTCCGTAACTGGCCCGCACCCTTGAATCCCAGGCGCGGAGAACACGTACATTGATGCCGACTTTTGGCGAAACTGCATGTTGACCTTCCGATAATGCATCGGACCGGATTGATTGATAGAATGACATGCGATCCAGGCTTTCCGCTTCCCGCTGGAAAAACATTTCATTCGACACATAAACAGAACGCTGAATGCGTCTGATCACTGCGTCCGGAAGCATCCCTTCAAGACGGCCTTCGACAAATTCTCCGCCGACGATAAACCGATCCCAAGCGGCCGCGATCCACTGGAGCTGCGGATTGAAGGTCTCGAGCGTGGTCTTTGTCTGTGAATAATAATTCTGGAGATCGTATGTCAGCCCCATGTTCATACTGAAAGATAATCCATCGAGATGGTTATCCCGCAGCGTCATTACCGTGGTAACGGCATCATCATCCTGTCTTAAATGAGAGATGTATGTCAGCGAACCCGGAGCGCCCTGATTTGATTTTACTCTCTGGAGAGAGAGCGTCATTGCTGACTGGTCATCAAATGAATAATCCGAGTTCAGATAAAGCTGGATGCGTGTAAAATCCGCCCCATTTCGTTTTTGAACCGTATCCGCCAATCCCGGCCGGTGAAAAATATAAGGATAGTTGCCGGCAGCCTGGTCATGCATCACTCCGAATACCACACCGACACCTTGAACCCGTCCCCGTGCATCCAAAGAATACCGTTGATAGTCGAACGATCCGATGGCAGCATCTGCATGCAACTTCAGGGTTTCCGACGGGCGGCTGCTGATAAGATTAATGATGCCGCCTAAAGCATCCGCTCCGTAGAGTGCGGAATACCCGCCCCGCACCACTTCAATTCGATCGACAAAGCTCATGGGGAGCAGACTAAAATCCACCTGTCCGTTTTGAAAATTATTTAAGCGGGTACCGTCATACAGGACAAGAATATGCTCGGAAGCCATACCGCGGAATGAAACCGTTTTGAGTGATGCCAACGGGCCGTAATCTTTCATAAAAACGGCTTCGGATGAATGAAGGACATCAAGAACCGAATTGCCATTCGACCGCTGGATATCCTCCGAGGTGAACACGTTGACCGGTGAGGGTGAATCATTTTGCAGGATGGGCGACCGTGTAGCGGTAACGACCATTTCCTGTGCCTGGTAGGTGCGCACGGAATCTTCCTGGACAGCGGACCGTGCTCCCTCTGACAACACGGCCGGCAATAAAAGCATCATCCCGTAAATACAGTACTTCATAACTTCCTCCTATGATTGATAAATGTGAAATAAAAAAGCCCCAACCTTCATTCAAAGATTGGGGCTTCACGCTCATCAACAATAGACATGCATGAACCACCTTCCCTCGAAGGTCACTGAGGCACAACGTTCTGGCAGGTCTCCTGGCTTTTCTGATCTTCGACTTGCCTTCCCATCCCGCCTTGGGCGGAACAGTGGCATTTGGTGTGAAGAAAGTATCCTGCGACACGCAGGATCAGAATTACAGTTGCGGGGCAGCTT
>RPQN01000045.1 GCA_003819715.1 Ignavibacteriota bacterium | reverse complement strand
TTCGAAGATAATTTCCCTTCAACATTTTTCCATGGACCAGGTCGGTCGGGTACCACTGGAACGATACTCCGGCGATATTTGCACGGGCAACGGCATTGGCTTGAATATCACTCCAGTTCTGGCTGATATTATAGAATACCGGTTTATGAAAGCCTGCATGGGCCAGCACTGCGGCCATATCATTGATATATTCCGTCACTTCCTTGCCGTCCTCGGGATGAGTCGGTTCATTGATGATCTCGACGGCAATAATTGCAGGATCGTCGTTACAGGATAAATTTGTATATGGATTTTTATGCTGTATGAATTGTTTTAAATAATTTCTTTCTGCATTCCGGGCAGTCGGATTGGTGATCAATTCCAGGCGGGGATATTTTTGAGAAAACCCGGGCGTCGTCTCATCCGGATCCGGCCAGCCGTTCCCCCACCATGCAACCGGAGTCAAAATGGACTTGATCTTGTGTTTCGCCAATGTTGCGAGGAGATAATCAAACAGATCGAGATGCTCGTTCTGGAGAAGATTGCCGGCAGTATCCGAGATCTCCCTGTCCCACACATGCACGCGATAGGCATCGAAGCCAAGCCGGGCCATCTGATCGACATCAAGATCGATCGCCTTCTTCAGGGAGAGGCCCAGCCGGTGATGAGCCCGGAACGCATGGGCGAAAGGAGTGGTATAATTCACACCGAAAAGACTTACTTCCTTATCCGATGCCTTCCATCGCATGACCCCCGCCGCATCGACAAAGAGCTCCGCATTCGAGTGGTACGGATTCTGAGAAACAGCAATTTGAGACAAGAACATCAGTACGCTGCTGAGATAACAAAAATGTTTCACGGTATCATAATCCTTTGTGGGCTGCCGCTGGAGAGGGAAATGGTCCGCCCTTTATTTAACGAGCATGATTTTTCGCATGAACGGTGCGCCATCTGCGGTCAACCGTACAAAATAGACGCCCGACGGGATAAACGTATGTTGAACGTTCCACTCGACCGCGTGCTCGCCGAGTTCCTGCTTCCCATCCACGAGTACTGAAACTGTTTGTCCTAAAATATTAACGATGGACAATGTAACCGCTGATCGGCGGGCGAGTAAGTACCGTATCGTCGTCGCCGGATTGAATGGATTCGGATAATTCTGATACAGCTGTGATTCGGATGGGATCTGACCGGATGGTTCTTCCACGCCTGTCGGTGACAGCTTATTATTGAAAAACTGCCATGTCAGAGTTGTATCACTCTGCGGGAATGCAAAGGACCTCTCGGAAATATTCGACTCCCATCCGCCGAATGTGCTCTTGGCGATATAATATTTAAATTTAATTTGCGTCCCTGCTGCGATAACGGATTTTGGAAAATATCCGATTCCCGACCAAAACGACTCACCGGCGACACCTGCCGGTTCACGGCTCAGGATGAGCTTATCAGATGTCCACGACAGGACTCCGGCCGAGGCGATAGAATCTCCCCGAACGGCGATCGGACCCTGTGCAGCCGGATCAAACAATCCCTTCGCCATCAAATCGGCGGCATTTATTCTGAAGAATACTCCGAGAGAATCCTGGCGGGGCTGGAACGGCGACCAGTATTGGGGGAAGTTCGCATCCAGTGAATTGCTGTAATACTGAATCGGGACGACGGTGTCCTGATTGCCGGCAATAAACAGCCGCGTATTGAGGGTTGAATTATCGTAGGTCAGAATTTTTCCTTCATATCCAATATTCCAGTACGTTTGCTGAGTACCGGTATGTCCGGTCCATAATTTATATTCAAATCGGTCGGCAGGGTACATCGAGAACTGGTATTCCCAGTAATCGCCGCCGACATTCTTCGGCAGCATCTGCGTATTTGCATCCCCCGAGATCAATTCGCCGCTGGGTAATAAATTCGACCCCAGGCCGTTGATGTCTCCGCGCACCTGCACAACGCCGCTCGGTTTAAGCGTGTCCGGATTGGTCGAGGTATTGATCCTCAGCTTCACCTTCACCGCCTTCATCGTATCAAAATTCATAAACGCAGTGATCGTGCTTAGGGCATTCCCGGTATAATCGAATGTCGTAAAATGCTCCCAGGAAGAGCCGATCGGCGAAATAGGGATATACGCTGGTTCCCAGTAGAAATATCCAACGCCTTTTCCATTGGCTGTCTCCTTGATTATATTCGTAAGGGTAAAAAGAAATGCCTTTTGTCCCTGAATTGTTATAGGATAACCGGCGGGGGGGTTCCAAGTACCAAGACCAACATCCGGCATACCATCGTTCAGATACTGCGTCGTCCAAGGGTACGCAGTTTCTGCAATAACAATTTCCTTATTATAGCGAACAGAAAGATCATTCAGGTTTGCCTGCATTGTTGCCATTGTTCCGTGCCACCAGGGGTAATAGGATAATCCAATCACATCATATTGAACTCCCTGTGCCTTCAGGTTATCATAAAACCACCTTGCCGTTGAGTTATTACCGCCTTTATCAATATGAATCATGATTTTAATTGTTGTATCTATCATGGCATCTCTCGCCCCGCGAATTCCCTCTTTCAACAACTCTCCGAGATGAGGCCAATTCGAATCGTAACTTCCGCCCACACGTCCATCATTCCACAGCATGCCCGATGGTATTTCATTTCCTATTTGAACCATATCGGGAATTACATTTTGACTGCGAAATGCTTCAATCGTTTTTTTGGTATAGGAATAGACACTATCTTTTAAAGCATCATAGGAAATATTTATCCACGCCGCCGGTTTATTCTGCTTTCCCGGATCCGCCCACCAATCTGAATAATGAAAATCCAATAACAGTTTTAATCCCTTTGCCTTTACCCGCTTTGCATACTCCAGCGTCTTCGCCGTACCGCAGTACCCGTTGCTCGGCGTATGCCAAAGTCGGAGACGGATGTAATTCACTCCGTTTTCCTTCATGATATCGAGAGCATCTTTCTCAACCCCATGGAGATAGTACTTCCCGCCCAGATCTTCAATCTGTTGAGTAAATGAAACATCCGCTCCCCGGATGAATGATGAATCCATTTTCTGGCCATGGAGGATGAACGGATTCAATAATAAAATCACGGAGAAAATTACCAGTCTCAAATTCATATTCGACGTATCCTCAAAATCTGTAAAGGGGCTGAAGAGGAACTCTCCAGCCCCTTATGCAAGATGAGTACTTCCTTACACTAAAAACTATTTCCCGTTCTGCATCTATTTCATCAATATCATTTTCCTGACATTGGAGTACGATCCCGCGCGCATTTGCAGGAAATAGATTCCGGAACTGAGTTGTTCGTTACGGCCATTGCGTCCATTCCAGCCGATGGAATGTGTTCCCGCGGCCTGTTCCTGGTCAAAGAGTGAAACGATCCGCTGCCCCAGCATATTATAAATTTCGAGTTTCACATTTGTTTTCTCTGGAACGGTATAGGTAATCACCGTTGACGGGTTGAACGGGTTCGGATAATTTTGTTCCAACGAATAGACCATCGGAGTATTGCTGGTGCTCTGGGCAATCCCTGTGGGCGAATCAAGATCCGGCGGTGTCTCGACCGTCAGACTGTCAACTCTCCAGCTCACGGTGGGAAGAGTAAACGAACTTGGCCATGTGATCACGCCGCCTGCTTTTACCTGTGTCGGCCTGATATACTGATAATACCTTCTTCCTATGAGGATGCCGCCGCCGTTGGTAACGGCTGGATTCGGTGATGACGAGTACGTCATCCGATAACAGACCTGATAAAGCGATGGCGCTTTTAATGCGATGGATCCTGTATAAATACCATCACCGTTCGGATCTTTCAATTCAATTCGGTTATCTGTTCCATACATGGTCTTCCCTTGCGTAATGGGCAGGAGACATCCATCGAATGAAACAAACACGCTGTCCGTCCCGGGTCTGAACAGCGGATTGGTCGGATTCGTCGCAACATTCGTTGCGGGAGCCATATTAATACTGAACGACAATGTGCATGGAGTGGCAATTGCGCCGTTCGGGTGAATACTATTAAAATATTGCTGATCGGCACCGAAATCGCCGGGCACAAGCTGGCCCGTGGTCGTACTCGTAAACGTATATTTTCTATCTGCGCCGCCCGTCACACCGGGTTCTTCCCATCCATTGCTTAAGGCAAGCCCTCGAATAAAGTTGGGACTCGTCGAATCGACCCTTGAAGGATCCCATGCGAGATAATATTTATAGACGATGACATCATTCGGGAATAACGTGAACGGTTCGACCAGATCCCACTCCTGGAGATCCGAACTGTAGGTCATTTTCAGTATGACGGTCGTATCAAAATTCACCGGATCGGCAGCCCACCCCTTGGCACCGGTCACTCCGACTCGATCACCCACCGCTCTATTGAACAGTCCTGCTTTTTCGAGCGCGTTGAGCTTCAAACTGAACAACACATTACTTGTAATTTTCGGGCCTGACGGAGGTTTATTATTATCATAAGCCCACGCGAGCGTGGTATCGCCCGCAACGGTTATGAGATTATTGGAAAAGATGAAAGACCGGTTTGCACTTTCCCAGGTTTCCGGTGATCGGAAAACGAACTGATATTGCTGGCGCGTACCCGCGGTGACGCCGGTCTTTGCAACATACGCAACACCTGACCAGAAGGATCCGTTATTGACGCTGCCGACTTCACGCTTCATGTCGACGAATTTAATCCATGGATTATCCGTCCCAAATGGAGCGCCTCCACGTACTTCCACGGTCTGCGAGGTTGGATCAAATGAGACTCCGCCCATATTCACACGGAAGTATACCGCAACCGTATCCTGTTTCTTTTTAAACGGAGGAGTGTACTGTCCAACTTTTGTCGTCCCGCCGTTATAATATTGAAGCGGCAGTGTGGTATCCTTCGTTCCGACGATCAGTATACGGTTCGTCCTGGTAGTGACACCATTATCGATCGGGCCATCCCATCCCCAATTGACTGATGAAAAGGTTGTTGCATCATATTTCGTTATAAAAGAATAATGAATAGTGTCCCCTGGCTGTACTGCAAGTGATCCTTCCCAATAGTCACCATTAACATTTGCTAAATTCACAGTGGTGCTCCAATCATTGAATCCAGGGATTCCTTTTTTCGAATCACCCTGAAGTCCAACAACATGATAGGGTCGAAGAGTATCCAAACAGGTGGATGTATTGCACCTGAACTTAACATTCACGGTGGTCACCACTCCGGTGCTGGGCGCTTTATTATTGCAATAGACCCATGCCAACGTGGTATCGCCGGCGACATTAATCACACTATTGGTATATGTGAATGATCGATCACCGGAGCTTTCCCAGGTTTCAGGAGATCTGAATACGAATTGATATTTTTGCAAATTCCCCGGAGCCACGCCGGATTTGGGCAGATAAGCAGCACCCGACCAGAAGGATCCGTTATTGACACTGCCGGCTTCGCGTACAAGACTGACCATTTTTGTCCAGCTTGCAGAACCAATTCCCCCCTGCACTTCAACGGTCTGTGTGGCGGGATTAAATGTCACTCCGCCCATATTGACCCGGAAGTACACCGCAATGGAATCCTGCTTCACGGCAAACGGTTTCATATACTGCGCAACCTTCGATGTCCCGCCGTTATAATATTGAAGAGGAAGCGTCGTATCTTTGGATCCCACAATCAGCATGCGGTTCGTCTTGGTATCCACGCCATTATCAATCGGGCCATCCCATCCCCAATTGATTTTTGAGAAAGTGGTGGCATCGTATTTCGTTAGAAAAGAATAATATAGAGTGTCACCTGGTTTCGCTGCGAGCGTTGTTTCCCAATAGTCTCCACCGACATTTGTTAAATTCAAGGTGGTACTCCAGTTCGTGAACCCGGCGATTCCTTTTTTCGATTCACCCTGAAGACCAACAACATGATAGGTTCGGAGAGTATCAAGACAGGTGGAGGTATTACATCTTAACTTGACATTGACTGTTTGCGCAATTGATTGGGACGTCAACATCCCAACGAGTACAAACAGCACAAGGAAAAGACTTGTTGATGTGTATCGTTGTATCATGATTCGCTCCTTTTAGAAGTTTGTAATGTACTCTCCGGAAGAGAGAGTGTGACTGTGGATTAATTATTCAATCTTCTATCATACCCATGGAGAACATTTAGAATCTTATGCAAAAAGTGAATCTGTTTGACGAACCCAAATGTTTGTACGGTTGATACCCGTAATCCAGTGAAATGGAAATGGTGTTGGTCAGCTTGACGCCATGGAGTCCAATCCCGGCGGATGTTCCGAATTCATTTTCCGCCAGGAACATATCCCTGTACCCGACGCGCAGCAGCAGGAGTTCATTCAGCAAGCCCAGCTCGCAGCCGAGATTGACACTTTGTGCATTGTCATTCGGGTTGACTCCGTCGACCGAGAAGGTGAGGCGAACCATGTCGGTCTGGATAATTTCGCCTGATATTCCAATCCGCATGATCAGCGGCTGATCAAATTCATCGGTGATAATACGGCCGACAATACTCTGGTTGTTTCCCTCCTGATCGGGTGCAATATCGACACGGACATTGAGGTCTTCACCATCCATTTTCATTTTTGTTCCAAAGTTGGAAATACTCGCGCCGAGGCGAATGCCGGCAAACGGTGTCACAAAGATCGTTCCGATATCAAAGGAAAGTCCGGAGGATGCGGAGTTATAAATGGATTCACGGATGTATTTTATGGTTCCCCCTATGGCAAAACGATCCGTCAATGCACGGCTGTAGGTAATTCCCAGTGCCATGCTTGAGGCGGTAAATGTCTCATTCGATCCCATTTGATTTTCATACGTGGTCACCAGCATCTCTTGTGTATGGAGGAATGTCGTGCTGATGCCGATCGTGCCGATACTCTCAAATGGAAGCACGATACCCAGATAATCGAAATCGATCCCGGGGAGCCAGGGAGAATGGTCGAACATGAGCGCTTTATCCTTGATGGCGGAAATAACGGAGGGATTCCAAAACAATCCCGATGGATCATCGGTCATGGAGACAAATGCATTCCCCATGCCGACGGCACGTGCGCTCACGGGGATTCTGAGAAACGTGGCGGCCGACGTGCCGACTTTTGTTATCCCCGCTGCGAAGGAACATTGCGCCAATCCCATGAACAAGAAGAGCATAGGATACATGATTTTACGCGTTCGAGAAAAAGAAGTTTTCATAAGAGTTCAGATCTCATTTTATGATTGCAAATGTCCCTGTCTTTTGCCCTATCCCCGGCGCTTCGATATGATAGACATAGATCCCATATGCGATTTCAAAATTCTCGTCGCTTAAGACGTTCCAGATGGCTGTCCCGTCCATGAGCGTCGATTGATGATCAATTTTTTTCACCAGCGCCCCGCTGACGTTAAATATTCTAATGGTGCACGCTGCCGGTAAATTAATAAAATGGATTTCACGAGGACCGCGCCCGCTCGTAAATGTATTGCGCGGCTCCCATGGCGACGCCGCGACATACGGATTAGGCACGACCCGTGTTTTATCCAGATCCGATTTTGCTTTCACCGCAGAAGTATTCATTGCGATCATCTTAAACCGGTAGGTATCACTGGAAAGGAACGGTTTATCAACGATGAGCGAAGCGGTGTCGCCCGCCTGCGGGTTTCTTGTTCCCCGTTTGATATTGGGCGTGACCATCCATGTATATTTTAAGCTCCCCGACTTATCCCGTTCCAGGAAATAGACGGCGTCGACGGGTGTCCCCGCCGGATCCGTGCTCAACCTTCCGTTCCCGCTCCCCAGGCTGTCGTTATCACTGAAGACAAATTCTATCTCTTTATTCTGACTGACGTTGATGATTTTAAAATTGACCGCTTTTGCCGGGAATCTTTTCCGGCGCAATCCGGAAAGATACACAATGGTGGTGTCTTTCGAAGTCGCAATCCCGTCGCTTCCAACGATTAATTTATAATCGCTCGGATTTAAATCCCCTTTAAGGTCGCTGTACGCAAAGACCGTAAAATCAAAGGAGTAGGCATCCGGATTGTTCCATCCGGTCCTGATATTGTTCACTGCGACCGGCAATTGATAATTATTTAAACCGATCCTGAAACCTTCTGTCAGCGGCAGCTCGTCACCCGGCCTAATTAATGTGTCTTCAGTAACAACAAACCGGTCCTCGGTGAGGTTCTTCAGCGAGTACGATTTCGTCACAAACACTGAGCCCTGAGTTCCCTGATACACAGAATCTTTAAAGGAAAGTTCGTACTCATTTCCCCCCTTTATCTTGAACGGATCAACAACCCGAAGACCGACCGAACCGCTTGCACCGCCTGTCGCATGTTCAAAGTATTCCACTTCTGTCGGCAGGTATCCCGCGACCGTGGCCGCAGGCCTCACCATAGCCACATTGGTTCCATACGTAATCGTACCGTCGGTGGCGACATTGACTTGAATCGGTGTTTCGGTGGGGGGAATAAGAGCGGGTATATAGCCAAAGTCATATGCGGTGACCGCATAAAAATATCTCTGGCCATTAATAATATTCGTATCCACATATTCATGTTTGAGCCCGTTATCGGTACCGAGGTCAAATTTGACGCCATTGATATCAATGGGATGCAATCCTTTTATTCCGTCCTTTAAATCAAACTCTGCAATTGGATGCATCAGAGTCCGGACACCGTAGGCATCCGTTATAGTTTTGGCATCGAGGAATGCAGCATCCGTTACACGATAAATTCTGTATCCTTCAAAGTCCCGGGGATTCCCGCCAATTTTACTGATGAATCTATCGTAAGACTTTTCGGCAATATCATCCCAATAGAGCGTTACTTTTCCATCTCCGGGAACCGCCGTCAATGTCACCTGCAACGGAGCCTGTGCAAACTGATAATCAGCGCGATAGGCAAGTTCCGCCTGCTTTTGCTTCTTAATGACACTTTGAATATCGTCTTCTTTTGTATTTCCCCCGGCCGAAATCGCGACTGAGACAGCCATCCGCTGGCGCTGTCCCGGTAATAAGGGGAAATACCCCGAAGAAACCCATGTATGCAATTCGCTTCCCAGAAGTCGTATGAGGTTAATTTTACCAGGCGTCATAAAAATATTCCAGTAACTCTGGTCCGGCGCCGTGTTTGTATTGATCGCACTTTCAGCAATTTGCACGGCGCTCGTAATTCCAATGGCGTCCGTTTCCGAGACATCCGTTTTATCAATGTTGGGCTCGCCGGGGAATTCCGTTCCCACGCCGCTGGTGGGTTTTCCGTCTCCCTCGCCCTGGTCGCCGGTCCCCCGCACCCCATCCAATCCGACATCATCCAGGAATGCATCCCAATCCTGGTCATTATCAAATCCGTCGTCGCGTGATTCATCAATGGATGGTGCGACATTCTGGTAATTCCAGGCCGCATTTTTTCCCGGTACGATAAACCCGCGTTTTATCGTATCTCCAACCGCAAACGAGAGATAATTGATATACCGGACCGGATTAGTGGTTTGTGTTAATTCATTGATATGAGTTAAATGAAGTGATTGCTTTTCATCAATTAATCCATCGAAATCATCATCAAAACCGTTATCGAGTGTATCTTCTGCTACCAGGAGCCCGGCTGCCGGGAGAACAATCTTTTTCCCCAGACTGGTGACCGTACCGCCTCCCACGGGATAGGTGGTAATAATCCTGTTATAGGTTTCAGGTTCGATGAGAACAATTTTATCACCCGGATGAAGCATACGTGATGAAAAATCCGCAGCGGTAAAATGCGGAACAACCGTGTCGGGGTTTCCGGAAATTTGACCAATGAGATTGGGATTATCATCCGAATCTCCATCATCATCAATTCCGTTCACCTGATTGCCCGGCGTCTCCAGATATTTCAAAGACGCCACTCCGACAGGGTCGCTTCCAAACGCAGCACTTCCTCTTCTGTCATTATCGGTTAAAAATGTGGTCGCCGAGAGCAAATCCACATACGGTAAATCATCCGGCGCGCCTTCTCCCCCCACCCAGTCTGAGACCCTCATCGCAAACGACATCTTCTTAATAGTTTTCGTGCCGTCGTTTTTAATATCATGAATGGAAAAGACAATATCATTCACGAGAATTTGAGACCAGGCCAGCGTCCTCACATCCATCAACAGACCAAGGCCTCCCCGCGAAGGATCGGTGGTATCAGGCGTATACGGATTACGCTTATACAGATCATCCGAAGTGACATAATAAAATTCCTGATCTGCATTGAATATATTTTTCCCAAAAAACCCGTCCCACGATCCAACCCAGCCCGGATCGATGGGATCCGTTCTTTTATCACGCCATCCCTTCTGAACCGCATTCGGCCATGAACTCTTCCGGTCGCTGCGTGCGATCTCGGTTTGCTGGGGATCGATAAATCCCGATACCGGTTCAAGACTCCACGATGTTCCGGTGGCGTTATTCGTCCGGCCCAGCGGTACATCGACAATGATAATCGTATCGCCTTTATTATCGACCACTTCGGCGCCGAGATAAATACAGATGAGTGCAATATAAATTCTCCCTGTATTTTTTGGCCATTCGTAGTTGACATACGTCGGTTGACCGTTTGGATTTCCGCTATACCCCGAATTAAAAATTGTCGCCCGGATATTATTGCCGTCGATATTCGAATATCGTCTTAAATTTACATCTCCCCGGAAATCGGACGGCTTATGTTCGATCACCTGTGCATGGACCGACGACAAAAATATTAATCCGAAGAGTAAGGAGAGACTCAGTTTCTTATGCATTATTCTTGTTCCCATCGGTTAATTCTCATAATGATATTTTTGTCCCAACATTAAAGCTTCTGGGTTCGCTGTAATAGGTCGGATTGACAAACCACCCCTTATCCGCACTGACCGTCTGCTGTACAATTGTAAAATCCGGCTTTCCGGTGTCGGTATAAACATTCATCGGATTTTTTGCATCGAGGAGGTTGAAGATTCTGATATAGAACTGAAGATTCAAATCTGCAATCGTAACATTTCTGTACACCTCAAGATCAATATTAAAGATCATGGGTTTCAATAAACTGTTATCCGCCAATCCGGAGATGACATCTTTGCCGGTATTTGTTCCCTGAATCTGTGAGGGAGTGTACGGCTGGCCTGAATTAAAATTCGCGATCACGCTCGCACCCCAGTCAGCATCGCCGACATAAATATTGGCATTCAGGGTGTGCGTCTGCGCCCAGCTCAACGGGGTCAGTATCCGCTTTGGTTCTGAACCGTTCAATTGCGCAAAGAATTGTTCGTCGGAAGACGAGTTCGTCCCTTCGGCAATCTGATAGGTATAATCAACGCCAAAGGAGAAATTTTCTGAATAGCGTTTATTCAACGTGAGCGTAATTCCGCGTGCATTGGCGAAATCGCGGTTGATCCTTTCGGAATAGGAAATTCCGGCAAGATACGTCGGGACGGGCGGGCCGGAGGTTATCCAATCGCGGATATCCCTGTAAAATGCCGTTACATCAACGGAATAGTCGTCATAAAATTGCTGCTGAAGCCCGATTTCATAACTGGTCGTGCGTTGCGGCTTGAGATCATTGTTGCCGAACGGGACCTGGACGTTCCGGTCATTCGTCACCCCTTGAATACCTTGGGCGGAAGTCAGCTTAAACTGATCGCCCAGGTACAATTGACTGTATTCCGGGATCTGCTGAAAAATTCCGTACGAAAACCTGATGATTCCCTTTTCCGTGATCGGATACGCGACACCAAATCTCGGGCTGAGCTGCGTTTTAATGGACGCATTTTTATACCAGAATGCTTCGCGTTCCTGAAGCGTAAATTTATTCGCATCCACCTGTTCATCCAGTCCGATTTTACCGTCCTGGTTGAGATCCTTATAAATGTGCTCCAGCTTAAACGGACTGAAGATATTCGGATCCTCCTTGTCCGCGGGAAACCTTCCGCGCGGATCAAACGACTCAACGCGCAGCCCGAAGTTGATGATCATACTTTCCAGCTCAATTTTGTCCTGGAGATACGCTGCAAGTTTGAAGGGGGTCCGTTCAAATCGATCGTGATACGGTGAATCGATATCCTGGATCATGGGAACAAACGGGTCCAGATCCTGACCGCTTGAATTTTTTGCGGGAATCAGTGTGATATATTCATAGAACACCTTATCGGCCTGCATTTCAACGCCGAGTTTTGCGAGATGGAATTTATTGAGCTGGCTCGTGATATCCCACTTTGCAATCTTGCTTTCGGTGTTCCGCTGAAAGCGGTTGAGATTTGTACCGGCGGTATAGAAATGATACCCCGGTGCATTAAGGGAATCTGGACTCACGTACCTCGGATCATACGGGCTGTCATACAAGCGTGAAACATAATCGTTAAATTTATACGCGAAGGTCACATCATGGAATGTCGTTTCAAATATTTGATGGGTCAACTTTGTAAAGAGACTCATCCCGGTGCTTATTCCGCCTTTTTCGCCGTTGGGATTCAACCGGTAAAGATGCGTATAAAAACGAGTCGATTCCCTGCTGCCGAATGCATCCACCTTCAATTTCATCCTTCCGGATAATTGCCATTCGACGGTTCCCTGTCCGCTCCACCGTTCGCTGGAATTCATCGAGACAAGCGAGCCATCCCCGGGAGTGGACCGTCCTTCCGGACTGTAGGTATTTATTCCATACAGGGAACCATCGTTGTGCGATCTCCTTATCGTCAGAAAATACGACAGCTGATCCGTGAAGAGAGGTCCGCCGAGCGATGCCTGGATATTATAGAGTGAAAAAGGATTCACCCTCTCAATACCCCAGAAAATGTCTTTATGTGTGCTCACATAATCCCCCGTCCACAGTTCAAGCGAACTCTGGAATTTTGATCCGCCGGATTTAGTCACCATATTCACCACGCCGCTCATCGCATTGCCGTACTCAGCATTAAATGTTCCGCTGATGACCTGTAATTCCTGTATCGATTCGGTCTCGATCGTAAACGCCTGAGCTCTGGTATAATCATCCGTGATACTGATGCCGTTCAGCAGGTAGGAAATTTCAGTCGACCGTCCGCCGCGGATGTGGATATCTCCGTTTTGATCTTTGTTGACGCCGGCCTGCTGGACGATCAGTTGATTGAGATTTTGAAGAGGCAGATTTTTTATTTCCTCCGAGGTGACACGCGATTCCGTTGAGGTCAGATCCTTTTTGATCATGGGAGCTTCTGCGATGATGATGACTTCATCTTTCAGCGCGATTGCAGACTGGGTAAGCGGGATATCGATCTTCGTCGTGAGATCGTTGAGGACTTTGACGTTTTTCGTGATGACTCTTGCATATCCGAGATTATGGACGAGAATTGAGTATATGCCGGATGGAACCTTGAGTATGGTATATTCTCCATCGAGATTTGTTGCCGCTCCGTATGCGGTGCCTTCGAGAATGACATTTGCCCCGATAAGAGGTTCGCCGGTCGTCGCATCGGTGATTTTTCCCGTAATCTTTCCTGTATTTTGAGCAGCGGTATATCCTATGAAAAAGATTGTGCAGAGGGCAATTTTAAAGAATGGAATTCTTGTCATAGCCGTTAACCATCAATTAATGAATCGTTATTGTCTGCAATTTCTCCGGAAAGATCCGGCAGCCGATGTGAATTTTCAAAGAGTCCGCATACCGGTGACGGGAGTCGATCCATGCCATCGATACGAGGGCATCTTCGATTTCCTTTTTTGAATCCTCGTAGGACCGCTGCACCGCTGCTTTTCGCTCCGTGCATTTTACAAAGAGGTGTTTTTCTCGCTCCACCATCGGTCCCAGCCAGTCTCCCGGTCGAAGGGAAAACAGTTGGTCGCCAAGATCGCCGAGTTCATTCCGCCGGTAAAATCCCAGGTCGCCTCCCCGTTCAGCGGTTACGGATTGCAGCGAATAGCGCTTTGCCAGATCGGGAAAAGGAACACCCTGTCCGAGCAGCAGCGTTATGGAATCGCTCATGGCCGCATTATCAAGAAGAATAGCACTGAACCGTAATTCTTCAGGCACCATAAAATCCTGTTTATGATTCATATAATAAGAATGAAGTGAATCTGCCGATATGTTCAAGGTGCTCTTCAATTGTTTTTCCAGTGTTGCAAGCAGGTAGGTGTCAAAGGCATCATTGACGGACTGTTGATAGGACGGAGCGGTATTTAATTTTTCTTTCACTGCCTCCAGGATAACATGACGCTGCAGAATGAGGCCTGCAATGAAATCCTCCAAATTTTCTTCCGTATGAATCCAAGCCTTCTGCTGTTCAGACGTTTGAGCCATGGCGCTGATCAGCTCATGCATTTTCCATTTGCCCTGGGTCCATGTCACGGCTGTTTTTTGCATTTCGCGGGGCGACAGGACGAAGGCGTTGGATTCCACGCCGGTTCCCGGGGAGTTACTCCGGGAAGCTTCGTAATACTTCCTGAGTAATTCGGTATTGCACCGGATATGAAGTTGAGAACGGAGTGCAGAGGTAAATTCCTTTACGGTTTCCTCATATTTGCGCCGTTTTGCGAAACCGGTTAATCTTTCCCTTACTTTCAAGAACTCGCTTTCAGTCACAAAGGGATTTCCCTTGATATCTTCAACCCGGATAATACTGTATCCCTGAACGGTTTTCACCGGTTTTGAGATTTCTCCCACGCGCATCTGATATGCCGCCCGTTCAAATTCAGGATCCATTTCATCGATTGAAACATATCCCAGGCTGCCGCTTCGTTCTTTGAGCGTAGGATCGGTAAATGTTTTCCTCGCGATATCGTCAAATCCCGCACCGAAGGTGAGTTCCTTATACAGGGAGTCAGCTGCAATTTTTGTCTTTGCATAAATATGACCGACTTTAATTTTTTTATTCATCTTGATAAACAGACCCCGCACATCATTTTCTGTGACTTCGCTTTTCCTGGCAAAGTGTTTTTGCGAATAGGCATCGAGCAGTTCCTGAATCCCGATGGTTTTCTTCTTTTTTACCGCCTCAGTGGTACGGTCAAGGTTCTGCCGCTTTGCCTGTTTGATCAGCAATTCATCATCGACCAGATTCGACAGATATCCCATTCTCGCAGTTCCGTTATCGGTTAACCCTATACTTATTAATTTTTCTCTGAACAGTTCTTTAAACTGGTTTGCCGTAATGATCTTGTCACCAATAAGAGCAAGAGTATCGTTGACCGTGCGATTTTTATCTGAAGCGGATGACGCCGGCATCGTGAATGCAATAATCAGGATCAAAACCCAGAACATGCCTGGATAAACCGGAGATATAAATTTGAACGATGCTTTCATATCATTTAATCTTCTAATCTTTTCGAGAGGACAACACCTTCACGCACCTCTGCCGGAGTTTCTGCAAACGTTTGCAGAAACTCCGTTTTAAAAAATTTCCTTCCTGGTTGCCACAAATTCATTCTTTTGTTCTGCCATTGCTCAATGATACAACAAATAATAATTTCTTGAAAGAGGATTTATGACAGTACGAATGAAATACTCCAAGAAGAATTTTCGACAGCTTCGCACGGCTCATGGTTCTTCGAATATCCTGGATCATTACTTCAATCAACCGACAATAATCATTATAAATTATATACATGGTTGGAAATTATCTTTCATTTTACAAGGTCAAAACCGTTATAAAACCGTTTATAAACGTCGTTAAAAATAGCGGTATTTGATTTGTTTTTTCGTTTCTGAAGTAATACATTTAACTCAATAAAGAGCAATGCTCTCAACAATGCCTCCTATCAACGAAATACGTTCCACCGTCAATACGGTCCTGCAAAGCAAGGACTTTAAAGATTCGCCCGTTTATTCAAAGCTGCTGTCGTACCTCATAGAATCCACTGTTTCAAAGAAAATCCCGAAAGAAATCACTATTGCCATTGACATCTTTGGCAAGGAATCAGGATTTAATTCGAATAAAGATTCAACGGTACGACATCATATTCTCGTTTTAAGAAATAAGCTGGATAACTACTATAAAAACGAGGGGAAAGATGATAAATTCAGATTAGTGATACCAAAAGGACATTATGAGATTCAATTCCTGCCTGCAAATAATCATCATTCCAAATTAACAGCCAGACTCACGGTGCTTTCAAAATACTGGCAGTCAGGACTCATATTCATTTTATCTTTCATTATACTCTATTTTATTTATCTTCAGACGAATGGCACCCTGTTATCTTCGATTCCGCATACATCGTTTTTTATCGACTCCAAAGATAAAATCTGGAATTCGTTTTTTGAGAATGGATATCCCGTCACCATCGTTTTAGGTGATGATTTCTGGATGGATGAATACAGTCCGGAATTCAAGCGTTTCCGCCAGGTACGGGATTGGAAAATATCATCGGAGAATGACCTGGCGAATCTTTTAAAAAAATATCCGAACGCGAACCTGGTAAAATCCGAAATAACCGGAATTCCCTTCGGCGCAACGGATAATCTTATGGACATCCTTCACATCGTCTACCATTTTCAGGATAACGTCTCGCTGACCATGTCGTCAACTCTTTCTCTGGAAAAAGTCCGGGATAACAATATTATTTATATCGGCGAATTTAGAAATTTACGGATCCTGGATAAGATATTTTATAAAACCCCCATTCGATACCAGTATGCGCCGGACGAACGGCTGTTTATTGTTGACGAACATGGGCGTACAGTCAACACCTTTCTCCGGATAGAAGCACCGTACGAACAGCAGAACAAGTACAACGTTGATTATTCGTTATTGATTAAAATGCCCGGATTCTCAAAAGAAAATTATATGTTTATCGTCGGGTTCGGGTACGGCGGGCGGCTGGAACGCACGAAAATGCTGGCCAATGCGCCGCTGAGGGCGAAGTTCATAGAAGAAATCAGCAAGACCCATAAATCGGTTCCGGAATATTTCATTGCGCTCTTCGAAGTGAAAAGCATTGAACGGACCGGATTTACCAATGAGTTGAAATACTTCAAAGAAATATCGGGCGATTTCTTCCTCGAAGGACCGGACAGCAGCCAGAGCGCCGTCCAGTAACATCAACGCTCAGAGTCAGATTCTTTTTGTCTATGCCATCCAAATTCCTGCAGGCTAAAATCGGACCGCAGACAAATCCCTCAAAATTCCGGCGCTGTACTCGGGGGTAATGTCCCGCTGGGGTTCAGCAAGCATTTCATATCCCACCATAAACTTCTTGATACTGGACGACCGCAATAACGGCGGATAGAAATGCATATGGAAATGCCATTCCCGGTGGTCTTTCCCGTCCGTCGGCGCCTGGTGCATGCCGGCGGAATAGGGAAACGATGTTTTAAAGAGGTTGTCGTATTTGACGGTCACAACACTCAACACGTTGGCAAATTCCTTCTTTTCTGCATCCTTCAATTGAAGAAGAGTGGAAATTCTCCGTTTCGAAATAATCATGGTCTCATACGGCCAGACCGCCCAGAACGGGACCAGAACAACGAATGATTTATTTTCGTAGACCACGCGCTCGTTCAACTTCATTTCCAGCTTGAGATAATCCGCCAGGAGACTTCGTTTGTTCTTCGCATAGTACAGTTTAAACTGCTTCAGCTCCTTCATCGGCTCCATCGGGATGCTTTCCTGAGCCCAGATCTGCCCGTGAGGATGGGGATTGCTGTTTCCCATGAGCGGTCCCTTGTTCTCAAATATCTGGACATAGTTCACGTGGGGATGCGCACCCAGCGACCTGAATTCATGTTGCCAGGCCGAGATCACTTCTTCGATATCGCCTTCCTGCATCTCCGCAAGCGTGAGATCATGCCGGGGAGAAAAATTCACGACCCGGCAGATGCCCCGCTCGGACTTCATGTGAAGCAAATTATTCCGGTTTTGTTTTACCGGAGGAATATCATCCAGGAGTGCCGCAAAATCGTTGGTAAATACAAATGTTCCGGTATAGCGGGGATTCACCTCACCGTTCGCCCGTTTATTTCCTGGACATAAATAACAATCCGGAACATAGGCCGGTCTGATCTCATTGGCCGGCGCGGAGAGTGCTCCTTGCCAGGGCCGGCTGGTTCGATGCGGTGAAACCAGCACCCACTCTCCGGTCAGAATGTTTTTCCTTCGATGCGGTATTTGGGACAGTTCAATCTTTTTCATGCCCGCTCCCGGCGATGATCCTCGTGCCGGGCCCGATGGAGGTAATATATGTTTTTAAATCAATATTGAATTTCTGTTTATAGCGCACGGCGGCGAAAGAACTCACTTCTTCGACGTGATTCTTTTCGATCAGGTTGATGGTGCATCCTCCGAACCCGCCTCCCATCATGCGCGAACCGTAGACCTGCGGATCGCTGCTCATGAGGTCCACTAAAAAATCGAGTTCCTTGCAGCTGACTTCATAGTCGCCGCTTAACCCCGCATGCGTTTTTTTCATGGCGGCGCCGAAAGATTTTAAATCCCCTTTTTCCAGATCCCCGCAGGCATGAAGGACCCGCTCGTTTTCTTCAACAACATATTTGCACCTTCGATAGACTGTCGGATCCATCCTGTCCCTGCATTGGTGAAGCATGTCGCATGTGACATCCCGCAGCGAGTTCACTTCAGGATACATTTTTTTTATCACGGCCACACCCTCGCTGCATTCCTCCCGCCTTCGATTATATTCCGATGAAGCAAGAGAGTGCGAAACCCGGGTATCAAAAAGCACCACCGATATGTTATGGAACGCAAACGGATAATACTGATACTCCAGCGTGCGGCAGTCAATGCGAAGGACATTGTCCTGTTTCCCGAAAATATTGATGTACTGGTCCATAATGCCGCACTGAACACCGACAAAGACATTCTCCGCTTTCTGCGCCATTTTTACCAGGGTCAGCCTGTCAATATGCAGATGGAACAACGTATTGAGCGCAAACGCCAATCCTGCCTCCAGGGCAGCGGAAGACGACATTCCTGCTCCGATAGGGATGTCCCCGCCAAAGACACAGTGAAATCCTTGTATCGGATACTGTGCTTTGACGAATTGATCCACGACGCCCATCAGATAATTCGGCCATCCTTTCGGCGTCGAATGGAGATCATCGATCGAGAACTCATGTGCTTCGTTCATATCCATGGCAAACATCGAGCAGTGCCGGTCGTTCCGCGGGCTGATCGCTAACGTGATCGACTTGTCTATCGCTGCCGGAAGAACGAATCCCTTATTATAATCCGTATGTTCCCCGATCAGATTCACTCTTCCCGGTGAACGGACGAGCAGGGCTTGTTCCTTGAACTTCTCCTGAAATACCTGTTCCACAGATTGCGCAAGGGTCATGATTTTCTCACCGTGATTGCTTTCGCATTTTTAAGAACATACCGCCCCCGAACAGCATCATGATTCCGCCCCACCAGATATTCGGGTGCGTTTCCGCCAATACCGTTTTCACGACAGGGGGATTGAATAAAATATAAATTCCGCTGACCATGACCAATCCTCCGATCACCAGGACGATTAATCCGACAAAATACCAAATGGGTTTCATTTCTTTCGCAGCCATCGTGCTTCTCCTTAATTACCAGAACCAAATATTTAATAAAATGAATACAATCAAAGAAATAATTGCATAAAATTCCGGACGTTTTATAAACGGAATATCCTGATCGTGTTTCTCCTTGGTCAATCCTTTTACTAATCCGACAAGTTCTTCCTTCGGCCGTTTCTTTGTAAAGAGGCTTACCAGTACGGTAACGGCAGCGCAGATCAGCCAGGCCCACCATGCGCGCCAGAAGTTTGCCGCCATATCGCTTTGTACGCTCGACATGGTAATAATACTTTCTGCGAACCAATGGAATTTCACGCCGAGATACATCAGGATGGACGAAGTCATTCCTGCCACCAGACCCCAGAACGCACCATTGGGTGTAATCCACCAGATGAACATCCCCAGGAGCATGGTTGCAAACAGCGGTGCATTGACCCAAGAAAATATTGCCTGCATATAATCCATAATGCTCGGGAAACCTTTGGCCCAGTATGCAGTGACGAGAGAGAGAATAACGCCGACGATCGTCGAAATTTTTCCCATCCAGAGCAAATGGGCATCGGAGGCTTTTTTGTTCAGCACCGACTTATAAATATCGTACGTCCAGACGGTATTAAACGCACTGACATTGCCGGCCTGGCCTGCCATAAATCCGGCCAGTAGTGCGGTCACTCCCAGGCCGACCAATCCGGGAGGATAATATCTCGCGATGAGCAGGGGCAGGGCGGAATCATAATTTGCCTGTCCGCCGTCCTGCAATAATTTAAAGCCGCTCTTCGGATCGATCGAGAGAGCTATGGCGATCAGGCCTGCGACGATCACAATAAACGGCAGCGCCATTTTAAAGAACGATGCAATAATCGGGGTCATGCGCGCGGAACGCAAATTCTTGGCCGAGAATGCCCGCTGGACAACGAGGAAGTCCGTGGTCCAATATCCAAACGATAAGACAAATCCCAGTCCAAGCACGATGCCTCCCCAATGGATGAACATTCCATTTTCCATCGGGTTGGAGGAAGTCGACCATAACGTGGTAAACGAAACCTGCGCACTATAGGTATTGATCCGCGCCATCATTTCACTGACGCTTCCAATCTCGATAATCCCGAGGATCGAGACGAGAAATAGTCCGAACCAGATAAGAAAGAACTGTATAATCTCTGTGAAAATGGCCGACAGCAGGCCGCTCAAGGTCACATAACCCGCGACCGTAATCGCCGACGCCCACATACTGTAATCCCAGTTCCAGCCCAGGAAGGTGTGAAGCACCAGAGCCATGGCATAGAGGTTAATTCCGGAAACGAGCAGCGTCATCACCGCAAAAGCAATACCGTTTAAGACGCGTGTCTTTTCATCGAAGCGGAGTTTCAGATAACCGGGGATGGAATTAATTTTGCTGCTGTAATAAAAAGGCATCATATAAATCCCGAGGAAGAGCATAGCGGGGATGGCGCCTATCCAGTAGAAATGGGCGACATACATTCCATATTTAAATGTATTTCCGGTCATGCCCAGTAATTCCAGCGCTCCGAGATTGGCGGAGAGAAATGCAAGTCCGGCAACCCATGCGGAATTTTTTCTGCCGGCTAGAAAGAAATCCTCCTGACTTTTGGTATATCGACGGAGATACAATCCTATCCCCAGCACAAATCCAAAATAAATAACGATAATGATCCAGTCGATCAAGGTGAGGCCTATCGCTTCCATCGTTTACTCCTTCTGAGATGAGTATGTTCCAGTCAAAATAATTTCTTTATTCATTCAATTCTTTGTTTGTCTGATTTTGCTGCAAACGTTTGCAGTCCATCAAAAAAAAATTATGTAGAACCGCGGATAATCAGTTTTGTGTTCAACACGAGGTGGCAGGGTTCGGTCAATCCTTCTTCAATGGTTTGAACCAGAATCCTGGCAGCACTCCTCCCCATTTCAAATGACGGCTGGTCCACCGTGGTGAGCGGCGGTTCCATGAGATTGGTAATCTTGTTGTTTGAAAACCCCATAATCGCAATATCTTTCGGGATCCTGTATCCGGCTTCTCTAATGCGCTGGAAGGCGCCGATGGCCACCGGATCGTTGATGGCGAAGATTGCGTCCGGAAGGGTCTTCTGCTGAATCAGTGCGTCCATCGCAGAATATCCATCTTGTTCATGAAGTCCGCCATAACATATAAAATTATCCGGGATAGGATAATGATGCTGCTTCATCGCATCAATGTATCCGTCGCGGCGTTTTATGCAAATACCGAGTTTGGACGGTCCGCTGAAATGGGCAATTTTTTTATATCCTTTTCCGATAAGATAGGATACGGCATCGAACGCGCTCCGGTAATCGTCAATCACGACACTGCTCACCGCGGCGTCTTCGATCACCCGGTCAAAAAACACCAGTGGAATTTTTCGTTTGATCACATCCTGAAAATGATTCCACTTTAATGTGTTCTGAGATATGGAAGCGATGATCCCGGCGACACGATGCTGCATGAGCACATTGGTATTGACCACTTCGCGGTCAACGCTTTCATTGGATTGGCATAAGATAATGGTGTAGCCCGATTGATAGGCGACTTCCTCAATGCCGCTGATGGCCGACGCAAAAAAATCATGCTTGATTTCAGGAACGATAACCCCGATGGTTGTCGTCCGGTTGCTCTGCAAACTTATGGCAATGGGATTCGGCGTATAGTGCAGTTCCTGCGCGACTTTCCGAACGAGCTCTTTTGTTTCTTTTTTAATATCCGGATGATCGTTGAGAGCGCGGGAGACCGTGGAGGGGGAAATTCTCAGTTTCTTGGCAATATCAATAATAGTGGAATGTTTCATATGCAAACGTTTGCATATTAAGACTTATTGACAATTGTGTCAAGCCTTTTCGTGTTTTGAGCACTTATTTCTGTAATTTTTCTGATGGACGAATGGAGGGGTGCTGCCTGATATTCGGTTTACAGAGGAGAATTGAATGGTCTTGAAGCTGGGAGAGAGGGAGAGCAGTAATCAGTAAGCAGTATGCAGTAGGCAGTAACCAGTTAGTTCTTGGTTCGTAGTTCTTTGTTCCGCTTCTAACTACGGTCTACGCACTAAAACACTAATAACTCTTTTATCATCTCATCTACTCATCTGCTCATCTGCTCATTTGCTTATCGGCTTATTGGCTTATCGGCTCACCGGCTCATCGGCATCGCCCTGTTTCCGTCCGTCTTTGCAGCACGAAAAAGTAAGCCGGTAAAAGCTGTTGAAACTGCGCAGGGATATTTGTATATTTAATAAGTAACAAAATTCGAAACCTGCCCGGATGGCGAAATTGGCAGACGCGCTAGCTTCAGGAGCTAGTGATCGCAAGGTCATGGGGGTTCAAGTCCCCCTTCGGGCACGAAATTAATGAACCACCTTTTGCGGGTGGTTTTTTTATTTTTCATCCAACAATCACCTACTTCTCCATCCTTATTATAATGATCTCAATGAACATTCTGTTGGGCTTTTGCTCTTTTCTTCCTATCATTACATCATGAACATCAGCACGATGGAAAATAAGAATGAGGAATCGCACGAACCGTTCCGCGATCTCTCCGCGTATCTTCAGGCGGCACGGGAGGAAGAACGAAAAACGATTGCCCGGGAGATTCATGATGAGCTCGGCCAGGCCCTGACCACGATCAAACTCGACCTGTCCCTTCTTCAGGAAGAAGTGCTCCACGACGCATCCGCAGCCACCATCCGTATCCGGTCCATGAAAGAACGCGTCGACGAAACCATCCATACCGTGAAAAGCATCATCACCAAACTCCGTCCCGGTTTATTGGATGACCTCGGCCTCACCGCGGCCATCGAATGGCAGGCGAACGATTTTCAGAACCGCACGGGGATTGTCTGCGACGTGTCGTTCAGTCCTGAGGAGATGAATATTGGCCAGGAAATTTCAACGGATATATTCCGTATTTTTCAGGAAACATTGACGAACATTACCCGCCATTCCGGCGCAACGCATGTGGATGTACTTCTGAATATCAAAGGCCTGTTCCTCGAACTGCAGGTCCAGGACAACGGCCGGGGAATAACGCCGGATGAAATCAATGATCCGAAATCTTTCGGCCTGATCGGCATCCGCGAGCGCGTTCAATACTGGCACGGCCGCGTCGACATCGAAGGAAAGGCCGGGCGGGGCACAAACCTCACGATCCAATTCCCATTGCCGCCGGAGAGCAAACCGTGATCCGCATTCTTCTCGTGGACGACCATGCCATGTTTCGCGAAGGATTAAAACAGATCCTCGCAAAACATTCCGATATGCGGGTGGTGGATGAAGCCGGGAGCGGCCAGGAAGTCATCGAGAAAATCCTGCAGCAAAAACTGGATGTCGTCCTGCTGGATATATCGCTCCCCGGGAGAAGCGGGCCTGAACTCCTGACTGAAATCAAGAAATTAAAACCGGAACTTGCGGTTCTCGTCCTGAGTATGCATCCGGAAGACCAGTACGCCGTCCGCATGATGAAATCGGGAGCGCTGGGATATATCACCAAAGAAAGCGCCCCGGAGGAATTAATATCGGCGATCCGGAAAGTGTCAACCGGGCGGCATTATATCAGCACAAAATTAGCGGAAGAGATGGCGGTTGCCCTCGAAACAAACGCTCCGAAGCTCCCTCATCTCACGCTTTCCAACCGTGAATTCCATGTGATGCGGATGCTCGCATCCGGTAAATCGCTGAAAGAAATTGCAGGCGAATTGATGATCAGTGAAAAGACGGTGACGACATACCGCGCACGAATTCTGGAGAAGATGAAGCTCCACAACAACGTCGAACTCACGCTGTACGCCATCGAAAACAAACTGCTCCCCTGGTACTTTTCAGTCCGCGACCGTGATAATTCCACGCGGGAATAATTTTATTTTTTTTCGAACTCTTTTTTGATTAAACCCAGCCGCGCAATTTGCAGGCCTCCGCAACACGCGCCACACCAACCACCATCGCCGCCAGCCGGGGATGGACCTTCTTCTCCCGCATGGCTTCCTGCACGGTGTGATATGCTTTTCGCATCTTCTCATCCAGCCGCGCCTGGACCGTTGCTTCATCCCAGAAGAAGGAACTCTTGTCCTGGACCATTTCAAAATACGAGACGGTCACTCCTCCTGCGCTGGCAAGGATATCGGGAATGACATGGATGCCATGTTTATGAAGAAAGAGGTCCGCTTCCGGAGTGGTGGGACCGTTTGCAAGCTCGCATATTATTTTTGCTTTTACCCGTTCCATATTGTCTTCATTAATGGAATTTTCGAGGGCCGCCGGGTAGAGGACATCCACTTCGAGTTCGAGCACCAGGTCGCGCGGAATACTCCGGGTTCCCGGGAATCCGACCACCGAACCCGTTTTCAGTTTGTGCGTCACCAGTTCCTTCGGATTCATGCCGTCCGGATTCACGATACCGCCGCGTGAATCGCATACGGCGATGAGTTTCCCTCCTCCCAGAAGTTCGGGATGCAGCAGGGCGATGCGCTGCCCTGCATTTCCAAATCCCTGGATCGCAAATGTCCCCGTCGGATCGATTCCGAGCACTTTGCACGCTTCGCGCACCGCGACCGCGCCTCCGCGGGCAGTCGCATCGCGGCGTCCTTCTGTGCCTCCGATCTGCTGGGGCTTGTCCGTAAAAACGCCGGGATGATGGACCTGCATCAACGTCTCATATTCATCCATCATCCATGCCATGGTTTGCGGATTGGTATAGACATCGGGAGCGGGCACATCCTTATCGACGCCGATATACTGGACTACCGCGCGGACATAGGCGCGCGATAAATTCTCCAGTTCCCGTTCTGACATATCCCGCGGGTTGCAGACCACCCCGCCTTTCGCTCCACCGAGCGGGAGATCGAGAACCGATGTTTTCCACGTCATCCATCCTGAAAGGGCCCGTATCGAATCGACCGTCTCGTCCGGATGAAACCGGATGCCGCCTTTAGCCGGGCCGCGCGCGGAATTATACTGAATACGGTAGCCATGAAAAATCTTCACTTCTCCGTTGTCCATGCGCACCGGAATGGTAAACTTATATTCCCGTTGAGGCCACATGAGCAATTCCGTTGTCGCATGGTCCAGGTTGAGGATTTTCGCGGCTTCCGCGACCTGCTGTTGAAGTACATCGAAAGAATTATACGAGCGCATACTCTATTCCTCCTCCCGATCAATCGTCCGATCGTTCATTT
>RPQN01000044.1 GCA_003819715.1 Ignavibacteriota bacterium | reverse complement strand
TACTCTTGTCCATCGATGTTCAGAGAGTAAACGACTTTTCTGGTTTTCTTTAATGCCGCGGCCGCTGATAGAAAATAAGCGAGTATGCCGAACTTATTTTTGGTTTCGCGATCCGCGCCTTTGACTATATCCGCCCCAAAACCAAGGCTTATTCCTGTAATAAAATAACGCGTATCGAACTGCCCCACATCAATGGTTTTCATCTCCAACGGACCGCGGCTCAGGAGGGTGCAGGCTTCTTTCAGATCTTTGGGTATGCCGAGTTCAGTGGCTGCGACATTTGCAGAACCTCCCGGTAGAATAGCCAGAGGTAACTCTGATCCCATCAGGCCGCTGATTGCTTCCATGAGCGTACCGTCGCCGCCATACACGGCGAGGGCATCCACTTCTGCCTTGACAGCGGCCCTGGCAAACTTGATCCCATCGCCCGCCTGGTGGGTAATGAATGCTTCCCATGCAATGCCGGCTTCTTCCATGGACGTATTGATAATGGGTAATATCGCTTCTTCTTCTCCGGCGGCGGGATTAATAATGATATGAATTTTTTTTATTTTCTTCACAGCAATTTTTTCCCCTGCCAATATTTTTCAAAGGCTTTGATTTGTCTGTGGATATACCACCTTCTTGGATCAGCGACCGTACGAGCAGTGGTTAACAGGTTGACGGCCTCTTCGCCGGTATGTCCCATACTGATCAGGATGGCGGCCGCCATGGCAACACTTCGACGTTTGCCTTGCATGCAAAAAACTAAAACCTTTCCATTGTTTTGAATAACCGGCAATGCTGCCTCAACTCCCAACAGCAGTTTCTTGATCGAGATGGGGGTAAAAAATGTATCATATGTTTTAATCCATAAGGTTTTAAAGGGAGGAAGCGTATAGATTTCATCGGGCGGCATTTGCCCGATCATGGAAATAATCAGATTAAAATTGAGCACCTTCAATTCATCGGCATGTTCCTTCCCGACTCTCGAGCCCACGTATAAATAATCGGTCACTTTGGAGATATCTATCATGGTGTTTGAATATTCTTTCAGCTCTCTTCAAGCCGGGAGTGAGTCGCGGCAAAGCCGTCCGTTCGGGACACTCACGACCCGTTAGTACGGGAGAACACTAAAGAATTTGTTACCCCGCAAAGCGGGGTATTAATAATAGGCCTTCGGCTCACAACTGGGGTTTTTAAATCTTAATTCTTCAATCTTCATTCTTAAATCTTCAATGCCGCTGATGTTCTTTTTCCCACTGATTGTGCTGGGGATGGTCTTTGATCTCAAAATATTTCGGATCATGGCTGTCGCGAATCATGCGCTGATCCCTTTTCCCTTTGTACGTTCGATATTTGGACTGATTGATCTCGTCGTTTTCATAGGGAGCACTTCCATTGATGACCACTTTATATGAATGGTATGGATCATATCCGTTGTACGTATTAGGCAGCGTTGGGCTATGTCTCCATGTCGATCCGTCTCTATAGATATATTGATGTTCGGAAACGGAGTAATAGGAGTCTATATCAGGAATGTAATAGTATTCGGCGTAGTCATACCCTTCAGGTCCCCAAACAGGCTGATCGTATATATTAACACCGACCTGTCCACTCATGGTACTCGGGAACATACAGTTGAGGGAGGAAACTGCCAGGCCGGCGAGGATCAGAGCACAAAGCAGGAAAACGAACTTCGATTGTTTCATAGTAATCGTCCTTTCATGGCGATGAGTGAATGTATGCCATCCCGCGAAACTTTCAACTCTTATCCGGATTGGAAGAGACGGCTGGAACGACGGGATAATATCGGATCATTGTCCGATGGGCATTATGCCTGCAATCAGATTACCGAAGAAAGATGCAAAGCGTAATAGAGCAAAGGGATGAAAAAGGGATTAAGCCCTTGTATGCCGGTGGGCTTTGTGTAACCTTGTCAAGGTCCCACAGTTGTAGCCAGTAACCTTGACAAGGTCGCTAGCACTTTGTACCGGCGTTCGTTTGAACTGTGCTGAATCAAAGGGGATAAGGAGTTGCGAGGATGCCGCACCCAAGTCATTGCGAGGATTCTGAGCGACGAAGTCGATCGGAAGACGAAGCAATCTCAAGTCCTGTAAAAAGAGAGACTGCTTCTCCCGACTGCATGGGGATCGCAATAACGGGTGGGCTTTGTGTAACCTTGTCGAGGGTGCAGAGCTAAAACTTAAGGAACCTTGACATGGTCGCTCAGTTCGTGCCAATCTTCCATCTTCAATCTTAAATCTTCCATCTGAGTTGACCTGGGAATTTTTCGCTTCCCATTGCTATTTGATAAGCACAAGTTTTTTCGTCTCGGCAAATTTATCGGCCTGCAGCCGGTAAAAATATATTCCGCTTGGAAAATTTTCCGCATTCCATTGCTTGGTGTAGCTCCCTGCCGGCAATTCTCCCGAGAAAATAGTCGCCATCTCTCGACCCAGCATATCATACACACGCAGGGATGTAAGGCAATTCATTCCTACGGAAAATGTTATGTTCGTCGATGGATTAAACGGATTTGGGAAATTTTGTCCAAGAACAAATTTCTCCGGCAGTAGTCTTTCATGGACGCCGGAAACAAAACTGGAGTCCAGGGCGAATTCCAGATCCAAAGGCAGTTGTCCTGAATGTTCTGTTCCGGCATAATGATAATAGGTCAATACACCGGATTTTTTATTCCATTCCGTACGTAAAGTCATATTCTCATTTTTTACATGAATTCCAATCGTCGAGTCCGTATTGGTGAATGCCGGCCCGGGGTCTGAATAACTATATACTGAATGATCTCGAAAATTTGAAATCCAATCATCCCATGTCACTCGTGAACCCGCGGGTATAATTTTGCGAAGCCATTCCGGAGTGCCGGGGTAATCATCTATCCCTCGCAGAAAGTGATTACGGTCATAAAACGAATAACCCGCTTCCTGGGGTCCATGAAAGAATTCATCTCCTGATATCGAGATATGGAAATAATCCGAGTCGTTCCAATATGCTTTGTCCGTTGGGAACTTTGAAATATTGATCAAAAAAATATTTCCCGGTTTTAACACCGCCAGTACTGTATTGCCATTGGTGATCGTCCATGATCCGGTCCCTTTGAAATTCGCAGAGAGGATTTTATATTGAGACGAAGCGAGAGGATGAACACCCCAGTCCAAATCAGGTATTCTCACCGCAGGCGGATTGACCTGAGGGTCTTCAAAATTATGATGATAAAGCGAGGTGTCACCCTGAAGGCGATGCTGCAAGGCATAATACGCCGGCAATGGCTCGATATTGCGGTCAAATAAAAACCACGACTCATCCGGGGGTAAAAAAATAGTTTTATCTGAAAGTCCAAAAATCGTCATGGTTGTTACTTTTTTATTTTGCAGGCACAGGTCTATTGTTTTTCGATATAACTCTGCCTGATGCTGAAGTTTTTCGTGTGTCGCGGGGGATTTTACAATAACGCCGACTTCTGAAACCTGGACTTCAATGCCAAGATCAACAAAGCGCTGAATTTCCTCTTTTCGTTGTGCCCAGTCGTATCCAAAAATCCAGGGATACGGCACAGAATCCCGGGTATAATATTGAAGTCCGACTCCATGAATTGGAACCCCTTGATTCAGGAGGTTCGTGACAAGATTATAAAAGGTATCACAGCGGGCACGTGCAAGGGGCGGCGCATCTCCCCACCAAAAACCTTCGTTGATAAACAATTTGGCGTCGGGATCCACTTCATGCGCTTTTCTGAATGCATGATCGAGATACTCCGGCCCGATGACGTCATACCAGAAGTTGTGCCGCATCTCTGTTGTATAGTTGTTGAATGTCCATGGCGGAACGGAAAAGTAGGGGGATTCCAAAACCTCATTCGCAATATACCACGCGGAAAATTTGCCTTTATATCTTCCCATCACTGTTTCAATATGATCATCCAAAATACTGAGCAATTCGTCCCGGTTGAAATGTGTTATCTGGTTAATGGATCCTGTCGGGTTGGCGCTTGCAAGCCACGAGGGATAATCTGCCATCCAGAGAATATCTCCTCTCCAGACCAGCGTTTTATGGTACTTTTCAGCCATGCGGATCATGTTGTCGACTTCGGCAAAATTATACCGATACCGTTCGGGATGAACTTGCGACCAGCCCGATTCCCAGGCGAGACACCACACATTGTATTCGCGGATTAAAGTGTTAAAATACCAGGGGTCATACGTTTCATAATGATCAACGCAGGTGCCGAGATGCAGGTTGTTCCTCTCCGCAAGGTCACCCAGACCCTGAGTATACGCCGCTTGTGTAAGCGAGAACAGGGCAATACATACCGGAGGAAAAAATAATTTCTTCATGGGACTATAAATTTTTAACGCTGTGGTCTCTGTTCGGATTCTCTTCGTCACAGGACTATATCATGGTAAACAAAATATTTAATTATTGCGAGAGCAGAAAGCACCCGATTGGTCCGCATAATTTTGGCGGAAGTCGGTTGGTACAATCTGATAGCCCGCTTGTGGGTCATTGCGAGGATCCCGAGCGACAACGTCGATCGGGAGACGAAGCAATCTGATGACTCAGGAAAAAGAGAGATTGCTTCTCCTGACTCCGCCAAAGAGAAGGCGGGCAAGTCGTCGGGATCGCAATGACAGGCGGGCTTTTGTTTATTATACGGTTTATAACAATGAATTTAAATCTTTAATCTCATAATCTTACATCTTTTAATCATCCGTCTTCACTCTAATCAAAGTCGCTCAGCGCCTGTCATTCTTCAATCTATCAATTTTATACTCTCATAATCTTCATTCTTTAATCTTCATTCTTTAATCTTCAATCCTTATTCAGCCATATTGTCATGGAACGGACGCTCTCTGCGAAATGTTCATACACCAGTAACATTTCGCCCAACTTGAAACAGGGAAGCACGATGAAATCGACTCTCTTCTATACTGCGCTATGGTATATTCTTGCTCAATCTACAGCTATTTCGCAATACCGCTGGCAGGATCAATTTCCATCTCTTCCGTCGTTTGTTTTTCCTGTCGAGCTGGTGCATGCGGATGATGGGACAAACCGGCTTTTCGTTGTTCAGCAGCGCGGTATCATTTATGTCTTCGAAAATTTCCCGGACGTCAGTACTCGCAAGGTATTCCTCAATCTCTCAGACCGCGTCTCACAATCCGGAAGCGAGACGGGATTGCTCGGTCTTGCATTTCACCCGGATTACCCTGACAGCGGATATCTCTATCTCAATTATACCAG
Source organism: Ignavibacteriota bacterium (assembly GCA_003819715.1). Taxonomy (GTDB): domain Bacteria; phylum Bacteroidota; class Ignavibacteria; order UBA10030; family UBA10030; genus Fen-1298. The sequence goes on along the minus strand of RPQN01000044.1, from coordinate 20,720 downwards.
CAGCAGTTCCGGATCTCTCCGTTCAACCGTTGCCCGTTATACCGTGAGTTCCGCAAACCCGGATTCTGCACTGCATAACAGCGAAGTTATTCTGCTCTCAGTCGATCAGCCGTACGAAAACCATAATGGCGGAAAGCTGGCGTTCGGTCCGGATGGGTATCTCTATATGGGATTTGGCGACGGCGGGTCGGGGAACGATCCGCAAAACCGTGCGCAGGATAGAACGACCATACTTGGAAAGATACTTCGTATCAATGTCGACAGTTCAGAGAGAGGATTGCCGTATGCGATTCCGCCGTCGAATCCTTTTTACCGAAACCAGCTTGGTTACCGTGAAGAAGTATTTGCGTACGGTATCCGCAACCCCTGGAAATTTAGTTTCGATCGTGTGACGGGCACTCTCTGGCTTGGTGATGTTGGTCAGGATAGGAGAGAAGAAGTTGACATCGTTATCAACGGGGGAAATTACGGATGGCGGTTGAAGGAGGGCTTCATTTGCAATCCAGTTGTGAATCCCGCATGCCAGGACACGGCCGGACTTTTGCCTCCGGTATGGGATTATCCGAATCTTTCTGGGGCGGGAAACGACGGTTCAATCACCGGCGGATATGTCTATCGCGGATTGTCAATCCCGTCGCTGTACGGCAGGTATATTTTCGGAGATTACATCTCCGGTAAAACGTGGGCACTCACCTATGACGGCGTTCACCCGCCGTCGGTCCTGCAGCTCTCGGACGAGCCGTATTTGATTTCGACATTTGGCACCGATACCGCGGGGAATATCTCCCTTTGCTCTTACGGCGCTGGCGGCAGGATCTATAAACTCACGGAACAGATCACCGGGGCCGCCGCAGACAGAGAAAATGTACCGGCCGCCTTTCAGCTATTACAGAACTATCCGAATCCGTTCAACCCCTCGACAACGATACCATTCAGCCTGTCTTCGGAGGGAGAAGTAATCCTCTCTGTCTACAATGCCCTCGGAGAGAAAATGACAGTAGTAACCGAGGGGCATTTTGAACGGGGCATGCATTCCGCGGTGTGGAATGCAGCCGGGTATGCAAGCGGAGTGTATATTGCCCGGCTGTCGTTTGTCAACAAACAGAAGAACCTTTTCTTTTCCCTGTACCATAAACTGCTGTTGATGAAATAAAGTCGGCTTAAGAGGAGAAGCGGCCAATGAAAAAAACAGTACAAATTTTACTTTGCGTTGTTCCTTTTTTCCTCACCGTCCTTTTTGCACAGGAGAAAATTTCAACTCCGGGAAATTCACTCCCGCCGGGGGAAGGAAATGCACCCGCCGTGCTGAAAGCTTCTCCGCGCCATGGCGAGTGGATAGACGTTCCGTACGACAACAGCAGTGTTCCCCTCCGTGCATGGATCGTTTATCCGGAACGGAAAGGGAAAGCACCGGTTGTCATCATCATCCACGAAATTTTCGGGTTGTCGGACTGGATCCGCTCGGTTGCCGACCAGCTTGCCCGCGACGGGTTTATCGCCGTTGCGCCGGATTACCTTTCGGGGTTCGGCCCGGACGGAGGCGGAACAGAATCGATTGCGAGCAGGGATTCGGTGGTGCGGTTGATCCGTTTGCTTTCTCCGGAAGAATCGTACAAAAGAACCAATGCCGTGTTTGAATATGCAGCAACAATTCCCTCGGCAAACGGGAACTGTGCGACGCTCGGCTTCTGCTGGGGCGGCGGACGGAGTTTCGGGTATGCATGCATGCAGCCGAAGCTGAAGGCAGCGGTCGTCTATTACGGAACTTCCCCCGATGCAAAGGAACTCGCATCGCTCAGCGCTCCCGTGCTGGGATTGTACGGCGCCGAGGATGCGCGCGTGGTTTCGACCGTTGAGCCGGCATATTCTGAAATAAAAAAGCGAGGCAGACAATACGAGTACGAGATTTACGAAGGGGCGGGGCATGGGTTCCTGCGGCAGCAAAACGGCCGCGACGGCGCTAATTTGCGGGCATCGGAAAAAGCATGGCTGAGGACGGTGGAATTCCTGAGAAAGCATTTGTAAAAACTGCTGCGCAGGGGAGTCGCGATTCATCTCTCGACACTTCAGCCTTGGTGATACTTGATGTATTGTTGTCCGTCTATTGTTATTTAATAAGGGGGGAAGTTTATGATTCTTATTTGGATTGGTTTTTTCATATTCATTCTTGCATTGCTTGTGCTCGATCTCAGCGTGCTGCACCGCAAAGCTCATGTCGTAGCTATGAAAGAAGCTCTTCTGATGTCTGCTTTGTGGATTTCCCTGGGCATTGCTTTTTCTGTCTTCGTGTATTATGGCTACGAGAATCATTGGCTCGGACTAGGGCTTTTGATCGATTCTGTAGATGGAACAATCAACGACGGTCAATCCGCGACGATCAAGTATCTCACCGGCTACGTCGTCGAAAAGTCACTGAGCGTCGACAACATCTTTGTTATTGCGATGGTCTTCGGTTTTTTCGCGGTGCCGGCAATCTATCAGCACCGGGTTCTCTTTTGGGGCATTCTCGGTGCACTCGTGATGCGGGCCGCAATGATCGGCATTGGGGCATCGCTTATCGCCGAATTTCATTGGATCCTCTATGTGTTCGGGGGTTTTCTTATCCTCACTGCCTTGAAGATGTTCTTCTTGAAGACGAAGGAAACAGATCCGAACCAGAACATCGTTATTCGAGTGACCCGGAGGCTTTTTCCCGTGACGTCTCATTATCATGGCGAGCATTTTTTTGTACGGGCCGGTTCTCAAGCTTCTCACGAAAGCGAAGTTCCGGGGTCACCGGTACAACCGGATGACGCGGTTTCTCATACGAACCAGGGCATCTGGATGCTGACCCCGCTTGCACTGGCGCTCATCATGGTTGAGACAACAGACCTTATTTTTGCCGTGGACTCAATTCCAGCGATCTTTGCCATCACCGCCGATCCGTTTCTCGTATTTACCAGCAACGTATTTGCAATCCTGGGCTTGAGGTCGCTCTATTTTGCCCTTGCCGGGATGCTCACGACATTTAAATACCTGAAACCGGCCCTCGCGATGGTCCTGCTTGTTGTGGGGGTAAAAATGTTGACTGCGGCATGGCTGAAAGAAGTCCTTGGCGAGCACTTTAATTTCTATCTTCTTGGTGCAGTGCTCATCATTCTTGCTGCTGGAGTCGCAGGTTCACTGTTGGCTGGTTCATCGAACAAGAAATCAGCATGATCAATAAATCCGACGGCTGCCGCGGATAAAGACAGCCGAGGATAGGAAGTAGGATTTACGCCTTGACGATCGTGGCAAATCCACCGTAGAGCATCCGTTTCATATCTGTAAGAGGATTCTCCATAAATTCCTTGCCCATGCGTATTATCCTCGGATCCTTTTGAACTTTCTTGTTTACCAGGTTACGGTGGGCTTTTGAGCGGAATCCGATCACCGCAGAGATCAGCACTTCTCCGGTTTTGATTTTTATTTTGCTCGGAAAGGGAATCAAGCCTTTAACGTTCAGGTCGTCTCCGACGAACTCACGGTACTCCAGGGCGCCGTATTCCTTCGTGATTTTTCCAAACCTCGCTGAAAACTTGCAGTACCTGCGCAGGTTCTTTTTAGGAACCGGCAAAGCGAACAAATCGATATAACCGTTCATGACTCTCCTCCTTCAAGTATTTGTTCTCATCCCATTGTTGATTGCAGTAATAATGAACGATTCTGCAATTCATTCCGTTCCATTGTTGCCGTGAGTGTGGTGACGAACTCGCTGCGGTTAAAGGCGGCGAAGCTGTGAATCAATGTTGCTCTGCTAAAAATCATCAATCTTAAGTTGAACTCCATACGGAGTTCTTTTTGCATTTTTAAATTCTTGTTACAAACGTGAGACTCCTACGGAGTCTTTTCGAATAATCCCGTAGGGATTAAACGTTTGTAATTCCAGGAGAAAATATTTTCAGGACTCCATCGGAGTTCCACTGGCAGGGTCTCAATTAATCTGCACCGGAGGCGATTATTTTATTCGATAGATGATTTCAGCGGGGTGTATCTTAAATCTTTCATCTTTCATCTTAATTCTTCAATCTTAAATCTTCAATCTTTAAGTGCGGTGACGAACTCGCTGAGGTTACGAGGTGTGAGAATCTAGAATTTTTTTAGATGGTTATGTTCTCTCAAGCAGCATATCAATCTCACTCATTTGTTTCTTCGTAAGCGGACCGAACTGCATAGCTCCGACATTTTCTTTTACTTGTGCAACTGTTCGAAACCCCGGTATCGGGAGTGTCTTTTCACTGAATGCCCAGAGCCAGGCGAGAGCACCCTGTGCGACCGTGCGTCCTTCACTCGTCAGTATTTCGCGAACAGCATTTCGTTTTCTCACCCATTCAGGATTTGGCTTTCCATCCTTAAAATATTTCATCCACTCCGGACTTTTTATTCCACGCACATCATCGATCGAAGGTTTTGTTTCTGTCGTATATTTATCGGTTAAGAGTCCCATGGCCAGCGGGCCGCGATTCAGAGCCGCTAAATTATATTTTTCACACAGAGCAATAACCGCCGGGCTTACATCCAGAACATTCAGCTGCAATTGAATGGCCGTACATTTTGGCCCTTGCGCAAATACTTCTGCACTCCTGGGAAAGTCAGTGCTCCAGCCATATGCGCGGATTTTTCCTTCCATCACCAGTGTTTCGAGCGTCTCACGCACTGGTTCTGCCTTCCCGGCTGGAAAGCCGTTATCATGAAACTGATACAGATCGATGTGGTCTGTGTTCAGACGCCGCAAAGATTCGTCGCACGCAGTGCGGATGCCGGCGGAGGATGAATCGCTTCCTGTCACATGGCGTGTGGTTTCGTTGAAAACAGAGTTGAACTTTGTTGCAATGACAACACGCGAACGATTTCCGGCAAGTGCACGCGCCAAAACCTGTTCACTGTGTCCGGCTCCATAGACGTTCGCGGTATCGAAGAGAGTGACGCCCGCATCCAGAGCGGTATGGATTGCACGGATGGACTCCGCGTCATCCACTTCGCCCCAGCCAAGAGGTGTTTCATCCTGCCAGAATGGACCGCCAATAGCCCAGCAGCCAAGTCCCATTGGGCTGACGATGATGCCTGACCTTCCCAATGGACGCACATTAATCTTCGCCATACTTTTATCTTTAGTTTTTGTGTTCCAATAATTTCTTCGTATCGAATCACCCAGCGCATGCGGCGGCGTAGTAATGTAGTATTATAAGCAAATTAGAACTGTTGGTAATATTAAATTACTAAGTGTCAAAGTCAAGGTTGGATTGTTTGACATTCGCTTGCGTGGGCAGATGGTGGCATTGCCGCAGCGTCCGATTTATCCGCCGTTGTTTTGGCGGAAGTCGGGTGGGACAATCTGATAGCCCACTTGTCAGTCATTGCGGGGATGCCACTCTCAAGTCATTGCGAGGAGCGGAGCGACGAAGCAATCTCAAGTCCAGTAAGAAGAGAGATTGCTTCTCCCGATATCCTTCGACAAGCTCAGGATAAGCATCGGGATCGCAATGACGGGTGGGCTTCGGTAACCTTGTCAAGGTCCCACAGTTATAGCTCAGGAACCTTGACAAGGTCGCTCATCTTCATTTTCTGTTATAAACCTTACTTGCCGTCGTTTCCCCGGTCACCGGATTTTTAGAATAACGTACTACCGAGAGAGACAGTTTATCTGCCGATAATATTAAAGAATCCACGACCAGAAAATCCTTTGAAGCTCCTTTTAACGTTTGTGTATCAAAATTTGTGATAATGAGGATCTTTTTATCCTGCGACCATTTCGCAGATTATTTTGACGTTCCGACGCTATGCTTTTCAATTTTCTCTTTTCCATTGAGAGTATATGAATCGGTCGTTGTTTTAAAATCCGGTCTGTCCGGATGAATATACGTATCGAAATATTTTAAAGTGGAAGCGTTCTGAGTAATCTGCCTGACCACAGTACCGTCATAGTTTGATTCTACAAAACCGGGACTGCTTTTCGTTTTGTCGAACTCCCATTTACCGGAAAAGTTCGTTGGGGTTTGAGCATTTAAATTGATGCTCGAGAGGATCAACATAAGGCAGGAATTTGGATTTGTTGAAGCTCATGAAATCATTTCACAAAGCTTTTCGTGGTTATTGTGATACTATGTATTCTAACTTTTATTTTTATTCAATTATTTTACCATCGACTTGATGTTTAAATAAACCTCTTTTAATTAATTCTGATATTGCACCCTGTACCAAACTTTTTTTTATCTCTAAAATTTTCGCTACTTCTATATGTACACCCTTTTTCCATGGCTGTTTCGGCTGTATATTTTTAACTTTCTCGATTGTTTGCTCATCAACAATTCGCCTCTTCTTTTTGCGTCTCCTTTTTTCTGATTGTATCGGAATACCATAATCTATTTGTTGTATTGTTTGGAAATCTGAAAACCCCTTTTTGCCTGTCACGTAACTTTTCGCATTTTTGTAAAATGCTGTTACCTTTAAGCTCAATCCAAAAAGAACAACTTCAACACATTTATCTTCGAGTACAGAAATGTTCTTTATAATATCTTTAGCAGAAACAAGTTTATCATTATGCCAAAAGCGAAAATCAGTATTTAAAAATTCAGGTAATTCCTCTTCATAGTTAAACTTAAAAACTATTAGCGTCTCACTTTTTGAACTTTTTGGATCAGGCTTATTTTCGATTAATGTATTTGTCGCTTTGTCAATAAATTTAGCATATAATTTTATATCTTCAAAAGCTTTCAATAAATAAGTCTCGTTAATAGATAACCCTACATTTTTTACATTGTATTTATGCCTGTAATATTCGTCTGTTTTTCCAAGCCGATGAACGAACAAATGACGCCTATCATGATATTCATTCATTGTTTTTTCGCCAGGAAATATTGACGATATGTTTAGCTTGAATTTTGTGTTATAGTACGTCATGATTTTTATAAAACCATCACTAGATAACTTCCTGCAGTCTCTAGTTATTAACTTCTCGAATATTTCTGTAATACTATCATATGATATTATTTCAGCAGTAGTGAATGATATTGGCTCATTAGTTTTAAAAATAAAAATATTATTAGCTGATATATATTTTATATTGTCAATAAGGTAGACTTCAAGCGCAGATATAAGTCTAATTAATATTAGCTCTCTAAGAAAGTATTGTTGATTCAATACGAACTGTTTTTTGTTATGGAAAAAAGAAGGCTTATCGGGGACTATAAGCTTTAAATCATAATCTATCCCTCTAAGCTTATTTTTGTGCTTATATATTTCATGAATTTGTTGGATAGAAAAAGCAGATGTTTTGTAAAAGGCTTCTAATTCTACTAGTTCTTTTTTAAAGATATAATAGGGGTTTATAATTTAAATCGGTGATATGTCATTCAATTATTAGTCTGTGTACATCTAATAATAATATATGTCTAATTTCGGATGTGTTGATTTGGTATATCAATCTGTTTGGTTTTAATGTCTGTCGTAATATCTTTGTGATTTGAAAAATATATTTGTCCTGCCAGACTATGATACTCCGAACATCCTTCGCCAGTCATTAAAACAAATATCCGCCTCTCCTCATAGCTCTCCCACCGCGCAATCAGTTCTTTCTTTTTTATTTAACACTCAGCTTAATCGCCAACAGCGCCTTGGCCGTCTCGATATCCTTTTTATATTTAAATACAACCGTCAGTCCCCGGATTTTACCATAATGTTTTCCATCCTTGAACTGCTTTTTCATTTCTGCGGGAATGGTGCTGTCCGCTATCGCCTTGGCTGCCCTGTCGGTATAGTAAAAAGTGATTCTGAACGCTCCCTTTATAATGTTTAACCAGAAGACCGTCTTTTTCTTCTGTACGTTCTTCATCAGCCAGCTTTTCCCGTCGTTGTAATACCGCCACTCCGAATTAATATCAGGATGATCTTTATGGAGATAATCAAAAAAGGAATCCCAGACGGCTTTTGTCTTGCCGAGATGCAAAGAGATTATTTCTTCCGTGGGAAATTGAGATTTATCGGATAGTACGGGTTGATCCATGTTCAATTCTCCTGAACAAAGTTCTCAACAATTGCGATTGTCTGGCAGCGATGATGCGAATCCCCAAGAGAGTAGGATTGGGAACCACTGGTGTAAAGAGTATGAGTTTTTGGGGAGAATTGCAATGGAGCAGATGAGCAGATGAGCCAATGAGCAGATGAGTAGATAAAAGAATTGTCAGTTGATTAGTTCGTAGTGTTTTAGTGCGTAGTTGAGCTATTAATGATTGGATATTCGCTAGGGCGTCACGAACCATTTCGTGACGCTAAGCGAGTTATCACAATTAATTTATGAGTAGTTGAGCCGATGAGTTACCGCCGGTCAATAACCGTGGAACATCTCACAAAAATGCCGGCCGTGTGCAGTAAATTAGGAAATAAACATTATTTTTTTGTAGCTTGAAAAAGCGAAGAGCTTTTTTCATTTTTTTATAATCCCGTAGCATTTTTCTTTCGGAGATATCGGTGCATGAGTTATCGACTTGGCAGTATTGGGCTTTTTATATGCGTATTCGTTCCCGCGCTTCTTTTCTCGCAGGACGATCTTTCGTTCCGGCCTTCCGAATGGGAATGGAATTCGAGCATCACCGGAACCATATCTCACGTCAGTTTTAAGAACTGGGCGGCAGGCGGTGAAGATTACAGCTATGTCGCCGGCTTGAAAATGCGGATAGATCCCACCTGGAGCAGCGACCTGTGGAGCTTTTCCGGTTCATGGGACGGCAGGTTTTCGACGTTTGGCGGGAGGTCATTGCCGCCCAGAAAAACCGAAGACCGATTTGAGCTCAACCTGAAATTCGGGCGTATGATCTGGCAGGATGACTGGATGGCTTCTTCATTTCATGTCGTTCTTTTTGGCGATCTGCATACGCAATTTTTGCCGGATTATGATTTCATCGAAGATCCGCACGGGACACACTACACCAGTAATTTTATGGCGCCGGGCTGGGTCACCGACGGCATCGGCCTGGACTTCCGCAGCGACAGTCTCAATCTTTCTATTGTAGTCACGCCTCTCGCATCGAAACAAATGATCGTGCTCGACCGCGGTGTTGATAGATCGTACTATGGACTCGGTCCGAATCAAAACATGGAAAGCAGCCCGGGTGCATATGCCCGTATTACACTTTCAAAAGAAATATTTGCACGAACCTCACTCTCCATCAAATCAATTTTCTTTGCGGACTATTCGGAAAAGTCCACGGTGGACATGTCCTTTCTGGGGGAAGTGGATTACCATCTTACATCATTTCTCAAGCTCTACGTTTCCCTGCAAATGTTGAACGACGATGACATGAAAGTACGCCTCTATACGGACCTTGATGGGGACGGGGATATCGATGACTTTGCAGGCATTGGACAGAAGCTGCAGCTGTACGGCCAGTTTGGGGTCGGCATCAATGTTAGTTTCTAGTGTCGCTGCAAACAAAGTAAACTTGCGGAGATTTAAAAAGGCATATATAAAACGGTACTAATGCAGTTTAAAGTATTCATCCACACACATTCATAAAAGGAGACCATCATGAGAAAAGGGCGAACCGCGCCTTGGGGATTGGGACTATTATTTATCCACCTCTTCCTGTGTATACAAATCCTTAGCGCTTCGGTGAAAAATAATACTCTCCCGCAAACCGGGATGAATATGTTTCCTGGAAGTGCAGCTCCGGCCGTGCGGCTGTTTATGTCCGCTTCGGTTGACCAACTGCAGACGGATGTTGCCACATTTGATCAAACGCTCAATACCTATATTACGAACGGCAAGAAGCTCGATAGCGATATTCAGGTTGTATTGAAGGGGTTGGACTTGATCAACACCATGGCGACGAGTTTGAAAAACCTGGATGACGGCCTTACCACAGTAGAAAAACTGATTAAATACGCGCAGGCACTTCCGCAGGTCGAGGTCCAGGAAAAAGCAAACCAGCTGGAAAAAAAGATGCAGTCCATTCATCCGCCGGTAACAAAAGCATGCACCACCGTCAATAATTTTAACGATAAAATTACGCCGACGCGTCAGAAGCTGCAGTCGTTTGACGACAAATTGCAGAAGTTGATTGCTGCCGCGGAGAAGTTCGAGAAAGGATTAAACACGTATACCAAGGATATTGCCAGGGCGCAGCAATGCATCAATAGTCTGCCGGATGGTTCGACGAAAGACGGCCTTCAGGCGCGTTTGGATCAATTAGCCAACGCATCAGATAAGCGTGTCGTGGAGGCAAACAAAATCTTGACCGATATTATCAAAGTGGTCGATGCGATCGACAAGAAGATCAACACGGAAATCAAAAAGCTTCTGGAGCCGATTGATGATCTGGAAGCAGACATTGCTGCGTTGCTGAAGGATCTGACCGAGATCATCAATCCTCTCAAAGATCTGGAATCGTTATTCTCGAAATCATTCTGCGTTCCATTTCCGGACCCATCGATCAGACATCCTCTGCGGACACATTCGGTTTGTATAGGATTTGATATTATTTTACAAGGTGAAGAAAAAATTAAAAATGAAATAGAGAGGATACTGGGCAAAACCTTGTATAAGGTGGCAAAAGCATTCGGCATTGATAAATTAGTAAATAAACTCAAGGACCTGGGGGACAAAGCGCTGGATCCTATCCTTAAAGAACTTCATCTGGATATTAAAGTGAATCTCCCGGGCCTTGGTTCGCTGGAACAAAACCTGAAAGACCTTTCCACTGAATTGGGGGATCTCTCAAATATGATGACGCTGGATACGCAACCCTTACAGGATGCGTTCGACAAAATAGAAAAAGATATTCAGGATATGGAAAACATCTATCAGAACTGCAAACCATAACATCTGAAGCTCAGTTATGCGGCAGAAAAAGCCTCCGGAAAGAAATTTCCGGGGGCTTTTTTATGAGCAGGTGAGCCAATGAGCAGATGAGTAGGTGAGTCTATGAGTAATTTAGTCGATGAGTTATTGAGACGTAGGGGCTTGATTTATCAAGACCTTGAATGAGGGTTTTTTTATGTAAATCGAGTCAGGTGTGATATCGGACATAAATTATTTTGAATATGAAATGTATATTTCTTCAGGAGCATCATACTGCAGCACCTGCCAACTCAAACGAATCGAAAAGGAAGATTCAATGTTTAAAAAATACGTTTTCATTGTTATTCCTTTCATAATATTTTCGATCACGGCCTGCCATGTTGACGAGAATGGCCCCGTACCCGGTCCCGATACCACTCCTGATCCCGGCGGGACCCCGCAGAACCAATATCCGATCGACAGTGCCTCCGTCGACGACATCAACGCCGGCATCGCCTCCGTCAGGAAGAACGGCGGCGGTATTCTGCAATTACCTGCCGGAGAATATCATCTTGGGAATACCTCTTTTCGTGTACCTGCCGGTGTGAAGATTGTCGGGGCAGGGAAGGATAAAACTATTCTGCATGACGCCACGTTTAATTTTGCTGCAAAGCATGGAACGTGCGGAGATTCAATATGTCAGCTTTCCAGCCTTTCCATCCTGAATACTTTTCAATCGACGAATTCTTATTTCGAAGTGAGCAATGTTGCCGGGATGCGCTTCGATCATTGTTACTTTGAAGGCCACTACAGCACGTTCTGCAATACCAGGTCAAATGATTTTGTGATCGTGGATAATTGCGAATTCAGAATCTGGACAAGCTACGGATTCTACTGTTTTGACGACAATTCATACTATAAAAATACGCCGGATACCTACACCGGGAAGATCGGAAATGCAGAAGCCATCGCGTTGCTGGGCACTGATATTAAAAATCCGGTCTTTGTCGAGGACTGTAAATTTACAGGCAGGTTCGACCATCTGATGGATGGCAGGAGAGGTGCGCGTTATATTTTCCGGCACAATACCATCAGGTACGAACTTCTGGAAGGCGCCGCCGGCTATAGCGGCCCTTTGGAGGGACACGGTCCGACCAATCCGGCCGACCTTGGCACGGATAATTTTTATGAAGGAACCAATTGTATCGAGATTTATGATAATGTGATCACCGAAGACCAGGCATCCCAGTCCGGCGGCGTTCTGATCAGGAGCGGGATTGCCGTCATTTATAATAATTCCATCAGCAATAAAAATTGGGGCGTGACTCTTGCCGTCGAAGATTCCCCGTATCACTGGCTGAACGATCCATACCCGGCGTATAACCAGCCCCATGGCGTATGGATCTGGAATAATACGTTTCAGAACATCGGCGATGGAGATGTTGGAATTGTATGGAACAGCGGCACTCATATCCAGGCAGACCGGGATTATTTCCTGCGCGCTCCTTCCCCGGCGGTGGATGGCTTTACCTATACTCCGTATCCGTACCCCCATCCTTACCGTGCAAATTTTCCGCCCGCACGGTGAATGGAAAAAGTAAGGAGTAACGAGTAAGGAGTAGGGAGTGAAGAGTGAAGAGTGAAGAGTGAAGAGTGCACTCATTGTTTTGGATAACCGACGGTCTGGCTGAGGATTATTTTTTGTTCAGGCCGAAGTTTCAGTTCTTTCGCAAGAGCTTCGCGATCGACCATTCCTCTCACGACCACTGCCAGTCCCTGCGAGGCGCAATACAGGTACACATTCTGTGCAATAAATCCGGCATCCGCAGAGCTCCAGCGAAGTTTATCTTCTTCGCTTGCGCGGGTCATTCGCTTCTCATCTGCAATATACACGAGATTGAGAGGCGCTTCTTTGACGAACGATTGTTTGCCTGTAGCCTCCCGCAAATCTTTTTCATTTATTTGTAATAAGCTGTTCGATTTTGCGTCGTACATAGACGTTCCGCTTTGCATCATCACATACAAATCAATTTCCTGCCAGTTCATTGCCGATGGAGCGGTCCGTTTTCCATTTTCGGATCGATTTATTCCGTCCGCGGCCCACAGGAGGTTCGAAAGCTCCTGCAGCGGCAGCGGCTTTGAATCAAAACTCCTCGATGATTGTCGAAGTTTTAATGCCTGCATCAAGGGTTTGCCGATCCCGGTCTGCGGCGGGGGAAGCGGGATGTGTTTTAAGTCCTGACCAAAAGAAATTGAGAAGGAAATAACGAGAAAAAGAAACATGCGGGGAAATTTCATTTTGGCATTCCTTTAAATAATTTTTCCGGGATACTCACTTCTCAAAATCGGTGAACGTCAAACCTGTTGATTTTTCGTTCTGAAACCATGGCAAAAATGTTGGAGCGTTGTTTGCAGCGGTGTTCTGCACCCGTGCACGGCAGCGGACTATCCTTCCGGTTCGTTGTTACGCTGCGGCATATTTCTTATTTGCGTTCTTCAAGTCGTCGACCGATCCTATGTCGAACCATTTCGGCACAAGAAGACAATGAACAGTGCTTCGAGCGAGTAATTCTATCATCAGATTTCCGAGGTTCAATTCTCCCTTATGCGTGCGGGCTTGAAGCGTGCGAATGTGCTGGACGTCTTCATTCCTGATCAGATAGATTCCGGTGGCTGCTATGCTCGAATCGGGGCTCTCCGGCTTTTCATCAAATGAAAGAAGCTTGTTGTTGGAATCGAGCTGCACAACGCCGAATTTCTTTTTGACTGCTTCCTTATCATGGAAATCAAATGCCGCCAGAACAGACGAGCCGCGATCCTGGCGCAGGGAGATGAGATCATTCAAATCAAAATCAATGACGTTGTCACTTGCAAGGATCATCAGGTCGTTGGTGATGTTGAATTTATCCAGGACGAAGTTCATGTCACCGATGGGGCCGAGTCTTTCTTCATTCGTATATTTACCGTCATCCAGCACGAAAATATCGCCATTGAGATTGCCGGATTGTTTGAAGGCTGCCGCCCACGTTACAAACTGAGAATAATATTTCGAATTTGCGACAAGAAAGATTCTCATGGGGCTGTCAATCAGAATGACCCGGCTCATGATTCTGTCAAGGATCGTCTTGTGTCCAATCTCGAGGAACGCCTTCGGAAGGTTTAATGTCAGGGGATAGAGCCGTGTTCCAAATCCCGCCGCAAGTATGATAATATCCAACTGATTTTGCATCGTTTCACCTTCATCATCCGATAAGACGTTGAACCTCATGCGTGCTCATCTTCGTCCGTTTTAATGGTTTGTCGTCGTGTCAATGAGTCCTGTTATTATTTTGCAGTTCCTGTGAAGAATGCCGGGTGAATACGCGAAAAATAAGGAGCATGGACTACGTGAGTAAAGGGTAGTCTTTTTTAGAAGGAGAAGCAAGGAAGATAAAAGCGGCAAAGCGTGACAGCGGTTACAATTCATAGGAGCAGGGGCTTGACCGGCCAAACCATGAGCTGGTGTGATGCGCCGTTGCCCATTGAAACCATGATCAGGAGATGCGTAACCACCTTCCAATGAAATATTGCGTATCTTAAAATACCATGAACTCCAAGAAACCACCGGCCAGGCGATTGAAAACTCTTTCTGCGTGGGTTGTATCCGCCGATATGGGGTACGGGCACCAGCGGGCGGTCTTTCCGTTGAAGGAAATCGCCGAGGGGGGGCTCATCACGGTCGGCAAGAATGACGGATCGAGTGAGAAGGAAAAGAAATCCTGGAAACGGATATTGGATTTGTATGAAACGTTTTCCCGGGTGAGGGGTGTACCGATGGTCGGCAAGCCGATCTTCGCCATGTTCGACACGATGATGCACATCCCTGAATTTTACCCTATCAGGAATCTTTCGCACAGCACCTACCAGGTTGATTTGCTGGAAATCAACCTCAAGAATGGACTTTGCAAAGGGATGATGGAGAAGATCTCGGCCAAACCATTGCCCTTGATCACGTCGTACTTTGCACCGGCCATAGCGGCGGAGAAGCACGGGCACGAACCGATCTTCTGCATTATTTGCGATGCTGATATCAATAGGGTCTGGGTGGCAAAGCATCCGTCGGAAAGCAGCATAAATTATTTTGTTCCCTGCAGCAAAGCGGCACAGCGGTTGAAATCGTACGGTGTACCTGAAGAAAGAATTTTCCTGACGGGGTTTCCTCTTCCCCTTGGCCTCCTTGGGAAAAATCTTGCGACGATAAAATCGGACGTCGGTCAGCGGTTATGCATTCTTGATCCGAACGACAGGTTCTGGACGAATCACCGGCTCAGCGTCGAACAGTTTCTCGGGAAAAAGAACTGTACGCTCCGCACAATGCGCCCGCTGACCATCACCTACGCGGTCGGCGGGGCAGGAGCGCAAAAAGAGATCGGCGGACGTATTGCTCTGAGCGTCAAAGAGAAAATTCGTGCAGGAACCATGCGATTGAATCTTATTGCCGGCGTCCGCCCGGAGGTGGCTTCCTATTTCCGCGATATCAAGAAAGATATCGGATCGGAGAACATCCGGGTCCTCTCCGCGGAAACACTTGATGAGTATTTCCCGCAATTCGCTCTCACGATGCGCGAGACCGACATCCTCTGGACAAAACCGAGCGAGTTGTCGTTCTATGCGGGACTCGGGATCCCCATCATCATGACGCCAACGATCGGTTCTCAGGAGCGATTCAATCGTCAATGGCTGAACGAAATCCATGCCGGCATGGAGCAAAAAGATCCCGACTATACGCATCAATGGCTGTTTGAATCCTTGAACAATGGGCATATTGCCGATATGGCATGGTCCGGATTTTTGAAAGCACGCAAACTCGGAACAACCAAAATCATGGAAGTACTGGAAACGGGAAAAATGACGAGCAGCAATTCGCCGTTGGAACGGTAACCTATTCCTCCGGTCCACTTTCGCTGCGGCAGGGCCATGGTATGCAAATCCAAAAAGAGAAATATTTTCTCCTCTATCTTAAGACCGGCGGAGGACATTTAGCCCCTGCCCGTTCGATCGCACATTATCTTACTGCAGCATATGGAAAGAGCATCGAACCGGTGCTCGTCGATGGCCTCGTGGATGCACCCTCCGTGGTCCGATATATTCTTGAAGACGGCTATCGAATCCTGCAGGCACGTTCGAAGCTGTATTATGAATTTCTCTATGCGACCAACAAATTTTCACTGATCAGACAGTTCAACGCCACGATATCCGGTTTTTTCATGAAACCGTATCTCAAAAAGCGAATCGAGGAAGAACGTCCCGCAAAGATCGTTATTTTCCATTTTTTTCTCATCGCGCCCGTACTGGATATTCTCAAGGAATTACGGTACGATATCCCGGTCATTACGGTCGTTACCGATCCGTTCACGGCGCATCCCCTCTGGTTTCAGCGGGAACAGGATCGTTATATCGTTTTTAGCGAACGCTTAAAAGAAGATTGCGTTCAGAAACGAAAAATTCCAGCTTCGAAATTTCACGTTTTTCCGTTTATTCTCGACAAACAATTCTCATCGCCTCTCTCCGCCGCCAAAATAACGAAAGTGAAACAAAAGTTCGGGTTCGCCCCTGAGAAGAAAGTCGTCCTTATCATAGGCGGAGGCGACGGGATTCCGCACGGAAAGTCGGTTCTCCGGCATTTGCTGGACGCTTCGCTGGATGTTGAGATCGCCATCGTCTGCGGCAAGAATAAAGACCTCTATGCCGATGCTCTCGAACTGCAGCGGCACCATCCGTCTCTGAAAGTATTCGCGTTCGTCGATTTTGTGTATGAACTTCTCAATGCATCGGATATCGTGATCACCAAGTGTGGTGCATCGACGATTATGGAAATATTGATCATGAAAAAGATTCCCGTCATCAATGACTATCTCTGGGAACAGGAATTGGGCAATATGGAATTTGTCCGCGACAACGAACTTGGTATTTTTGAACGCAGCGTCGCCAAACTTCCCATCATTATACGAGAGCTTGTTTCAGGAGAAGAACAATACCAGCGATACCTCAAGAACATCGAAAAGATGAATGTGCGAAGCGGTGCGGAAGAAGTTGGGGAATTCTTGAGGGAAATGACATGAATTTCCCAGGCTGGGAATGAGTTGTGGCGAAGATGAGCAGATGAACCATTGAGCAGATGAGCAGATGAGCAGATGAGTAGATGAGCAGATGAGCAGATGAGTAGATGAGTCTATGAGTAAATGAGTCGATGAACCAATGAGCCGATGAGTAGGGGTTTGATTTATCAAACCCGCTTTATTTATCGAGTCCGGTGATAGAAACATATGCGGAATCTGTGATACCTGGGGCGTCACGAACCCAAGTTGGGAGTGAGTTGCACTCACGACCTGTTAGTTCGGGAGAACATCTCCCTCACAACTGGAAGCCATTGAGCAGATGAGTAGATGAGTCTTTGAGTCTATGAGTCTTTGAGCCTTTGAATAGAAGAGGCGTAGGGGCTTAAAGTGTTCGGCTAGTAAACGCAGCGCGAATATATACCTAAACGGAATTTGTTACGAGGGTTACAATTTCTGAAATAAATATTTTTCCAAATTCGTATTAAATTCTTTCAGGTCTATGACCTTACTGAACCCGCCATCGATAAGAGTAGCAAGAACGGTGGTCTGAACATCCTCCGCTTTCGCGATATTATTTCCAAACTTGACATCACGGGTTGCACAGGCGTCCTGTATGACGATACATTCAAAGCCGTAATCATGCGCTGCGCGGACGGCGCCCTGAAGGCACATCTGCGTCTGCATACCGATAACGACCAGCCGGTTTATACGGTGTTCCTGCAGGTATTCCAGTAAATCTGTTCTCAGAAAACTGTTGATCTCTTCCTTGGTGATCACTTTCTCGCCTGGGAGGGGTTCGACGTTCTCATGGATTTCAAGTCCTCTTTTGGATTTATGGCGGACATGGACAACCAGTTGTTTCTGGTCCCGGAAGCTCTGAAGTATTTCTTTGGCCGCCACACTTGCCTGTTCCGCGTTGACTAATTCCAGGCTGCCGCCGGGGAAATAAAAATTTTGAATATCGACGATGACCAAAGCGGTTTTAATGCTGTCGTTTTGTTGCTGCGCATTTGTTGAGAACTGAACCAATAGAATTGCAATAAGTAAGCCGAATACTCTTTTCATGATTTTTTATTCTTTTTCCGGTAAAATATTTCGGTGGAATATTATTGGAGAACATCTTCAGGAGATGGTTACACCGGGAAAAAAATAATCACGATTCCCGTCTCCCGAATAAGACAATATGCGAAAAAAAATATTATTTCTCCAGGTGTGTGGACACACAAGTCACAAAGGGATGCCTTCGGCAAATGTGTATCCTACCGGGTTAAATCGTTGGACATTCATTCTTGAATATTCCCTCTGAGTAGACACCCAGGAATGGGTGTCCTACAAAATCGTCCGCTGCCAATAGTTTGCGATTGATCATGCCGGTCGGTATATTGAAACAATTATGGAATATTCTTATGGAGTGTTATGCCGATAAAAGCGCTTATCGTAGATGATAGTCTGGAAAGCAGAATGCTGCTGGGAAAGATATTGACCAAAGCCTTTCATGCCGAAATTATTGAAGCCTCACACGGAAAAGAAGCATTGAGAAAATTATCGGCAGAAAAGCCGGATGTCATATTCCTCGATTATGAAATGCCTGTATTGAATGGAAAGGAAACACTGAAGTCGCTCCGTGCAAAAGCCGACTTCAAAGATGTGCCGGTATTTATGATCACGTCGCACAGTGAGACGCCGCTTATCCGGGAATTGATGTCGTACAAAGTCACGGACTTCCTTTTAAAGCCTTTTTCATCTGAATATGTCGTGAACCATGTCTCGATTCTCTTCCCGAAAGACCGTGCAAGTTCAAAACAATAGAAATTCCTGTACCGCCGACCCCGCCCTTTCGCAGCTGAGCAACTGAAATTGTACCTCATGAGTAATTGTGAATTCAGAAAAAAAACGCCATTCACTTTGACTTCATCAACAAAATGCGTATCTTATTGGCGAAATTTCAATGTAATCCGCACCTCGCAAACGCCCGGTGAATGAAGCGTGAAATTTTCTAAACAGAGGGACTGAATATAATCGATTACAGGTATACCGGTAATTAATGTTGATACCTGAACACGAAGAACTAAATAGAGAACTAACATAGGAGTAACACGATGGATCGATATAAAGAATTGCTGGATCTGGTTGCCACATTTCAAGCAGACTTTGAAAAATTTTATTTAAAACAAAACAAATCGGCAGGTGTACGCTTACGCAAACATATGGCGAGTTTGAAAAGGAAAGCGCAGGAAATTCGAAATGAAGTACAGGATGTAAAAGCAAAGATGGCGGAAGAGACTTCCGAACCGACTCCTCCGACACCGGCAGCGTAAATTCATTGTTTTTCAGCCAGCTTGCTCTTCAAACACCGGAACGCAAGCTGGTTCTCCGGAAAAATATATTTCTGCCCTCTCTGCTTTTTCTCTCTCCCGCAAATGACGTGAGATGGATGATATCCAATATTCATTGCCCTGAGTGCAGAGAAGGACATTACCGATTTATCATTTGTTGATGATGCAGTGATCAGCGGTGGATTTGTGCGGCTGTTTTACCTGCGGTAAATAAAAAAACAAGGAATTGGACTTGACCGAAGCGGGGGTAGAGAAACAATGAAAAAATATATTGTGCTTGGAGTTCTTGCCGGAGCAGCAATATCGTTGGCGTTGTTGATGGTCAGGCGAAAAAATACGGAAGGGATGGAATTTCACGATTTTGTCGATTCTCCATCAATTGCGGATGGTTTATTCGGAAAAGCCTTTCGCGAGCTTCCGGATAAGCCGTAAGAGATGATTCAACATTCATGGGGTCGAAATAGGATTCGTTGACATTCGGCGCTGATTTAGATATCTTGAAAAGAGCTTCTGGTGCATTCTTAAGATGCATGTGTAACCTGCGGAATGATAATCACTTTTAATTTAAACCATGGCAGATATAGACGAACAGCGTAAAAGGGTAGAAGAGCTTAAGCGAAAGATACTTGAGCAAAAGAAGAAAGGCGACGCAGAGCTGTCGCCCGATCTGCCATTGAATGCACCGACAATTCAACCGCCGCCGGTTCCAAGTCCGGTTCAGGAAGTCAAACAGCCTCCGGTAAGGGGGGGGAGCCAGAACCGGTCGGAGGATGTGCCGGTCAAACCCGAGAAAAATGTTCCACGGCAGCAGGAAGAGCCAAAACAGGCGCCCGCACCGGTGAGCGCCGCGTCTGTGCAGCAGTCTATTCCGGTGGTCTCGCTGCAGGCATATGCCCAGACGTTAAAACAAGCGTGGTCGAATGGTTCGTTGAGCAAGGATGAGGAAAATCTCCTGCGGACGCTGCGCAAGTCCATGGGGATCAGTGAGGAGGAGCATGCGAGTTTGGAGCAGGAGGTGCGGCTCGAGATATATTTATATGCGATAATCGAAAGCTGGAAGAATGGAGCACTGACGCCTCAGGATTTAGAGCGCTTGGATGACTTAAGGGAGAAGTTTAACATAACGGCGGAAGAGCATATGCGTTTGGAGAAACAGGTCCGTCAGGAAATTCTGAAACAGTAATTTTTTTGTAAATAATATGAAAAAAGATATTGACTTTTCAATATTGTTGTTGTATCTTAAAGTCCCGCACAATTAAGGCGGAAGTTCCTTATAAGAAAAAGAGTTTGAATGCCCATCGTTCATGGGCATTTTTATCGTAAGGATGTTCTTTGAAAAAGTGTGCACGACAAATGTCAATTTAACTGGGTTTTCAACCCTGTTCAAACAAGTCTAACGACTCAGAGAACAGGTCATCAGACTTGAAATTGAGAATATAAAAATTCTACAATGGAGAGTTTGATCCTGGCTCAGGACGAACGCTGGCGGCGTGC
>RPQN01000043.1 GCA_003819715.1 Ignavibacteriota bacterium | reverse complement strand
TTTTTTTACATTTTATTAAATATACGGAATCATTGTTCCTTTTGCATGGTTATTGGGTGGTGTCTCAGTTTAAAGTGATTGACATCCAATAGGATCGGTAGTGTCGGGAGGCCCGCCTAAAGGTAAGGTACTGCGGATAAAAAACTCCCAACACCACGAGACAATATTCTCTCCTTTTTCGATAGTGGGCTATATTAAGATTCCCGACAGCTGGAAGCCTGAGAATGTAACACGCGTTAGCGTGTTCCTTTTCAGAACTGAGCAACTTATTCAATCACTTATTAAAATTCCCGATTACGGCCTTCAGGAGTGGCAAACAAGAGCTTTGTCATTCCCGCGGATTTTTAGCGGGAATCTTACTTTGAACCTCAGCGAGATTCCCTGCCTGCCGAAGTTCCTTCGACACGCAGGCAGGCCGACAGATGGAAGCCTGATAATGTCGCACGCGAAGCGTGCGTCTATTTAACGCCTCCGGCTGGGAATGACAGCCTGAGGCCTGTGAATGAATCGCGCCTGATCGCACGTAACTTTGATACTGCGATCTGGATCTAAGCGCTTGTCTGTCTGGATTTCAATGCTGTTATAATTCTTGTGAATGCTGCACCCAGGACTGCTCCGGATGCCATTAATCCGATGATCTGAACGGTTCTTACATTTTCGGCAAACAAGAAAACAGCGATGACGCCGAAAACGACCATCAGCGAAATATTCATTACAACGACGGATGTTGTGTTCATGACAGTTCTCCTTATGTTATTCCAAATCTGACATGGATTCTATCGAATCCCCACCATATTTTAACGATAAATTAACTTACCGTGTAACAGTAAAACGGATATTATTAATTCCCCCGGATATTCATGCGGAGACGAATTGTTACCTGGGTGTCACGGTCCACACCGTGACACCCACTAAACTTGGGCGTCATGATCCACTCCGAGACACGTCCTTTTTTTGAATTTTAAGCATCCTTTGGTGTGTGCTTTCGCTTTAATTCAATAAATACCATTATTGCCAGACTTACTGTAATGAGAATATCGGCGACATTGAGTATGCTGGTATGCACCGTTTCTGTCCCGAGAATGAGGAAATCGACGACCCTCCCGTGGTTCAATAATCTGTCGATGACGTTGCCAAAACATCCGGCGATAAACAAAGAAAATGCGATCAACTGGACGGCACTTATTTTATGAGCAGCGGTAAGTAATGCAATAAATCCAGCCATAGAAATGAGCGCCATAAAGATTGCCGCGGCCCTGCGAATGGGTGCCGGCAAATCGGAGCCGAAGCTTAGAAAATACCCCTGGTTCTCGGCAAACTGGAAGCGGACAAATCCGCCCAGGACCGTCACCGATGCCTCATAAGGCAAATCCCGGACGGCAAAATATTTCGCCGCCTGATCGCATCCAATGAAAGAGAAGACGATGAGAATAATACAAATTATTCTAATATGTTTCCGCATGTGAACCTGATTATTTTACTCTCTTCAACACCACTTTGGTGTATGGTTCAAAATCTTTCCCCACTGCGGCAAGTTCGAACGTTTCCTGAATTTGATTTTCATCGAGTATATCGTAAGACTCTCTCGCCCGCCATCCAGCCGGGATGTTTTCTATGGCTTCCGTGCTGAATATGATTCTTTTGCCGTTTTCAGAGATGCTGTCCATTTTATACTGGTTTACAAATCCTTCCGTATGGAATTGACGAAGAACAAATGTCCGCCGCGTTTTGTCATAACTGAAATATCCCAAGTCTTCATGCACTTCGCCCTTCGGATTATTTTTCGTCGGCGAATACATCGATTTATTTCGTATCTCGATGAACCGTTTATTGAAGATGAATTTGTACGACCGTTCATAGTCGCCGAAACCGGGCTCGCCGCCTCCCTTCCCGGTCCAGCTGCCGATAAACGCTTTGAACGGCTGCCAGAGACTGTCCTGTCTGGTCATTTGCGCACCGCCCACTGCCGGGAGAAAAATGACTAGGAGAAACACTATTTTTAAAATCGATTCCCTATTCAACTGCATAAATATTTCCTTTATCCTTTTTCAGCTGCTTCAGAGTTTTCCGTTTCGAGTTCATTCGACGTCCCCGGTTTCCGAAATTCAATCAACTCGATAGGTACGCCGTTGTCAATTATCATGGCAACTCTTGTCCCATCGGACGGCGAGCTGATATCACCCAACAGGGACAATCCCTCGATTGCTTTGTCAAGATCGTCCACTTCAAAAGCAATGTGCGGAGTTGTTCTGATAATTTCAGAAATCTGACAGTCCGCATCGAACCGCATCCATTCGACACCGTAGGAACTTGTCTCAAAACCTGAAACGTAAAATTTTAAATGCGCCAGATAACGTTCGCCCGGCCTCGGAATTGAAGTCGGGATTCCCATATGATGATACCGCCAGCCATTCTTAGAAATTGCAGCCGGCGGTTCATGATCCTGTCGTATTCGGTTCATCGTGACCTTTGCAATAGTTGTCTGGTAATCTTCACTTCCTTAACGATACTTCGTAAAGTTGTATTGCTTTGCAACTCTCTCTTTCTCGTCAAGGGGCAGGCTTGTAAAATATTTTTTCCATCCGGGGCAGAAGTTGATATGCCAGCGCCAGAACCGGCCGCCAAAAGATTTTGGATTGTTGTCATATTTTGCCCGTATGGTACACGCCGCACAGTTGTTTTCAGCCATTGGACCTCTCCCGGTTTTATGGGTGGATGATTTTATCAATGAGATGGGATATGCGTTCTCATTTCGCTTAAAAGCCTATGGTCAATAGAAATTCCGTCGATTCATTCCTTACCGTAACATTGGGATTTGAATACGCGTACTGCGAACTATAACTGTATCTGATCTCGAAACCGAGGCTATACACCGGAATCAGTGCGAGTTCAATACCGCCGCCGGCGGTTAGTCCGAATTCGCGTGATTTCAAATTATTAAACACCGGTCCCGTTGCATACTCGTTACGGCCTATCAAAAGATCTATCCGGGGCCCGCCGATCGCATAAATGGCGACAGCCGGAAAATCAAATCGAATTTTCGCTAAAACCGGTATTGACAGATAATCGATTCGCGGGGTGTACGCTTTTACCGCTCCCGTTCCCTCAGGATTATCGATGGTGGTGACTTCAAATTCATCCTCCGCCCCTTTTTGGACATAGTGGATTTCTGTAAGCACGCTGAGGACCGGTATATTGAACCACTCGACATACCCTCCAACGTCCAGACCGATCCTGGGCAGATCAAAAATTTTTGTTCCGGCCAGCAATCCGGTATAATTCCATGCCTGCCTCGCCTGCGACACACCGCCTTTCACACCATAACGGCGAATGAGCTGGGCCTCGCCCTGTTCAACTATAAAACAGAGGACAAGTGCAGCGATAATAATTTTGTATTTCATAAGCATTCCTTTCGCAGCTCTCCGGAATTAGTCTTCTAAAAAATTCCTTTGGGAACATTCAAGAATGAATGTCCTACAATTTAACCCGGTAGGATACACATTCTTGTGTGTCCCAAAAGGATATCTCATTTATTTCCTGCTGAAGAAATAGATCAATATCTCTTCCGTGCGTTCCCGCCAGTTCCCCCATTCATGACCATCGTTAAATTCGTGATACACATGGTTGATCCCATACCGGTCTAATTCCCGGGAGAAGCTGCGGTTGGTGCTCAGGAATGATTGATCAGGCTCCGGACCATTCTCCAGATCATAATGCCCGACATCCAGGTATATTCGAAACGATGCGCAGCCCTCCTTGTTCCCTGCAGCAGCATCGAGGACTTCCGAAAGCTGATCGGTCATCGTCGCCGACTGTCCGGCAGCGCAAAGAAAAACATCGGGTCGTTTCAAGACCGATATCAGAGAAATGTGTCCCCCGTTGGAGATGCCCATCATCGCACGGTTCTGCGGAAGCCGGGATGTTTTATAGAGCCGGTCAATCAATGGGACGAGCTCATTGCATATCGCCGTTCGAAATTGCCTGTACTTCCCCCAGACATATTCATATTCCCGTTCGACGGGCGGAATAAACACCGCAAGGACCGGCTGAATTTTCTTTTCCGCAATCATATAATCCAGGACTTCAGCATAGAAGGCAAATTTCAATGCATCGTAACCGTCGTGCACATAGAGCGACGGCAGTTCGGATATATGTTGATATCCCGCCGGTTTGTAGACAACTAATTTTCTGGATTTTATGGATGGATCGGTGCTCGTGAACGTCAGAGTGTCCAGCGTCCCCTTCGGAACATCCGGATGCGGTGCCAGAGCAGGACTCAGCTTCACCTTGGGCATAAGGATTTCAGAATGGGGGCCGTATCCGCTTGGTGCGATGCGGGGATTGCGGGGATCGGTAAAATATTTTCCGTTAATGATAAACTGATAATCCAGCCGGGCATCCGGCGGGATGATGGTGGACTTCACAAACAGCGTGTCATCTCCGCATGGTATCGCGTCCATCGTGTCCGGCCTGGACCATGCATGCTGAAGGTCGCCGTTGATCGCAACAACGCTCGCTTTGCCCAACCAGTAAAAGCCGACTATACTGTCCCGTTCAATAATCGGAGTGATCGGCTGGCCATCGATAAACTGATGAACAGCTTTGCTTCTCTCGGCAGCCGGCATGGATTTTAACCGGGCAGTGAACTGCTCAAAGTCCGTAGGTCCGGCCTGAAACAACGAATACAGCAACAATACGAGAATCATACACTCTCCTTTAACAATATTCGAAGACCTCTTATTCCGTGCCGATCGATGAAGCCGGTTGGGGATTTTGTCTTAAAGATTTTTGCTTATGGATGATCATGACAACCAATTTCTGCCTTTGGATAATGCTCCCAATAAAATAACCGATCGATGGAAGAACGAACACGTGCGAACCGTACTGAATGACCGCAGAGTCGATAAATTGTGCCCGTACCATAAGAAAGAAAAATGTAAACGTACAAATGGCGTGCCAGGCAATATTTTTCCGTGAGCGCTCGATAATATTTTGAAGAGTGCCTTTCTGATCCCACTTCTCCGTCCCGTGCTTTGTGACCCAATGCCGCAAATATCTGATATTCATTTGCTCCCACATCTGGCGCTCTTTTTCTGATGCCGGGACGTACAGGAGAGGAAGAGAGAACAGCGCCAGGAGGAGGCTCACAAACGACGGGATGAAATTCAATAAATTCATTATTCCTTTTTTTTAATAAGTCTCGCCAGGTAATCGCCGTTATCTTCCTGAGAGACCGTCTCGAACTGCCATCCTGCCGATTCCGATTGAATCCGCAGAGTTTCGGGATCCACCTGCAGCCAACCGCTATAAGGGCCTTTAAACTCAAGGAACTCAAACCGCATTCTGACCTCTCCGATATAACGGCCCGCATGGCGATTGAGCAGATGGTAGACAAGGTGTTTTGAGTCGTCCGTCCTGCGCACATCGAGGGAATCGATGAGCAGTTGACCTTTGTCGTTCACCAGTGAATGGGCATGGATGAGAAAACGATCCAATCCCTCGAGAGTCTGGACCATCCCTATTCCATGGCCCAGCATCAGGACCGTATCAAACGGGTTGTGGTTAAATGAAAACACATCGGCACAGGCTACATCGTGCACTCCGCGCTGCCGCATAATATCAACCGCATGCGGACAGATATCTATCGCAGTAACATCATAGCCGTTGCGCTGCAGCACAAGGCAGACCGAACCCGTGCCGGCGCCGATATCAAGGACCCGCCCCCTGCAAAGACCGACTGCTTTTTGTTCGATCCGCGTAAACGCATTTTCATCACGGAAAAAATATCGTGACGGAATGCAGCTTTCAAATCCATCATCCCGGCGAAGGATGAACCCTGCATCAGCGTCGCCTTCATAATATGCACGCAGTGCTCTTCCAAAAGGATCCATGGCGCTTACCTCCAACTGCATATTCTCAGACATATCGCAGCTCCTGGAAGAAGAGAAAAACAAAACTTACGGAATACGGTCCAATTTCCTGATTGAATAGTAACTCTTCGTTGCCACCGGATCTGTCTTGGGAAGAGACGAGCAATCCTGTTTCATTCCCCCCAGTTCCAGATAGACCGGTATTGGTGTGATGATGGTATATCCGATTGCGTCGGGGTCGGGTAAACTGTCAGCCTTAATCGTATCTCCATCCATTCTGATGACCCATCCCCAGCAGCAGCCGCATTTTTCCGGCCTGAACGCAACGATTTCCGCATTTGCTTTCAGCGGATCTCCCGCGGATGGAGAATCCTTTTTACAGGATAGAGCAGATGCAAGAATAATGATGAACAGTATTTTACTGGATCTCATGCTCAATTTCAATGAAATCCCTCTCTTGCTGATTGTTTCTCATGCATAGAATACAATCCGTCTCTTCCTCTCACTTCATCTTTATGAAATTTAAGAAGAGCACATCATTCTCACGTATTTCCAATTCTTTTATAAATGATGCACCCGATTTCACATTGATTTTCTCAAGTGAAGCGGGAGAGCCGTCGTTTAATTTCTTTATTTTCTCAACCTGCTGTTTCGTAAGCTGGTTCGGCTTTCCCATGGAAAAATATGTCGTATAGGCATCATTTGACCGATACCCGACCTTGGTGATTTCAAGCCTGTATGCTCCTCCGGCAATCCCGGTAATATTGATTTCTACTTTTCCTTTTGATTTTGCAGGCAGGTCGCGGATATAGTAATCCTGATTATTCACCGAATCTTCCGGAAGCGTGTTGGTGAAATCCCAAAGCAATACCTGCATATTTCCCCGACCATCTTTGCATGCCCAGGAGCGTGAATCATGGTTCACCAGTTCCTGGTTCCCGAGTTTATTCATCAACTTATAAGAATAGAACGCCGGTTTGTTAATCGACTGGTAATTGATCAGTCCGAATCCGCCGTGGAAGGGTGTAAAACGCGGCCCCGGTTCCTCAAAGATATCAGTGAAGACCCAATAGGACATGGAGGTGGGTGCATCACCGACCTGTTTGATTTTCTCCAGGATATACGCCGCCTCATGATAACTATCGTGAATAGGATCGGCGGGTGTGTAGGAAGCACTCCATTCCGTATAATGGAGCTCCAAATTCGGCATCGCGGAACTTTGAATTTCATTACGCGAACGAAGGACATCACCGGTGACGCTCATCGGATTTTTATCAAGGACGGTGCCGGAATTGCCAAATTCATCGAGATACCCCTGCCTGACCCCGTAGGTATGCGTGCTGATAAAATCCAGGGGGAGATTATTTTTACTGCAGAAGCTGATCATCTCAGGCACCCAGGCGGCACCGGCAGTCGCAGGCCCGCCCACCCTGTATTCCTTGTTGACATTTTTTATCGCGCTGACGGAATACCGGTATAATTTAAAATATTCATCCTGTGTCCCCGCCCAGAACCCATTCAAGTTCGGTTCGTTCCACACTTCAAAATACCATGTCTTCACTTCATCTTTGCCGTAGCGCTCCGTGAAGTGAAGAGTCAGGGCGCGGATAAGGTCTTCCCATTTTTTATAGTCCTTCGGCGGTGTCACATTTCCCTTCCACCAGAATATGGTCTGTTTACCGCTTGCCAGTGCGTCCGGCATAAATCCCAATTCCACAAACGGTTTCATCCCGATACTCAAAATGTAATCGTACAGAAGATCGATGTATTGAAAATTATATTCCGGATTTCCCTTTTTATCCTCCCGATAAACGCCCATATCGTCTGTTAATAATCCATGCATGCGGATATATTTGAAATCGCATTCCTTCTTCACCGTGGACAGTTGCTGCTGCCAATCGGCGCGCAGCCCTTCGTTCGCACGGCCCGCTCCGATACATTCTTTGAACATCGGGCTGAAGGTGCCTTTCACTTTATTGAAATCAAGATTGATGATGCGTTTCTCCGATGGCGGCTGGGAGATGGAACCGGTTTGTGCAGATGCGTTGAATGCGGACAACCACGCCAGGAGAAGTACTAACAGTCGATAAGCGTTCATGAATGATTACCTTTAAGAGTTATGGTGTTTTAATTTAAAGCACATTTCTACAATTCAAATGCAGGAGAGAAGAAGACTATTAGAATTTAGCATATAAATATAAATTCCGCTTGAATATTTTCATTATCCCATCTCATGCAATAATTGCCTGCGTACGAATCTTTTGAATCGGAGAACGATGAGAATATTCGTGAAGCGATAAATCGGTTGTCCGATCCTTATTCGAGAATACGGTCCAGCCAGTCACATACCGTGTGATGAGCGGAGCTTGCGGGATCGATGAATACCATATGGCCTGCTCCGGTCAATTCAATGAGGTCTACCTGATCGCCTGCAGCGAGAGCAGTGGTTGTATAGGCCCGGGCGATTTCAATCGGCACGACGCTGTCGGCGATGTCCTGAATGATGAGCTGCGGAATTCCGAGAGGCAGCAGTTCGATAGGCGAGGCGCTATGGTAAAGCTCAGGATCGTCATCGGGAGTGGCGCCCATTAATTCGGCAACCGCGCTCTTCCCGATCCCCTTTTCGTATGCACGTTTCAGGTCTGCCACAGGGGCTTCACCAACGACCGCTTTGATCTGAAATCTCGGTATTCCCAGGAGAGTCCGGCCGCCTTGCCGCTGCGCTGCGCACCATAACGCTAATTGCCCGCCTGCCGAATGACCGATGAGTGCAACTCGATTGAGGTCAAGATCAATCCCCTGTTCGGCCACGTGCGTAAGATGTTCAATTCCATTGGTCACATCGGTACCGATGTCCGGCCACCCGCATGCCGGAGATCCCAATCGACGGTACTCCAGATTCCACACGGCATAGCCGCGCTCGACAAGGTCCCGCGCGACAGCATTCATCTGGTCCCGGCCGTAGGGCATACGCCAGAATCCTCCATGGAGCAGACAGACCACCGGCGGTTTCGGTCGTGATGGGAGATATAAATCTGCTGTCTGGTCAATGAGCGGACCATAACTTTCGGTTCTGGGTAATAATTGATTATTCATGGAGAACGTATTCTATAGAATGTTCCGAGGAGAGTGAACTGAATTTTCCCGGATGTCCTCAAAGATAAAATGCTGATGAATGCCCATCCGGCCGGATATTATTTCATCGCGTTCTTTATTATGTCGTACGGAATTTTTGCATCGGCGTACACCTGCCACTGGAGAATCTTTCCGTTCTTGACGACCGCCTTCCACGATGCGGGGAGCCGCCAGACATTTTCCTTATGCTCGATTAATCCCTGGAATGTGCCGCCGGCGAAGCCAAACGCAGCAACGGTCTCGCCTTGAGTAAAGAATTCGACCGCTTCAATTTTATAATCCGGGAACAATTGAAAATATCCCATCCATCCCGATTTCATTATTTCTTTTCCATCAGTCACGTTGCCTTGAGAATCGATGAACTGGTGGTCGTCGGTCATTAATGAACAGATTTTATCGCTATCATGTTCGTTGATCGCAGTGATGAAGTCGCGCACGAGTTGCTCGTTCAACGTATAATCTCCCTTCCCGCTATTCATTTTTAAAGTACCCTCTCCTGAGTGGTCCTGCGAGCCGTGTCAAAAGAAGCCGCAGACCGTCAGAGGTCCTCAACAATAGTCCCTTGATGAAATACCGCCACCCAGCGCCCTTCTGATTTTCGCCAGATAGTTGCGCGCCGGGTCACCCGATTGGTCTGAAGCAGCGTATAGGTGAGCAGATAATGATCCGGCGCGATTTCAAGACAGTGAAAATCCCTTGCTTCCCATGGTTCTTCAAGAGGATGAATGATCCGGTCTTCCAATATCTCTAAAACAGTGTCGCGGCTGTACCGGCGGCCGGATGCTCCAATCTCCCGGAATTCCGGTGTTATCATTTTTTCGAAATCCAGCCGCGTTGCCGCCGCCTCCGGCCGGTGAAACAGGGGTTCACGCAATACAAGTTCTTGAAGAATATCAACGAGCCGTGGTTCGGTCATCAGGGTTGGTTCCATTTATCCCTCAACGGTTTAAACAGATATCATGAGTTTTTTCATCGCGTCGAAGTTCTTTTGAGCTCAAGCCAATGACGATATGGGTGAAAAGTTATTCCTTGATTTCTGAAATATATTTGGCACCGCATCGATAACAAACCGCCAACGGTTTTTCTCTCCTGTAGGCTCTAAACTTATCCGCTCCTGGACTGTTCCAGAGTTCTTCGATTGATGAATGGAGGACATTGCCGATGGTATAATCGGGGAAGTCAACACAGAAATTGGCATTCCCGTCCGGCTGAATATCGATCAGATGTTCCACATTCATACAGTTCGTCGATCCGACCGGCGTGACAGAATCATGAAACCATGTTTCGTACTCATCTTCCGTGAACGGCATATAGGGAAAGTCTTCAATGCCATGGAGAGTTTCACGGTACCGGCGAAATTCTTTTCTAAAGACATCGAAATCTATCCCGGAATCGTCGTGATGGAATCCTTTCCAGGAAAAAGGAACGCAGTCAAACTGCTGCTGTAATTCCTGTTCATAGGTCTTCCCTGTTCCCGTCGAATAATAATAATAAGGAACGATATTGACTGAACTCACTCCCAGACTTCGGGCGACTTCAGCCATTTCCCCCAGTCCTTTATAGGAATACCGGCTTATCGTAAAACAGATGCTCCTGCTTATTTTTTTAGGACTTGATTGCTCCAGCGTATTGAATAACGCGATGTTCTCTTTGATAGTTTTAAAGCTCCCGTTTACTCCGCGCACCGCGTCATGAATGTTTTCCGGCCCATCCACGGAAAATGTGATGTGCATATTGCCCATTTGGAGAAGTTCCGGGATGAACTTCTTGATGACGGTTCCATTGGTGTCGATTGAGAGAAATATTCCTTTGTTGTTGATATATCGAAGAAGTTCAATCAAGCCGGGATACAGGAACGGTTCTCCTCCCCTGATGAGCACGAACCGGATCGTGTGCCGGGATAGTTCATCGGCGAGCCTTTTCCAGTCTTCGACCTTCAAATGCGTGGTTCGCTCAATGGCGTTATTTTTTATATACCCCTCTTCGCTCCATTGTCCGCACATGGCGCATCTGAGATTACACGCATTGGTCACGGTAAAAGAAATAAATTTTGGAAATTCCATTTTCCTCCTCCCGGTTCTGATGCGGGGAAATAATCTGCGTCTTACTGGCCGGCAGGCGGCTGCCAGAGTTCTATGCGATTGCCCTCCGGGTCCATCACCCAGCCGAACTTGCCGAATTCCGATTCATCCACCTTGGGATCGACCTGACAGCCCTCTGACTTGAGGAGGCGCAGGAGTTCATCGAGATTTTCAACTCGATAATTGATCATGAACGATGCTTTGCTTGGATCGAAATACTTTGTTTCGTCTTTGAAGATACTCCATGCCGTCGTCCCTATTCCTTCGGGATTATTTTCAGAGCGCCACTTGAAGGCAAAGCCTCCCCATGACTCAATGTCAATCCCAAGATGCTGATGATACCACGTACGCAGCGAGTCGGGATTCTTTGATTTAAAGAATATTCCGCCGATACCTGTGACTCGTTTCATAGATTCTCCTTTTTTATGGATGGTGCCGTTTGACGTATTGGATTGTCCGGAGCAACAGCAGAATAGGACACTGATCAAGAACAGGGCTTTCATGGCAAGAGATGGAATGGTCATGGTCATAGATTCCTTTCTGAATGGTGTGCCCTTCCTGAACCGCAACCTGTGCCGAAGGTCCCAAAGGGATCCCTTCGGGACATGGCTTTGCCGCCACCGGGAGCCGGGACATTGCATAAATCAAGTATGATGAAAACAAAATGATTAACGCTGATTGAATTTAATAAAAAGGTTTGCCAATAAAAATAATAGCCGGTCCCCGGACGTGTCCCAATTTAGTTGAGGGGAGCCGCTGGTGGGGTGTTTCACTTCAATAGAGAAAAGGTTTACGAAAGAATATTTGGCGGCCGTTCCAGCGCTTTGAGATTGCGCTGAAACCAAGCTGTGTATAGATAGCAGTGGAGGCCTCATTGAATTCATTGGTATCAAGGCAGATCGATAAACAGTGATGCTCAATTGCTGCCTGGAGGGCATACTCAACGAGCGATTTTCCCACACCTCTGTTCCGGACCGCCGGATCAACAAATAAATCTTCAATGGTCGCCTCAATGCCGCAAATCCACATCGAATAACGATAGCGCTGAAGTACATAGCCCACAAGCTTTTCCTGCAGTTCTGCAACATAGAACTCAGCATCGCTTGACGTCAGGAGAGTCGCAATGCTTTCTTCAAATTGCTTCGCCGTCGGAGTCGCCCGTTCAAGGTGATTCCGAAATGCGACGGTCAGCTCTGCGATGGCTGTGGTATCTTCAGATGTTGCTCTACGGATATTCATAGGAACTCCCAATGGATGGCTCCAGTTCATTTGAGGCGGAACCCGGTATGAGTGCTACGTTAGGCCCTGGCTTCACGAATGAAAAACGAACTCCAACAACCGGTATTGGGCAATAAAACCTGCGTTCTCCAGACATTTTCTCGAACCTGTATTCTCAATTGCACAACCGCAAATTGCACGCCACCCATTCTGACTGCAATAGTCAGCCAGGTAACGAACGATATACTCACCATAACCCTGCCGTCGGAATTTCGTCTCTACCAACACGCCGATATCAAATTCCGGTCTCCCTTCAATAACCCGTGAGAATATCCCAAATCCAACGATATTCTTCTTTTTTTCAAAAAGAAATATTTTACCGCTCTGAATGTACTCCCGCACTTCTTCATCGTGCTCAAACACCGCTTCGTTTATTTCGATTATATGCTGCTCATCGTCGGTTGTTGCCAAACGGACCGTGAGACCTTCATCCGATGGACGGGCATCTTTATCCCTCTTCTCTCTAAAGTGAATTCCAAGAACATTTACTTTTTTCTGGAATCCGATGCAACAAGATAAGAATGTATGATCAAACGATTTGCATAATGCCTTCCGGATTGAAAATCTCCCAAGAATCTCTCCCAGAATTTCATCTGAGTGATCTATGTATTCTGAAATTACGAAATATTCCAGCAACGTGGCATCCGTTCCCAATAGATAATATCCGATCTGCCGACCCTGTGATTTAATAACAAATACCTTCGAATTTCTGATAAATAATTCGAGATAAAGTTCCTGGGCCTCCAGCAACTTATTTAAATACTGATTTCTCAAATCGCTTATGGCATTGAGCGATGGGAGTTCTTCAAATAATAGATGATTCATGATCACGTTCATTCTCTCCCCATGGAATTATTTCTTCGGCTTAGCGGAGTCTCTCTCAAGAGATCGGGGTACGGCTCCGAAGGAATCTGAAGAAGGTATGTCTTTGCCGCCTTCGGGACGCCCCGGAATCGGAATCCCGTCATATTCCTCCCGCCCGACTTTCTGAAACCGCAATATTTTCTACTGCTGTTAACACTTATTGTTATGACGTCGTGTATTTGAATTTCATTTTACCTCTTGGCACCTGAAATTTATCAAAGCCGACAACAGACAATTCACCAGCTTCTTTAAATTTTCTATTCACTTCATCGAACGGGAGTTTGTCCTTATAAATCAGCGGCCTTTTGATATTTAATTTCGAATATTCTTTTTTTATTTCCGCCATGGAAGTCCAGTTTCCCATGGAGAGAGAGGTTGATTCTGTCCATCGCACCATATTGGGCACCAGTTCCATAATATCCAGCACCAGTGTATCGCGCGGATAATAAACCGCCCAGACACCATCGGTAAGGCGTTCCTCATTCGGCGTGTTTGCATATATTCGCACTGAATTAATGCCCGGGATATTTACTATAGAATCCCAATCAGAAGTTTTTAGTTCATGAAGAATAATCATCCCCATATCTCTTTTGTTTTTCGACGGATCACCCCATAGTTTCTTTTGCTTTTCAAAGGAAAAGGCGCCGATATGACGTAAAATTAAATTCGTGGATCCATCACCTGAGGCATGCTGGGCATTGGGATAATAACTGAACGCCCCATCCTCTTTGACATAATATTTTTCGAAACAGATGTCGATATTTCTCGCAATAATGCGCTCCGCTTTTTTCTTATTGTCGTCCGATGCATCCTTCCATAGATACCTTAAAAGCATTTTAATGCCCTTGCTCTGCCGCAGATTCCATTCATGGATCTCGGGCAAATTTTCTTCATTGGGAAATGGCTCGGACAATTGTGCAATTGCAGATTTAAAAAGCTTGTCCTGGTATTTTAGAGGGAATTCTGCATAAAGATCGTTCCCATCATTATCCCTGAAATCGTTCAGGATCGATGCCGTATTGTTCAAATCGAATTTAGTTAATTGGCCCGTTTGCCTGTCTTTGGGTCCCCATAAACCGGTTGTCGTATCCTGGAAATCGTACATCCACTTCACCATGGCATGTTTCCATTCAGGAGAGAACGTGTACAACTTGTTCCTCTCAAGAGTATTGTCGGGTTTTGCGGCACTTAAAATATTGCGGGCAAAATGGAAGGATGTTTGTGGAAATTTCGATGCCAGCCATCCGACATAAGAAATATCGTCCAGGAAGGCTGTCAGTTTTTCCGGAGTATTAATTTCATCGAGGAATGTCAAAGGATATTTGAGTGTTAAAGGAGCCGTGGTCGAGTCCGTCAACGCTTCCAGATGGTTAATCGTATTTTGCGTCACTTCCCAGAACGTACAGTAAGGGGCAGAAGTATCGATAAACGCTCCGGTTCTTGGGTTTTGAAGATTCAGATAAAAATAGATCTCCTCCTTCTTGTTTTTAAATCTTGGGATTTTAATCAAACCCTCTCTGCTTGAAAGTTTTTTATGATACTCATTAAGGAACATTACGGACTTATAGTATTGCCCCTTGCCCAGATAATATCCGCATCCAACCATGTTGAACTCGAAATCTGCCATATAATATCCCTCCTCCTGTAATGTTTTATTCAGTTTAAACATTTCTTTCACTTGTGTTTTCACACGAAGCGAAATGAAGGTGACCGAAAGGACGATGGAGGACAAGAGGATGATCGTGGCTGTTATAATTATTCTTTTTCGTTTCATTTTATAATCCAAAGAGTTTGTTTTTGATATTTCTCTCAAATGCGCCTCACGTCCGCGCGTATGAGTTGCTGCGCTGACCATGTGCAAAAATATATTGGGTGCGTGAGGGAGAAATAAACGAATCTCAATATGCCCGCCGCCTCCAATGGATTATACGCGCTTTTGATGGATTTGTTATGACATAATCTGTGAATTACATTTGCCAGGAACCCCTTGTAACGTGATATATATTTCCAGAGACTTTAATCGGATTTTTGAGATGGAGTGAAAGAGAGCGCAAAGAAGGGGCGAAAAAATAACCAGGGCTATTACCGCGGCGGCGGATAACTCTCTGTTTGAATAACCGGGGTAATAGCCATTCCATTGCCGACATAAAAAAATTAGAAATGGAATAAGAGCTCTCTACCGGCTTTAGGGTAGAGAAAAGAGCGAACGTTAAGAGTACGCCGGCCAGTGTCTTGATTTGGTACGCTGTACCGTCTCTTTAACGCACCACCATGATCTTTTTCGTCAGCAGGCGGCTGCCGAGATTGACAACAATGAAATACGTTCCGTTCGACAAGGTACCGGGATTCCAGGAGACGGTATGCAATCCCGGATTGCCCGGCAAATCATGAAAGCGGGCCACCTGCTGTCCAAGGATATTGTAGATATCCATCTGAGCACGCGTATTCTCACGTAACGAAAACTGAATGTTCGTTGAGGACGATACCGGATTCGGCACTGCCGAGACATACTCCACCGCAGAATTGGATTCTCCCTTCTGCCCTTGCTCAACCGATGTTGCCGTGGCCGCACCATTGATGATCGCATTCCAAACACCCTGATCCAGGATATCTCCGTTTGTCCGTTTAAATATTCCATTATCCCAGCAATAGGGAATCATCCCATAACGAACGGCCGCATTGGTGATATAGCGAAAAAAGTATTCCCTTGATGCGATGTGCAATGTCAGATCATTCCCCGCAAGAGATGTTCTTTTTATGGCGCCGTATTCACCTAACACCATGGGAACGCCCTTGTCCACAAATTTGGTTTTCATCTTTTGAAAATAGGTTTCTACTGCACTTTCCTCGCCCCAGGTCGAATTCCGGGCGGTATTGGTCGTTGAATGATAACCGTTCCCCCAGAAGTAAAACATGTTGCCCCAGCTGGCATCACTCTCCAGCCCGCAAAAATTCCATGGAGTATAGTAATGAACTTCCACCATCAACCGGCCGCTGATTTGATCGATAGGCATGGTGTTCATGAGGGAATTGGTTTTATCAATATCAGTCGATGGGCCTTGAATGACCAGCACACGCGAGCTGTTATTGCCGCCGGTGGAACGAACAGCATCAATAAATGTTTGATGATAGGATAATAACACCGCCATCTGAGCGGCATTTTCCACGTTTGGTTCGTTCGCGCCGGCAAAGAGAAGACGTTCATCAAACTCTTTAAAATAATTGGCGATCTGCGTCCAATACGCCCTCTGTCTTTTATTCACCGAATCCTTCATGGCTTCAGTCACATTATTTTCCAGCCACCCGTTATCCCAATGGCAGTTGAGAATGACAACCATCCCGTTCGATAAACAATAGTCCACCACTTCGCCCACACGGACAAGCCAGTTCGTATCGATTTTCATGGTGGATTTGTTTGCGTGGCTGTCCCATGCACAGGGAATCCGTACCGTATTAAATCCGGCATTGCGCACGGCGCTGATCAAGGTCGGGTTGACCATGGGATTTCCCCAGCTTGTTTCTCCGGGGAGCGCTTCCAGAGTATTGACAATATTCCAGCCGACTTTCATCTCGCGCGCAATTTCAGCCGCAGTGGGCAGCTGCGAAAGCAGCGGCATGGTAAAAATGAATCCCAAGAGCATGGAGTGTACCAGATGTTTCATAATGACATTCCTCATACAAAGACACGAGCGACAATCATCTTCATCGTTTCACCGTTCTTCCGGCTGCTGAAGTTGAATATTCTTTTACAGTAATATAATAATTAATATTCGGTTTCATAGAGGATATTCTTATTCCCGATTGGGCACGCTGCCTTTTCCGCCTTTCGTGGTCGCCTGGAGAGGCATGATTCTTGTTGCCTCTGCATTCCTGTGAAATTCCGTATATCGAAATCATTTTTCCAGGAGCCTGCGCCCCTGGTCCCATACTCGAATATCGATAAGGCGCATGTTATGGAGCCGCCTCGCATTCTCATAATCATATTTTGCGGCAATCACGCGGCAATCAGCTATTTGACAGAGTACAGGTGTCCGATCATGGATGCTGCAGCGGTTTGATTCAAGATAGACGCATTCACCATTGTGTTTATGGGCGAGTACAAGAGCACCGGTAATAAACGGATGAGGTTCTGTCAGGTACTCTTGGGATGTTTCGTTTTCTTCAAGTCTTATCAAATCTCCATGGCAGCACAGTGTACAACCGTTGCATGGGACTTCAATCTTTTTTAGAATTCTCTTCATGTGAATAATACGTGCAGCCGTCTAACAGGCGGAACCCTGTAAATGTTATCCCGATCAACTTCGTTGATC
The DNA here is from genome assembly GCA_003819715.1 of Ignavibacteriota bacterium. GTDB lineage: Bacteria > Bacteroidota > Ignavibacteria > UBA10030 > UBA10030 > Fen-1298. The sequence goes on along the minus strand of RPQN01000043.1, from coordinate 9,652 downwards.
GGGATAATGGTCTTCTATTTAGCAAGCAACATTTTCAGACCGATCAATATCATTGCAGTGCCGAATATTTTTTCTAAGAACACATTGGACATTCCCGTTGCATACTTCGCACCCAGCAAACCGCCAAGGATAAACCCGATACCGATAAAGGCGGCAATTCTCATATTCACATACCCTTGTGAATAATAGTGCCAGGCAGCAAGAATGCCAATAGGCGGAACAAGCAGCGCTAAAGTTGTTCCTTGTGCCTGGTGTTGTGATAATCCAAATATAAAAATAAGTGCCGGTACAATAATGACTCCCCCGCCTATTCCTATCAGTCCGCTCAATATTCCGGCGACCAGCCCTAACACAACGTACAGAATAATATTGATCATGATAAAAGGCTCGCTCTATTAATAGTGTAATAGTTATGGACTCTTCACGCTCGTAGTGTACACAGGATTTATTCGAATTCCCCTGAGCTTCCGGTATTTTTTATCTTCGTCGTTAAAAGACTAATGAGATAATGAATGTAACGATGCAATGATTTTCACAGAGGGCTCATTCATCTTTACAACGCGATACCTTCGGCCTTGGAACGCCCGCTGAAACAGCTGATTAATAATATCTATTTCCGATTAACGCTTTGAAGCCGTCATACTGTAATATCCAGATTCCACAGGCGGCTTTTTTGAGTGATCAGATGAAGTATAACGCCCTGTGAATGTATCCCTCGTGGTATTTGCCGTGCCACTGATGGTGTAGTAGGACAATGATCCCGGAGGATATTCCCCTTCAAGGGCAACGACATGAGATTCAGATATTGAGCCGGACAGTGGAACCAACGTCGTGTCCTGAAACATAGTCAAATAGAGAGTACACAGAAGGGCCCCTTTATTTTCCGACAATTTCATCATACTTGTGTAGGTATACGAATCATTCGTCCATGTAAAGTCCCATGTACCGCTCATACTTGGTGATGGCGAAACGGGATCGTTCTTACATCCTGCAAAGAATGTGAAACAAAAAAAGAAAACAACTATTTTGGATTTCATGGTGATTCCCTATTTGGTTATGCCGGACATTTTCAACATACTCAATAATTCATTGATCGTTTCATGGCGTATAACGGTTCATGCCGAAGGTCCCAAAGGGATCCCTTCGGGACGCCCTTGGCGAATCGCCCGGAGAGGCGGCGGTTCAGGAAACTTATTGAATCTGCAGATTACTGGTTCGGTATAACGCTCCGGCATCTACCGGATGTCCTGCTGGATCAATATCCAGATATTCAGGATATCCATATTGGTCGTTATACCTGATCACCATGGAGTCTTGCAGATTTCTGATATTATCAAACAGCTGTTCCACCGACCAATATGGCTGAGCTTCCGGGAATGACAAACCTGTGCCATCGGAAATTCGTATGACAGAAACCACCGTATCCGATCTTACCGTAAGCCGCATGGGAATGCTTCCATTGATACAGAAACAGCCCCTGACTTGATCAATCTTATAGTTATGAATCCCAAATGAGCGCCAGCGTTCCCGTGGACCGGAAGGCGGCTCCGTGGACGCCTCCTTGTGGCATGCAAGTGCTATAAAAAGGACGGGAACGATATATTTCCAAAATGCCATAGACTATTTTTTTATAAAACTAAGTGGTCGACTCCCTTTTGTGTGCTATCGACATGGAATTTCATTTCAGATGAAGCATGGATGCTCTTTTGAAATTGTTGAGTTCCTGGTTTATTGTTAAACCATGGAATTATTCCATAGAGAATTCTCAAGAGGATTAAGAATACCACTCCGGCAATGAGAGAAATTCTTGTTTTCTTTTTCAAGAGTTGCCGCCTCACGGATAGACTTCGGATAGATCATGATGCGCGCTCGTGATTTTTAAAATATACGGAATTGTTGCGAGGAATTCTTCCATGAGCCGGCGTGAAACCGGCATCTTTCCCCAAAGGCGGCGAATTCGCGTCCCAAACGTGACAGACCCTTTTGGGATCTTCGGCAGATTCATTTGGAACTCTTGACAAGTCCCTTTTCAGCAAGTCACACCGTCGATAGAGGAGCTCATGGTGAGGCCGCCGCATTATTGTTCTCTTGAATCAAATATAAACGATTATCTTCAACCCGGTACAGGATCGGAGCAACGAGAATTTTAGGATACCTGAGGCGAAGTCGTTTCACTTCGCTCAGCACAAATTCAATTTCGCTGCCGATTTCGAACATCGGTGCAAAATGATGAAAATGATCTTCCGCCGCTTCCGCTTGCCACCCCGCGTTTTCCACGAGTCCGCGGATAAATTGTTCCTTGCGATCGATGAGATTCACCATCCCGCATTGATTGTGCCCGATGAGTGCGAGACAACGGACTTCCCCCACCGCAACGGCATAGGAGACCTTGAACTCACTATATCGAAGGTTCGCTCCGCCGGACCGGATGATGAAAGCGAAATTGTCGGGAATATGCAGATGCTTGCGATTGTCCATACACATGCCGATAAGCAGCTGCGCCTTCGAGTACGATTCATACGGACGTCCGATATTGTGATATTCAAGTAAAAGTCCGATGGGCGTGCCTCGATATGGTGCGGGGATATCAGAGGTTGATGTAATTTCCTGTAATTGATTCATGGATCGTTGATCCGTTCTCAAATTTAAAATTCGTTGCCTGGTTAAATCTATACCCTGAGCATGCCGCGGAACGCCCTGGCAGCATAGTACGATTCAGCCCCGTTGTGATACACGAAGACATGGTCGTAGCGACGATCACAAAAGAGCGCGCCGCCGAGTTTTCTGATCTCCGCAGGTGTTCTCACCCAGCTCGACGTTTTCGTGTCAAAATGACCAAGGGTCTGCAACTCCCGATATTGTTCTTCCGTTAAAATCTCGATGCCCATGGCCGCTGCCATATCCAGAGCGGTATTGTTGGGTTTAAACTCTTTCCTTGACTCCAGCGCTTTCCGATCGTAACACACACTTCTACGGCCTTTCGGACTTTCCTCTGCAAAATCATAAAAAATATATTTGCCCGTTTTTTTATCGTAACCAACAATATCCGGTTCACCGCCCGTTCTTTCCATTTCATTGAGTGACCACAGCTTTTCAGGATTCGTCTCCAGCGTTGCCTGTACGTGAACCCACTCAAGACCTTTATGGCGGTTCATGTTTTTCTCAAAACGGGCTTTCAATGCTTTGAGTAGTTCTTCCCGTTGTTTTGATTTCAAGTCTTTTGCTTTTTGCATCGCTGTCTTTTCCTTTCCGTTCTATCTCATTGGAATCTGCTGACAATGAATTTTGCAGTGAACTGTTTCATTAATATTGAATCATTAAATATGAAGCTGCATCGCTCAGTAAGAATTTGTGCCGCTCATTTTGAAGTTGTACGGCGCGTTTCGCGATTCTTTCTTAGGCCAGCCAGAAATGATGCAGGCGGGCCTGCCTCCGGCTGGCAGCAGAGTGCCTGGTGAAGCGGCGCTTGATCGATTCAAATGTATCTGGAAAACTTAATCAATCTGCAACACTCTTTTTCTCTATGGTTTTGTGGATTCTTGATGTTTCGACCAGAGCCGCGGAACCGTACCAGGGATGTAATTCAAGAATCAACACACCTGCTTTGACTGCAGGATCAGTCTCGGCAATGATCCTGGCTTCTTCCACATTCTCCACATTGAAAATGAAAATGCCTCTCATCTCCTGATCGTCAAGAAATGGGCCTGCGACAATCAATGTCCCTTCTGCCGCAAGCCGCATAATGTTCTTCAAATGCCTGCGCTGAAGATCTTCCCGTTGGACGGAATCTTGAATTTTCACTCGCCCGGACTTCAGAAATGCCATGACGTATTTCTTCATGCCATACTCGTCTGCTCCGACCCGTTTTGCGAGCAATGAGTCATACCGTGGCTTGTCATGAATAACCGCGTCCAGCTGGGCGAACGATATTTCGTAAATACAAATCGCTGCGAAGAAAATAAATATCATGGCCTTCATGATACTCGCTCCAAATTTAAGGTATACAGAGAGATAGAAGTTGATTCTCTTATCATCGCCGGATCACATCACCTCAGGGGCGGCAGCTCATGCCAAAGACATATGCCAAGAAAATGGCACCGCCACCTTGAGGGAGCGCCTGGCGAGGCGTCATTTTAACAACTTAACACTTCTGAAAATTCCATAGAATATTAATATTAATGCCACCAGACCATTGAGGGCTTGAACAATAACCAACGGGACGTGAGGTCTGAATATCGAAAGAATAACAACAGAACAGCCTAAAAAAATAAAAGGAGCAAGCCCGGAAGAGAGACCGAAGAGAATCAATTCATTTTTTGAAAATGATAATTCCATCAATCTTGATGCAAAAATACTCGTCCAGAAGACAATCGTCAACGGACTGGATAAGGTCAAGATGAACGCGGAAGTAAAAGAATAATATGGGCTGTATCCAGTGACCTCTAATGGATTATGTCTCGTGCCCATGAGAGCATTCCAACCCATGACGATTCCGAATAACAACAGAAATATTGAGCCGGCGATTCCGAGTGCCCTTTTCACCCGATCATTTTCTAAATACCTGCCAACGCCGGCAATTGCGAGAAGAATATAGATATAATCAACAAGGGTCACCGCAAGCACAGCAAGCATACCATTCATTGTACCTGTCTGCAATGCAATATTTGTGATAAAGAAAAATACGGGACCAATGGCCACCTGCAGCATCATACCGGTTGAAAACCCTTTGATAAAAACCTTTATCAATCTGTTCCTTTCATAAAATTCTGTTCCACGGATGGGCGGCTCTTACCGAAGTTATCTAAGTGATCTGCCGAAGGTCCCAAGGGGATCCCTTCTGGACACGAACCGTAACAAGTTCATGTTGAGAAAGAAATTAATAAAAGTAAAGCTAAGAGTGCCTGTCGAATGGAAATTCAAGAATTATGCAGAGAGCTCTTTAATTTTTAGCAGCAAATATAAGAAGTTGATTCGCGAAATATCCTGGTAGGATACCTATTTGCCGAAGCCATCCCCCTGGGACCTGGGTGTCCACTCAGTGGGGACATTCAGGAATGAATGTCCTACGATTCACCCCGGGAGATACACATTCTTGTGTGTCCACCCAGAGGGGATACGATTCAACAGGAGAATAAGTTGTTTCACGAAATATTGAGTTGCATCGCGCTTCACGCGATTCATTCTCAGGTCCGCCAATAGATAAGACAGGCGGGCTTCCAACTTATCGGTCTAGAATTGATAACCGATCAAATTCCAGTACCAGAGGAACCAGACAAAAACACTTCCTATCAGAGCAGTCACGAGACCTAAGCCTCCGGGTTGCACCCGTTCACCCATCTTTGTATCAGAACTCATAACGGGCCGCCAGAATAATATGCCAAGCAGTCCCGCGAGAAACAGAATCCCCAACAGCCCAATGGTTTGTACAATATACGCCGTCCAGTGTATTCCATGAACAAAGCCAAGCACCAGTTCCTTTTGCGGAACAACAAACCCCGCGACGAATCCTAACCCCAGAACATAGACGAGGAATGTTGTCGTCGTCTTCTGCGCGAACCAGCGGACTGGATCGGCACTCAGTCCGGATGGTTTCTGCATCTTCCTGATTTTCCGGATGATGGGGAGCACCAGAGACACAAGGACAAAATAGAGCAAACAGACGCCAAGGAGGCTGCGCTGGAAAATTGTCGTTTCGTACCACGGGATTTTCTCAAAAGCAGTTGTGCCGTCCATGAAGAGGTGTGTAACGGTTCCGGATGCATCCCACCGGAATGCACACTTGTAACGGTCGTCGATCGACCGGAACAAGCATGGTTGAATCTGGATCATGCGGCGCGGCCTGCCCGTGTAGGTATCCATCAAAATCATTCCCTCATCGTTCTTCCCGATGCTCATTTCCGGACCGGACATACCGAGCAACACACCCATCTTGGTGATATCGTTGTGCACATACCGGGAAAGCCGGTACGTGCCCGCAAACGCCGCAATGTTTTTATCGTACTGTGGGATTGGGGTCAACGGATATTTCGTGCTATCCTGCGGCGGTTCGGGAATGACCAGATCAAGGATCTTGCGGCTCACCTTACCGAGCAACACACCATCCATGATGTTGCACGCGACAAAAAAGCCAATGCGGCTTTCAGGGCAGAGGCAGAGTCTGCAGCCGATTCCTGTATATCCGCCGTCATGCATGAGTATCGTCTGTGACCTGGCCGGGAGAATCCCAACAATGTACCCGACGGCATGTTCCAGTTCTTTCTGGTGCGTAAATTGAACCGTGTGCATCGCCGCGGCACTTTCCTCGCTCAATATCCGCTTTCCTTCATAGCGTCCGAGCTGGAGGTGGGCGATCATGAACTTTGCCATATCCTTTGCGGTCGAAAGCATCTGCCCGCCGGGATAATCATTGATGAAGTCAAATCGATTGAGTTGAAAGCCTGCGCCGGCATGAGAGTAACCCTGCGCCAACAGCGGCTGGAGATCCGGACGTAATCGATAATCGCTTTGTTTCATCCCGAGAGGTTCGAGAATACTGCGGCGGACAGAGGCGGCATAGTCCTCACGCATGACTTGCTCTATGACGAATCCGGCCAGTGCGTTGGAAAAGTTCGAATACATATACACTTCCCCCGGCGGACATATTCTCCTCGGAAAGCGAGCTGCGAGAAAGTCTCCCAGCGGGATCTGACCTTCCTGTGTCCATGCCGACTTCCCTATGGTTCGGTCATCGATTCCTGCGGTATGCGTAAGAAGATGGTGAAGCGTCATCGGTTTTCCCGGCCAGCTCTCAACCTTAAACCGGGTAAGATAGGAGTTGACGTCCTGATGCATGTCAAGAACACCCTGGTCGACAAGCTGCATCACTGCCGTCCCTGTGATGAGCTTCGAAACCGAGGCTATGCGTATGACGGTGCTGTCCGGATCAAAAGGGATCTTTCGCTCGATATCGGCATACCCATACCCTTTTGTAAGAACTATTTCACTGTCATGGACGATTGCAATGAGCATTCCGGGTATATGATATTTCGCCAATCCCGGGATGATGAGAGAATCCAAGAGATGGACAAGCGAAACCGAATCCACGGAAGTTGATATGAGCTTTACGGTTTGCGCACGCGATTGTATTTTAACACTTCCTGCCTGGAGCGAAAATGGCCAGGCGAATACTGCTACAAAGAGAATAACCGCCCGAAGCGACGGGAAGACGGTAACATCAATAATTTTTTTTATACTGCCGGCCTTCAAGACAGGTTGATTATCAGGGACAGTTTCTTTCGATGTTGAGTTCATAGTACATCTTTCTTGAGGTATTATCGGTTTCTGTTTATGAGAAGAGTACAGCAACAACGCATCCCTGAGGGTGTTTATCGGGAAGCTGCAGCCAAAATGCAAAAGGATTACCTTCTCTTGATTTACTATTTATACCATAAACGAGGAAAAGGTGAATGCTTTTTTGCCCGCAGCCGGACGGTTGGGTGTTCCGGTTCATGATTCCGCCAGTCACGTCCAAAGGACCCCTTTGGGGAAATGATGCCTTTGGCAAAAGCGATAGGCAAGCACGTCCGCCCCGATATTGCAATCTCGGGACGCAGCGTGATTTATTGATTTTCGTCAGTGAAGTTGGATCTCGTTGCGAACGCGAGCTGTTCCCATAACCAATACCGGGCAGAGTGATCATCGATGAAAACGTCAATTTGGGCTCCCTGCAATTCAGAGAACAATTGGATCATTCTTGCCATCCCATATTGTACGCCCCGCTCTACTAAGAGCGCTGTAAAGTGTTTTTCAGTGTCCCCAACTGCCGCAAATTTTGATATGCTGTCGGCTTCGTCACGGGATGGGATGTTGCTCAATGCCCGTACATCAATGAGCAATCCAAATGGACGACGCAAATGTGGGTTAACGATTAAATCAGCGAATGTATCTCTCGCCGAATCGAGACTCCCCATTTTTTTCCCTACAACATGGGCAACGTAACCATTGGATTCAATATGATATGTAAACGCCATTTTTGTACTTTTATCCTGATAAGAATCGGCATAATACTCTAATATTGTCAACGTGCTATTCTTGCAGCAATGAGTGCAAGTGCGATGGCAACAACGATTCCGAGAATAACCAGTCCAATACCAACAATGACCATTATTCCCATAAACTTGAAATGTAATCTCAAGTAGTTCAGAGCCTCTGCAAATGCACTCTCCGAATGCATCGCGAGCGCTGTTTTGATCTTTGATGAAAAGTTAAACAAAAAGAGCGATGGAAAAATGTAGATTAGACCGATGATAAAATAAAAGAGCATGATCAGGACACCGGGGAACTTGTTTGCTGCGCCTTCTTGTGGAATGAACTTACTCATGACACCAAAGAAAAGTCCGAACAAAATCATGAAAGCAGACGCGACAAACCCTATGATGGCCAGAAAATAAGTCCATTTGCGGATTGAAGCCAATTCCGACAGACTGATTTCAGAAATGACGAGAGCGTTGTTCTGTGGTTCGTTTTCCATGAATGACTCCTCTGTAAATTGAATTGAATAATTTTATAGATTATGAGATTCCTTCATGCGCTGCCTCACGGACTGGAGCAAATGCCGAAGGTATTTACCAGCGGACCTGCCAAAGGAATCACACGAATCCCCGGGACATGGCTTCGCATTCTTGGGGGAGCGCCTCGTCAGGATGAAATATATTTCTGAATCTCATCATTGTAGTTCTGAAAATAATACAAAATCGCATAATCGCAATTTAATACGCCGGGATTATTTTATTCATGATGATATCCAGAGTGTTGTTCCACTGCTGGTTTGCTGTCGCCGGGGGAACTCCGCTCCAAAGGTTTGTCGCAGCAACGACCAGGTGTTCATCCGGAACGACGACAATAAATTGTCCGCCATACCCGTTGGCAAAGAAATAGCTGCGACCATGAATGTTTCCGATCCACCAGAAGTATCCATAGCCTGGTCCGAAAGGCTGTGCATTATTCGTCGATATTTTAAGCGAAGTTGTTTTCGTAATCCATTCTTCGGAGACTATTTGAACCCCATGGGAGACTCCTTTGTTCAAATACAGCCTTCCGATTTTTATCATGTCATGCGGCGTCAGATTAATTCCGGCAGCACCATTATAAATTCCCTGTTTGTCGGTCTGCCATGGATGATCCGCAATGCCGAGCGGTTGAAAAAGATACTGCTTTGCAAATTGATAGGTCGACATCCCGGTGGACACGGTCAAAATTGCCGATGTCAAGTGAGCGACACCCGAATTATAATTGAATACTGTGCCCGGCTGATTCGCCATAGGAGTACTGAGCGTGGTGCTCACTTGATTGGGAGAATTGAACCACGCGTCGTATTCTGTCGGGCTGCTCAGTTCGTTCCCCGAAAGACCGCTGCTCATGGAAAGCAGATCGCTTATTTTAATGATTGATTTTACAGAATCGATGGCACTACTATAGTATTGTTTATATGCTCCCACCGTTTGGTTTTCTGATGGAATGGAACCTTTGTCTATCGCGATACCGATCAAAGTAGCCATTACACTTTTCGTCACGGAACGCACATCGAACGTCGTATTAGAGTCCGTTCCGCCGAAGTATACCTCTCTGATAATTCGGTCGTCTTTAAAGACCACCAGGCTTTTCAGATTGGGAA
>RPQN01000042.1 GCA_003819715.1 Ignavibacteriota bacterium | reverse complement strand
TCCATAGAACACATAAAATTCGCCGTCATGAAACCGAATGCTCGGCGCCCAGCACCCTTTTCCATGCTGCGGTACGCCAAAAACGGGTGAAGGCAGATTCTCCGATACATGGCCGATGATGGTCCAGTTCACGAGATCTTTGGAATGCAGAACCGGTATGACCGGTGTGCAATTAAAACTCGAAGAGACCATATAGAAATCATCTTCGACACGGATGACGTCAGGATCGGAATAGTCAGCGAAGATAACCGGATTGATATATGTTCCATCGCCGCAATCAGCGACCCAGCCCGCCGCGTGGGACCGTGACATGTTCGATGATGATAAACCTTGTGATGAAACGGTATCCAGACGTACAATGATCAAGAGCCCGGCAAGCAAACCGATCATCGTTCGGCGATGATGGCCCAACCAGCCAGTTATCGTCAGAACCCGTTCTGTTTGACCGTCCTGCATCAGCTTGCCACCTTTTTGAATTCCTGATCGCAAAGCACCAGTTTTGTCGGAAGTGTTATCTTCTGTGGAATAAAGCCATCCCTCTGACGGATATTGTTGAGCGTAAGTTCCACCGCTTTTTTTCCCAGTTCGATGGTCGGCTGCTCTATATAATTCATTTGAGGAGAGAACATTTCATTCAACCCATGAGGGCCGAATGAAATGATATCGATATCCTTTGGAATATTCATTCCCACCTGCCGCGCTGCCTGATGCACTCCCAAAGCCACCGGATAGGTCACCGCAAAGAGAAAATCCGGTAATTTGTGAGATTCGTATAATTTCATGAAACCGTCATATCCGTCGGCATCGCTGAATCCGCCGCGCACAATCCATTCCGGATGGAGCGGCATCTTATAGTGCTGCATGGCTGCTTTAAATCCACGGAAGCGTTCTTTTCCGATCATGGTATGCGCAAATCCGCCAAGGTGTCCAATCCTTTGAAATCCTGATTTGATCGCATATTCCGTGGCAGTATATGCGCCGCCAAAATCATCCGCAACAACGGAATTGAATCCCTCACCATCGATCGCGCGGTCCATAAATGTTACGGGGATGCCCATCTCCTTCACCTGATAAAATATTGCCGGGTCTTTCGTCTGCTGGGTGACCGAGATGATGATTCCGTCCACCCGCATGGAGAGCAGCGAACGTATCTGACGCAATTCGCGTTCGACATTCTCCTGCGAGACGGTGAGAATGATATCATAATTATTTTCGAGTGCCGCATCATAGATTGCCTCAATGACTGCGGAGAAAAAGAAATGGGCTATTTTCGGAACGACGACGCCGATGGTATGCGACCGGTTCGAAGAGAGATTCCGCGCCATGTAATTCGGAAAGTACCCCAGTTCGCTCGCCACGGATTTTATTTTCTTCACGGTCTCCGCCGAAATATCGGGATGGCCGCGCAGCGCTTTTGAAACCGTTACCTTCGAGACATTCACCTGCTGGGCAATATCATGAAGCGTCACATGAAACTTTTTACTCATATCGTGCTGACTTTCGGCAAGCGGGACAGCCCCGCTGAACAGGAGATCATGCATCCATCAATGTGGATAGTCACTGTACACCCTGAACCGTTGACTTCGCGTTTTGCAGGAGCCATTGAAATAAATTTTTCCCTGCTTTGGTGTTTTCATATTCCGCCGGGAGCCGGCGCGAATCGAAATATTCGTTATACAGCCAGGGATCGCCCACGGCGAATACCAGCCCCCTGCCAACCCGGGCGGATGCCATGAGCACAAGATTATTCTCCGTCAGGATCGGTTCAGCCGGAGGAGCAAGGCGGAGCGTGGAGACTTCTTTTGTAAAAATCTGTTTCACATTTTTAAAAATCGGATGATCCGGTAAGCGGTCATTTCTGCCTGTTTCGTACGCTTTGCCGATCACTTTATGTTCACTGACCTCATTAAAGTGCATCCCAAAACGTTCGGCAAGCTTGTTGAAATGTTCAAACTCCGCGTTTCCCTTGTCATTTTCCATGAGCACCAGTACACCGCCGCGTTCCACCCACGGAACGATAACGCTGATGGCGTCTTCCGACATCTCATTCGGTTTTTTCGTCTCGGCAGGAGTATCCGGATCGACGATGACGTAGATACTGAAATGGTTCAGCGTGGAATCACTTGGCGCACTCTGGAGGGTATCGAGGTCCGCACCGAGAAGATCGATGGATCTGCCCAACTGGGAAAATCCGCTATTCGTTGTGTCTTCCCAGGTATAATGAAAGCGCTCCAGCACACTATCTTTTCGGAGGCGCCATTCATTATTATAGAAGTAATCCAGCCCGACCACCTTCCCCGTTCCAGCGAGGACGTTCGCCGGTTCAGGTGTAAGCTCCTGTTCCAGCGTCAGATGTAATTCTTTCATACCTTCGACGGCAAGCGATGCCATCCGGATTGCACCCGGCCTTGTGAAATGCGTATTATCGCGTTTCCTGTTCCAGTTGCGAAACTCATGCTGAACGCCGTTTAAATAGAGCACTTTCGACTTTTCGTCGCCCAGAGCTTCGACGACTTTCTTTGATTTCTCAAACAGATCGATCAGAGGAACATGCTGTTCCTGCGCGACTTCTCTGACCACCGCAGGATAATCCCCATGCGTCCCGATAAACCGGCCCGTCGAATCAAAATCTCTCCGCGTGATAGGAGTGAGAAGCACAGGATTGGCATTTTTCTCCCTCGACTCCCGGACAAATTTTAAAAGGTTAAATTTATAATCCGTATGCGGTGCAGCATAACGGGAGGTATCCTCTTTTTTTGCATCGTTATGGCCGAACTGGATAAAGACATAATCGCCCGCTTGAAGCTGGTCTATGACCGCTTTCCATCGTCCTTGAGAGATAAAGCTTTTCGTGCTGCGGCCGTTTACCGCATGATTGAATATGCGGACGTCGTCTTTAAAAAACAGCGGAAGCATCTGCCCCCAGCCATGTTCCGGGTTATCGACGAGGGGCTTATCCGCCATGGTCGAGTCGCCGATGAGAAATATTCGCGGCTTTATCTCTATCATCCATGCCGTGAAGAGGACAAGGCTCATCAACGCGAAAAGAACAACTGACATTTTTTTTATCGAGTGACTATGCATATCGGCCTTCACTTTATCAATTCATTGGTTCGTGAAAAGAAACGGATCTATTGTTTTAACTCCAGTGCTGCAAGAATGAACGGTCCCACCGCTTTAAAATCGTTTGTGCGCTGTTTTTCACCGATATAATATTCATAACTCCCATCGCGATACGGATTGCCGCCGAGTCCGGCGCCCTGGCAGGCATGGTGAAGGTTTACGATGCCCTGATTATCCACAGTCACCATGGAATCCAGTATGCCTTTGAAGGATTCCCGCGCCGCCGTCAAATATTTCTTATCGAGATATCCCTTCTTCGCGCCTTTCGCAAATGCGTAGACAAACATACTGGAGCCGGAGGACTCCAAATAATTCCCTGCCCGTTTCCCCTGGTCCAGGACCTGATACCAGAGTTTGGAGTGCGGTTCACGGACCTTCAGGAGTGCGGCGGAGAGTCTGTTCAGAATCGCAATCAGCTCTTTCCGTCCGGGATGGTCGCGGGGGAGATACTCCAACACATCAACGATGGCCCAGGCGTACCATCCGATGGCACGGCCCCAAAAATGGGGGGAACGCCCGGTTTGTTTATCGGCCCAGGGCATCTGTTTGCTCTCGTCCCAGGCGTGATAGAGTAATCCGGTTTTGGGATCGCGCGTATGACGCTCTATAAATATAAACTGGTTCACAATATCTTTATAATCGGCAGGTTCATTGAACATTTTCGCATACTCGGCATAAAACGGCTCCCCCATATAGAGGCCGTCGAGCCACATCTGAAACGGATAAATCTTTTTGTGCCAGAACCCGCCCTCGAGGGTCCTCGGTTGATGGGCCAGTTGTTTCCGAAGAGTGTCGGCTGCAATTTTATATTTCTTCCCGCCCGTTTTCGCATAGAGCGCAAGAAGATTTCTGCCTGTTGCAATATTGTCAATATTGAATGTATTGTAATCGTATGTTTTGATCGACCCGTTCTCTTCAACAAACTGATCAATATTCTTTTTGAGGTAGGAGAAATACTTTTTCTCGCCTGTTGCGTTGTAGACCTGCCACACCCCCTGGAGCACCACTCCGCGTTCATAGTCCCAGCGGTTGCTTTTCGCGACACCGGGATACGCGACGCTATCCGGACAATATCTCATCAACGACTCGACCGCGCGGACCGACCATGGAATGCTGGCTTTGCCCTCCGTTTTTTCGCCGCATTGAACACTCAGGCAGAAGAGCACGCAGAGCGCAGCGATGCCTCCTGCCCTCCGCAGCCATGTTCTCTTTGGTGAACGATCCGGAGAAAAAAATGAATGGCCTGTTCTGAAAAGATCAATCACCGTTCTCATAAACTTCCTGCCTTTTTTATCCAATGTAATTCCGGAAAACAATACCCGCTTTCGGTTCCGTTTTGTTCAACAGAATCAAAAGCGGGCTGTATTAGGGGGTGAACTATTTTATTTGAGCGTATACGTAAGTTCTGCAGAAATTGAATTCGAGTTCAAGTTATTGATATTATAATTTTCCGCCCAGACATCTTCATACTTCATCTGGTAGAATTCATATGCGACATTCAGAACGAGATTCGAGATCACATGGATTCCCGCACCTGCGGAGACAACGTTATACGAGACCGGCTGATCCGGGAATGCTGCGTTCTTTGGTGCAAAAGTCTCTTTTTGATTCCGATATCCGAACCGGAACGAGAGAGCATTGCTCGGTTCCCAGTTCATTCCAAAACGGAATGCCGAGGCATCCAGCCACGGATGCGTGGTGACTCCGTCCTTGACAAAATTCCCCTTGTTGTACGGGCAGGATTCATACTCCATTGCAACGAGCACATTCGAGGTGACCTGGAATCCAATGCCGAATTTTCCCTTCCATGGAAGCTCCATCTTTTCGGTAAACGAGGTGTCCACTGAATGGTCGCTGGCCTGGAAATCTATCGTCTTTCCCGTATGCGCCGTAAGGCTTCCGCTGAATTTTCTCTCGATCGTCGAGGGTGGAGTCACTGAAAATCCTATGGTCACATTCTTCGTTCTGTATTGAGCGCTGATCGTATAATCCAGGCCCGTAAAGTCCGAGGTACCCTGCATCGTCCGTTGATAATCGACTGAGTCCAGAACGAGTGCATTGGAAGAAACGCCCCATCGTCTGACCGCATACAGGGAGCCATACCACCAGAACACGCCGCGTCCAAACGTCTGGTCAAAATCGTCAGTACTGCCCTGCAAGTACCGGGCGCTGAGGCCGGCCGAGAGATTGTCGGTAATGGACATTGAAAACGCTCCGCCGTAACCGTTGATGGTTCCTTCCCGGCGATGAATGGATTGCGCCCAGTCGGTTCGAGTGGAATCAGCAGTCGCGGTCTGCGGAGTGGTTAATAAATCATAATCCGGAGTGAGTGAATTATTGTTCTGATAGTAGTAATCCATATTCGCATATTGTGTCAGACCCAATCCGACTGAGGCAGATCTCGATCCGATCTTCAACGGCATGGCGATAAATACCTGCGGAAGAAGCGATGCACTCCTCGAATGGTTCCAGTTTGGACCCAGGTTATCGTACGGATATTGCAGCGTATCTCCGGGATATCGGGCGGGACTGGACGGTGGAGTATGCGGTTTTCCCGATGTATCGATTCCGCGGACCGTTCCGTCCATCAGAAGGCTGAAATTGCCGTAATACACAAGCGGGTACCATTGCTGCGTATGATCTGCGCTTGTGGAAATTTGTGATCCGCTCACGGACACGGTCAAACCGCTGAGTGTGCTGAGACCTGCAGGATTGGCAAACATCAAGGCGACATCCTGTTGTATCGGTATGGTTACTCCACCCATCGCTTTCGAGATCACTGAAGCGTTGACCGTATGGTTGAGACCTTCCATGGTCAGCGGAACATTATACTGTTGCGCGAAGAGACCGCAAATCACAAAGACATTCAGCGCAACAATTGCGAGTGAAATTCTTTTAAGTTGTGTCATTGTATTCCTACTCCTACGCTAATACGATGTGTATTTCCGGTATATGCATTGATGATTGCATCCATGACCCCGTAACTGTAATCAATGGAGAACTTGAGACGTCCCATGGACTGATGGACTCCGCCGCCGAACGTCAACCCTTCTGTTCCATAGTTCATTTTATAGCCGGCACGGAGTGCAACCGTACTTGCAAATTCGTATTCCAGTCCGAGATGTTCCTGCTGTTCCGCGTCGTTTGCCAGGAACAGGTCAAACATCAATCCCAACCGGCTCCCCTGCTGATCTCCGAACAGGCTGTTCGGCCCCAACAGGTCGGCTGTGGCACCCAGGCGAAATGCCAGCGGTGCCGGATACTTCGTTTCTTTGCCGCTGGAGGTATATTTGATATCGGGACCGAAGTTTTGTGCGCTGGCACCGAGTTGAATTGTATGGAATCCGGTATTGTACCGGAACCCGGCATCAAAGAGCATCACACTGGTATTGGTCGTGACATCGTAGGAATTTCCCACCTGCTGATCCTGGCCAATTTCAAATGAGGTGACATGCCCTTGATCGTAGAGCGATTCGTATGCATACTTAACCGATACGCCGAATGAAAATTTATCCGTCAGTTTTCGGGCGAACGTCATACCGACGACATAATCGTATGGTTTGAACGTTCTGCCGGTCAGATATGCGCCTGATTGGCCGGGATAAAACGTTGCACCGGTTCTGATGGCTTCATCAAAACTGCCGTAATCGACATATTGCAGCTGCAGCCCGAAACTCCCCAGATTCGCAACGGGTAATCCGAACGCGAGGTCGTACAGTTTCGCATCAAAGATCCAGTTGATATATGATAAAGAGATTTCCTGGTCCTCCGACCATGCTAAACCGGCCGGATTCCAGTAGATCGCCTCAGCACCCGACGCGACCGCAGAATAAGCATCGCCCAATGCCGTTGCACGGGCGCAAGGCATGACTTTGAGGAATTGCATCGAAGTTGTTCCGGCTTTTTCCTGGGAAAAGGCACTCGCCGTCACAAGGCTGATGGCTGCAAGCAATAAGACTAATATTCTATTCGTTTTCATCGTTCTTGGTTCCTTTTCAATGTATAACGACAAATTTATTCCATGCCTTATCACCAGTATCATTATCCTGTACTGTAAAATAATAGACACCGGATGCAATTGTCTTTTGAGTTTCTGTCCTTAAATCCCAGTCATAACTTTGGAATTCATTCGACACGTTCACTGTTCTAATCAGCTGTCCGCTAAACGAGAATATCCGAATGGTTACATTCTTGGCTAAGCCGTAAAATGATATTTTTGAATTACCAACATCCAGCCGATGGCCGGCAGCACCGGAAACAAAGAAAAATGGATTGGGCACGGCGTAGACTTTATTCATTTTTTTAACCGGCCGGAAATCCGCTCTCTGTGTGACGATATTCGTTAATCCGCTTTTCTTGCCGAGTGAATCAACTGACACCACTGCATAAAAATAATCGCTGCCTAATTTCGCCGACGTATCGGGATAATTATAAGAACCATCCGCTGCACTCCAGTACCGGCTATCGTGCCTGTTCACGGTTTCCAGAACAGTCCATGGTCCAAGTTTCGATGTCGAACGCAGCACCTGGTACTGTGCCAGCCCCGCATTGAGATACGGCCGGACAGTACCCGGCGGATTTTCCACCTCGCTGTTCCATCCGAGTGCGGAAAGAGTATTCCCGCTCGAAGTATTGTTCAACACGGGCGACGGAAGAGGAATTTTAATTGCGGCATTCCACCCGCCGGGTCTCGTCGCAACATCGGACGGCGATGGGGCATACCGCGGAAATGCGGTGCTCTGGGCACACGGTTCGTACTGCGATGTGTCATACTTCACCAGCGGTCCGCCTTTATAGAGTTGGATACATCGATCCGCCACATCGCGGATGGAAACAACATTCGGATCGCGGATATAGGATGGAATGCCATACTCCGGAGTATATCGAACGCCGATACCGCCGGTTGAAGAAATTGTCGTCGGCGCATTCCTGTATGTGATCACACTATCCCAGCTGGGGATAGGATGGAAATTGTTGTCGATCTGATCGCCGATGGTGGTTTCATTTCCGCCGCCATAATCCCTGTATTGTGCATCCGCTTTACGTCCGGGTCCAAATCCTGCCACTTCTGCCACCACCACATGAAACGCATCATGCGGCGCTAATAAATACGGTCCCAGTGCATAGCTGTGGACCATGGGTGACGAATAGTTATAGTTATTATTCGGTCTCGCTCTTCCATACCAGTATGTCGAATCCTGGGGGCTCAGCCATTGTTTCATCAAAACATCACCGACTGCGGAGTTTGATGGATTCCAGACATTATACCGGCTGCCCACACTTCCCTGAACGTGGCTTAATATTTTCGTGGTGCTGAGATTTGCCTGAGTAGAACCAATAACCCAGGGTTGTTTAAATTTTGCATTTGCATCCCAGACATACCTCTGTTCATTCACATTCGTTTTCACTGCAGCTTTAAATCGTGTTTTTGAACTATCCATAAGGTGGTTATAATCAAAATAGAGGAACATATATCCCACCGCGGCAGGGGCCGTTAATCCACCGCCGTTAATTCCGTTCGCCGACCATTGGGCATAATTCGTCGGTTCGGGTCTGCCGTCGGGAGAATGAACATACTGCATCCACCGTTTAAGGTCGAAGCGCGATAATTGTTTTGATGCCGCTGTCGTAAAATCGTTCCCGGACTGGTTCGCATACATATACGATGGATAAAAACTTTCAATCCAGCTTATCGCAATATCAGAAAGTGTATCCGGCTGATTCCCCGGGATGTATTTATAATAGTCGCCGGTATTTTCAAATTTGTAATCGTAGATAATAAAGCCATCGTATCCCGGATAACTCCATGCACGGCTGTCTCTCGTAATCGTAATACCGTAGGGAGTTTTCACCGTGGAAGTGATAATCTCTTCGGCTTCTGTCGGATCGTAGGAAGGATTCCAGGATCCATCACCCCGGAACGGATAATTTGTTCTTTTGGTTACTGCCGGTCCCGGCCAGTAAAAGATACCCGTACCGTCGCGATAGGTGCCGCCGCCGCCAAGGCCGAGGCAGCCGATCATATCAATACCTCTTGTTGTTGCACTGACGACGGTATCGAGAATGAGATAATCGGCGCGCCGTCCCGTTCTGCCGGTATCGCACAGCATCACCAGGCCGCCGCCGTTTGAATTATAGTACCAGTAATCCTGATTGTTATATCTGAAGTACGAATTGCCCGGCCATTCGAATGGCGTTCGCAGTGAATCACCGGAATACGCTGCACGGAAGGAATTATACTGCACGCCCAGCGCTCCGGTATTGAACACGGACTGGTGCAGCAATCCCCGTGTATGAGTTTGCCAGCTCTCTTGTGCGAATCCCAACGTCCACACAATGGAGGCAAGAAGAACATAACCAATGATTGTTTTTTTCATTTCACGTTCCTATTTATGATTGTTAAAATTCGACGTTTATACCGAACCAGATAGAACGCGGCTGGTTCGAATACATGAAAAAGGACTGATCCACACCAAGACCGGACGCATAGTTCTGCACCGTATTAAAATAGAGCAGTCCGTCCTGGCTCGTCATATCGCCGTCCAGATATTTTTTAATGATCGTATTATTATTCGATGTCAGGCTTGATGCGAAGATATAATTATAATTATAGATTTTTTGGTTGAAGAGGTTAAATACTTCGACATAGAGATTTAATGTCGTTCCGTAGAAATTCTTCAGACGCTTCGAAATCCTTAAATCCGTATCATATTCGTTGGGAGTCCGCATGTTCATGTAATCCTGACCCGAAATCGAATAGGTATACGGTCTGCCCGATCGCGCCGTTGAACTTAATGCAAACGCTATATCGCCAAGCGGATACGTGTCTCCGATGTTGAACCCGAATTTTTCATCCGTGATATAACTGATATTAATCACAAGATGGTGGGTACGGTCGTAATCCAGATATACTTCCTGTCCGGGTAAATTATTCGAATTATCCGATATAACGATTACTCCACCATTATTGATATAATTCTGCACGAAATTTGTCGTCGTCGCATTTGCACTCGAGCCGAGCGCTACGTCATAGCTGTAACTGACTGATCCTTTCAGGTTTCCGGTTCGTTTGTTCAATGCAACGTGAAAACCGCGAATATCTGCATAATCATAATTAATATAGGTCAAATAACTTTGTCCGAAGCCCGCGATTTGAGCACGCCGCACCAGATCGGTGACGTTTTTGTAGTATCCGCTCACATCGACAGTAAATCCTTCTCCAATGGCCTGCGCAATTCCGACATCATAACTATTGGTCGATTGCGGTTTCAATGATGGATTCGGAATCGTGACTAAACGGCCGCCATTGAGCTGTTCAAATGTGATATATTGAAAAGTCGGCCGCTGGACAAATGATCCATAATTGACGTGAAATACGGTATTCACCGAGACAGGGAATGAAAAGCCGACACGCGGTTGCAGCCGTCCCAGAATCGGAACATCGGTTGTTTTTTGATAGACCGAATCCACGACGGGATCGTATTTGCCCCGCATATCCCAAGCATCCAGCCGTAATCCGACATTTGCGATCATCCCCTCAAACTCCATTTTATCCTGAATATAAATACTTCCTTCAAGAGGTTTATCATACGATTCGGTGGTATTCGCCCATCCCTGGATAAACGACCCGCCGGCCCTTTGATCCCGGCTGATAAAATACATGTTCGCCTGAATGCCGCCATTGATCAAATGCGATTTCGCCGCCTGGCTCGTCAAGGAAAAATCGAGCGATACGGTCTGCGTTTTATTATCCGTAAAGTTTGTGGCGACATTTGCCTGGTATGCATTTGCTGCTGCGATTTGCTTCGCGATCCAAAATACGTTCCCGTTCAGGGTGCCGATGGAATCTTCCGGAGTGCAATTGCGGGAACGAATATGGTCGCGCGTCGATAATGCATTCAACTTTATCTCGTAAAAAGATTTTGCACTCAGCGTCTGTGTGAATCGCGCTCCTACCTGGATATTGGTTCGGTCCCGGTAAGGGATCCCATTGATGACATTATACAACCAGCTAAAATAGGTGGTGGGACTCCCGCTGGTGGGCATGTTGAAATTATTTTCATAATTATCGGAATACGCGCCGCTCAAACGGAGTGAAGAATTACCGCTGATATCGGTCACGATATTCCCCATAATTTGACTGGTCTGATCGGGGTGTTCCACCGGCAATTCCGGCCAGCTGACACTCAGGTTCGCTGCGACAAACATCCGAATAGACTCGTTTAACGGACCGCCGGTTGAAAACTCACCGGAATAATCCGGCTTATTCCCGTACGACCGATCGACATGATTATTGAGCTGCCGGTATAATGCAATGGCGACCTGCGCCAGTTCCACCGAATCGTTGAGGAGTCGGAGAGAGCCGTTGGGGACCGACTGCGGCGTACTACCGTACCGTGAAGTCAAAATACCATCACCGGTCGCCAAATTCCATTTGTCCGGATTCAGAAGCTCTATTAAATAAGGATTGCTTTTTGAATCATACGGGCTTGGGCCAAAGTGTTTCTTATTCGGAACACTCATGCGCACTTCTGCAAAGCTGCGCCATTTGTCGGACTTCCCTTCTTTCATGGAAATATTCACGACTCCAGACTGCGCATTGCCGTACTGAGCACCGAAACCGCTCGTGATGACCTCTACTTCTTCCACGGCACTGATGATCGGATTGATCGCACTCGATCCATCGAGCGGATTGATCGTTCCCATTCCTTGCAGGGTATACAATACTTCGTTGTCATTGCCCCCGCTTCGGCCGCCGCGGAAATGCCCATCCGAGACTTCAGATGTTAAATTCACAACGTCGCTCACGCTGTGCATCGCGGGAAGCTGTCTCACTTCATCCGAACGCGTAATCATGCTCGTGGAGGTCTTCTCAACTTCCACATCCGGCCTGGTTGCTTCGATCACGACATCTTTCTGCATCACCACGGAAGGACTCAACGTAAAATCAATGGTCGTTGTTCTTCCTAAATTCACGATCACGTCGGTTTTGGTGACTTTTGCATAGCCGACCATGGAGGCCTGGATTTCATATTTCCCGACAGGAACATTCAGGATAAAATAATTTCCTTCGATATCCGTCGGATTCCCCAGACTGGTTCCCAGGACGATCACGTTCACGCCGATGAGCGGTTCGCCGGTCTCCGCGTCTTTGACGAGACCCGAAATCTTGCCGCTGTTTTGCGCACTCAGTATGCCGAGTGCAATTACAACCAATGCACCAACATACAACGCTCTTTTTATTTTGTGGTTTGTCATTTGAGCTCCTTGTACCTGTTTGATGACAAAGATGTTTTGTGAATTTTTATCAATTGAATGTACTGAGTTATTTTGCTGCTGATTTTCCTGATAAGAAAATTTTGTTTCCAACCATGGTGAGACCCCGGACATTCTCTATGACGTTCGGTTCGGTGACATTATTGAACGTGCACTGTTCGATGGTCACGTTTTCCGCGGGCGACCGGTCATAACAGCGGATCCAGACTGCATATTTGCTCATTGTACTTTCGATATTTCTCAATTCCACATTCCGCACCATGGGAGTAAACGATCCGCGATCGCCTTCTTCATAAGAAAAATCAATGTGCACCACGGCATCCTTCACCTGGCCGATGCTGATGTTCCGGAAGAAGATATTTTCCACGACTCCGCCGCGAACCGAATTTGTTTTAATACGCAGCATACGGTCCAGCAGCGGACTGTCCATCGTGTCGTTTTCCGCATAGACATTTCGAATACCGCCGGAACATTCGCTCCCCAGCGAAACCCCGCCGTGGCCGTTCTTCATCCGGCATCCCTGGACAATAATATTTGAACAGGGCACATTCACGCGGCGCCCGTCATTATTCCGGCCCGACTTGATCGCAATGCAATCATCACCGGTATTGAAATAGCAGTTTTTAATCAGCACATCGGTGCAGGATTCCGGATCACATCCGTCATTGTTCGGCCCCTGCCCTTCCGTCGTCACACCGATCACCGAGACATTCGTGCAGAGGACCGGATTGACGAACCACATGGGCGAGTCTTTAAATGTCACGCCTTCGACCAGTATATTTTTGCATTTGTACGGCTGGAAGAAGTTGGGACGGAGAAACGACCCCTCTCCCATAATCCGTTCGGCGACAGGAACATCCTTCTCCCCCATCGCGTTCAGTCTGTTGCGGGCTTCCGCTTGTTTGGGCTGGGCTTTTTCTCTCCGCCTGTTCCAGCCCCACCAATTGTCGTTCGCCCCCTGGGCATCCAGAAGCCCTTCGCCCGTCACCGCAATATTTTCCTGCTCAAAGGCATAAATCAGTGCGGAATAATTCATGCACTCCACGCCTTCCCATCGCGTGTACACCAGCGGCAGGTATTTTTTGGGGTCGGTGCTGAATTTGATCACTGCATCTTTTAAGATGTGAAGATTGACGTTGCTCAGCAAATGAAGGGCACCGGTCTGATAAACGCCCTTCGGAACGACGACCCTTCCGCCGCCCGACTGGTGGCATTTTTCAATAGCCCTTTTAAACGCGGCGGTACAATCGGTTTTATCATCGCCGACGGCGCCAAATGGAGTGACGAGAAAATCATGATGGGGAAATGCGGGGGGAGAAATTCTTTTGAGTATTCCGGGACAGGCATCCCATCCCTGGAGCACCGGCTCTGTCGGTTGAGCGACAGCGCCACCAGCAGCAAACAGAACAACAAGAGAAAGCGGAACAAAACGTCGTCGCAATGAAATCATAGGCGCGGATTCCTGTTCACCTGGTTCGGCTCATTATAGAAAATTGAGATCTCTTTTGCAAGCACTATCTCACCGTTGATTTATGGTGTCACCTCGATACTGCTTTTCTCTTTTGCCACTTGCCGCCAGGGAAGACACGCTGCCGATTGAATCAAACCTCTTCGGAGATGTAAAACACCCTTCCGTTTCGAGTTTCGAAATACGGTTGAGCCTTCTGGTTTGATTGATTGAATAATCGCCTGCGTTAAATGTGACAAAATTTAAAATTCTTCTAAAAAATAAAATCGATATGCGACGAACCGCGTTATGATACGGCAAAGCGGATTTAGCGCCTGTCAGCCGGAAAAACTGATATCACCGTTATGACGAAACTCAATAAAAAAGGCGTATTCTCGAATTTCACATATGAGGTGACACCGCTTCATTTATTTCATCAAAATCATTTTAATAGTCTGCTGCGTGTTCTCCGATTCACATCGGCTAAAATACAACCCGCTGGGTAACCCTGCGGCATTCCAGTCCACTGTGAATTTTCCCGAAGATTTCACTTCATGAACCAATACTGCAACCTCGCGTCCGAGCACATCAAATACTTTTAACGTCACCAGTCCTGATTTGGCAATCTGATATGAAATATGCGTGGACGGATTGAACGGATTGGGATAATTTTGCGACAGTTGGAATCCCGAAATTTTTCCCGCAAGGTCCATCGGCACATCGGCTGGACCGCTTTGTTCAAAGCAACCGAGATCAGGTTTCAGTCCGGTAAAGGGCAGGCCGACATCGGTCCCGGCGTCGATAAATTGGCTGCCCGGTGCAAGATGCATAAACGTGATATCCGGCAGATTCCCGTCCGCTTTTCGCGGTCCGCGAACACCGGCGGTATCGAGAGTAATAAAATCTCCAGCGGCCGCCGATGTGACTGCAGTCGGGTAGGCCGATCCAACCGGCCAGCTGTTCGTTGCGAATTGAGCACCGGGAACACCGCCCAGCGTAACTCCTGATGATGCCATGGAAATACAATTTTTAATGATCAACGTTTCCCCTGTCCTCACCGGTCCGGGCACCGAGAAATTGTATGTGCCATTTCGATATCCGGTACAATTATAGAGGATCATCGTCCCCCGGTCGTTATTTTGATCAAACCCTTTCACCCGGTTGTCGAAGGATAGGCAGTTCTTCAATGTCATATAATGCCGGAGCTGCAAAGAATTGCTGTTGTCTCCGCCGCCCATCTTGAATCCATTGCCGTTCCCCGTAGCGATGGGGCTTCCGCTTTTGAGGTATCCGTTCATGAACGACCAGCAATTTTCAATTGTTGTGTACACACTATCGGATGGCCGGAGATATCCATCCCATCCATCATCCGAATTCTGCCACGAGCGGCAGCCGTAAAAATAATTCCCTGTACCGACATCGAGTTTCGGTGAAAAACCGTCGGCATTGCCGCCCGATGGAGGATCAAAATTATAATAGGAATCGCAGTTGATGATGCGGTTGTTCGAAGCGCCGTTTCCCAGCTGCATCCCTGAATTCCTGTTATCATGGACGCTGCAGTTTTCTATTATATTATAACTGCCATTGATCGCAATACCGTTATGAGCGGCATAACAGGATTCCAATCCCCTGAGATGCCAGTATTTGCCGTTTACTTTGATACCGTCGCTACTGGTCTGTGCTGAAAAGTTAAAAACAGGCTGTTCTCCGGGATACGCAAAGAGATGATAGAGAGTATCCTTGACACCAATTTTTGAAATACTGACTGTCGAGCCGAGCAAATACGTTCCGCCCCGGATATAGATAGTATCCCCGGGAAGGAGTGTCGCCAGTCCGACCGCTTTGGCGAGAGTCAGGAATGGAAGATCAATCGTTCCGGGATTGGTGTCGACGCCGGTTGTCGCAACAAAATATTGATTTGCAGAACCGACAGTAAACAAGAAGGAACAGAGAAAGAAAACGGTGAGCACTCGTGCTGATAATTTCATAGAATTTCTTTTAAATAAGACGCCGACCAGGAATTATTGAATCACATTTCGTTTTTTATCAACACCGAGTATGGAAACGACGAAAATCATGCTCTCCGCACATAGTTTTGGAGTAGCGTTTACTTTAGCGGTAACTATAATAATGGAAAGAAATCTTTGTGTCAAGCGAAAATGTCCAAAAAACATTTTTTGAAAAACGAATCCTCCCGAAAGGGAGGGATAAAAGCGTTAAAGCTTTTTTTTAACCGGACACACTAGTACCGCTATAATATTGAATTTATAATCAGAGAATATTAATGCGGAATCAACAAAAAATGGATGAAACGCAGATTTTTGCGGCAGACAGGTCTGAGAGACCGTCAGGACGGATGCGGCGTTATCGTTGAACGCCTGTAAAACATCAGATTTGAGCGAACCATGATACCAATAGGGACCCGGCGGAATTTTCCCGGAATCACTTGCGAATGTCAATTATCTTCTGTACCTTATAACTGTCAAATAACAGTACACCGTTATGGCTCCCTCGGGAGACCTTTTCTGTAGAGTAGAGTCCTGTTTCGAGTCGTTTGTTGGTGGTTCCTTTCAACCCTTTGGTTTGAACACCTCCATAAAGATGTTACCGACTTCTTTGGGCCGTATCAATCCAGTAAAAGTGTTTTTGAGTAGAGTACGGCGTACACCCCGCCGGCGGTCGGCCGGTTTTACAATCTTTATGAAAGGATATGTTCCATGGAAAAAGGAACAGTCAAATGGTTTAATGGAGCCAAAGGTTTTGGCTTCATTTCACGTGCAAGCGGCGAAGATGTATTCGTCCACTTCAAAGCGATTACCAGCAATGGCTACAAGACACTCAATGAGGGTGACAAAGTAGAGTTTGAAGTACAGCAAGGACCGAAAGGCCTCCAAGCTGCAAACGTCTCGGTCGTTTCCTAAGAGAAACCATTAAGCGTTAGCAAAAAACCCCGGCACTCAGCCGGGGTTTTTTGTTTTCTCCATAAATGAACCATGACACCTGCTCTTCCCGCTATATTCCCACCCTCTGCATCTGCGCTGCGGGATATCGTTCACCGCTCGCAATACCTTCCGGCAATGCATCGCTGAGTCTGTTCACATCCTGCGAAGTCAGTTGGACTTCCAGGGCGCCGATATTTTCCCGGAGATAGTTCAATCTCTTGGTCCCGGGGATGGGAACGATGTCCTCCCCCTGCGCCAGACACCATGCAAGGGCCAACTGAGAAGGTGCGCATTTCTTCTCCTCTGCAAATTTTCTTATCGTTTCAACAATCTGCAGATTTTTTTTCAGATTCTCCGTCTGGAATCGGGGATGGTTGCTCTTGCGGAAATCGCCGTCTGCAAAATCCGATAGTGATTGATATTTCCCCGTTAAAAATCCCCGTCCCAACGGACTGTACGGAACAAATCCGATTCCGAGGGACCTGCAGGCCGGAAGAATTTCTTTTTCCACGTCGCGTGTCCAGAGAGAGTATTCCGTCTGCAGTGCTGTGATCGGATGGACCTTGTACGCCCTTCTGATGGTTGCCGGGCCGGCTTCCGAGAGACCGAGGTACCGGACTTTTCCTTCGCGCACGAGTTCCGCCATGGCCCCGACCGTTTCTTCAATCGGCGTCTGCGTATCCACCCGGTGCTGATAGTAAAGATCGATGGTCTCGATGTTCAACCGGCGGAGGCTCGCTTCACAGGCGGATTTGACATAGTCCGGTTTTCCATTGACGCCTAAAAAACTTTTATCGGCGCCGCGTACATTCCCGAACTTCGTCGCTATGAACAACCCCCCGCGCTTTCCGTGAATGGCTTTCCCGAGTAATTCCTCATTATGCCCGACCCCGTACATATCCGCCGTATCGAAAAATGTGATGCCGAGATCGATCGCCGCATGAATGACCGCAATCGATTCAGAATCGTTCCCTTTGCCGTAGAATTCCGACATGCCCATGCATCCGAGGCCGATGGCAGAAACCTGCGGCCCATTTTTTCCAAGCGTTCGTAATTTCATTAATTCCTCTCCTTGTTCAATGAACAGCCTCTCTCTTGAGTCCGGTGTATCTAACAACATTGCACGTGCAATTTGTTCCACGATCCTTCAAGATTAAACCGTCATAAACTTCTCCAAGAATTCCCTTTTTGAATTACTCCGACTTCTCCGTATCTTTAGTCATTAATTCGTGTTATGCAAATTACGGTATGGTGTTATTCTACACTTTTTTTATGCCACACCTGACGGAGTTTGATTCTATTTTTATGAATCGTGCTATATTCATATCATCCCAACGGGATTTTTGACGAACTATGGAATAAATATATTCACTTTAAAAGCTCCGCGAGGAGCGAAATGTTTGTAGCAGTGTAAAAATATATATCACCAAACCCCGTATGGGGTGACAGAAGAATCTTTTCGATTTCTACGGTACATCAGTTAATCATATAAAGAGACAGTGTAAGAATGGAGTATGGGAATCGATGATCAAAGCGGTATTATTCGACCTTGACGGGGTACTGGTCTCCACAGATGAATATCATTATCGCTCATGGAAAAAGCTCTCGGCAGATGAAGGCTTTGATTTTTTTGATCATGAATTTAACCACAAATTCCGCGGCGTTGCACGAATGGAGTGCATTGAAATTATCACGAAGACATCGGGGAAACACTACACCCCCGAGCAGAAGCAGGAGCTCGCGAACAGGAAAAACAGATATTTTGTGGAATCTCTTGCGAACGTCACGACGGAAGTTCTCCTCCCCGGCGCAGTCGCTGCATTGAACGAATTGCGAAGCCGGGGCATTAAAACCGCCGTCGCCTCCAACAGCCGCAACGCCGTGACCATTATCAAACAGGTGAACATCGCACATTTGCTGGATGCCGTCGTCGACGGCCACCAGATAGAGAATTCCAAACCGGATCCGGAGGTTTTCCTCCTGGCGGCGAAGAAGGTGAATGTCCCTCCTCCCCTCTGTCTGGTCGTCGAAGATGCCATCGCCGGGATCGAATCCGCACGGCGCGCCGGCATGAAGGCGCTCGGGATCGGAACCAGGGACAGACTGCCTAATGCCGATATCGTCGTCCCCGATCTCTCAGCCATTTCGGTCGACAATTTATTAAAGATATAGTATCATCCTGCCCTTCCCATCGCCGCGGAGTTTGGCCCTCCCTTCAGGAACCGGCATCCGCGGATGGATGTTAGGAAGGGAGAAATTGCGTTCACTTCTTTGAACAATGATTTTTATGAAATTCATTCATAGAACCAGCCGTCTCTTACTCACCCTAGAAAGGAACCCATCTGATGAAACTCCATTCGACAGTACTGCTCTGTTTCTTGCTCCTGTGTTGTTCCGGCGCGGCACCCGGACAGAATACCGGCGTGCAAACGAAGGCAATTGATCCGGCAAATATGGATCTCTCCGTTAAACCCTGCGACGATTTTTTCCGTTATGCCAACGGGACGTGGCTCAGGAATAATCCCATTCCGGCGGCATTCGATCAATGGGGAAGCTTCAACGTGCTCGCAGATCATAACAGCGACGTGCTTCATGAAATACTCGAAGACGCGGCGCGCGATCAGTCGGCCGCGGCGGGAAGCAACCGGAAAAAAATCGGCGACTTCTATACCTCCGGCATGGATTCCGCCGGCATCGAAGCGCAGGGATGGAAACCCATTGCGGAAGATTTAAAACGCATCGCCGCCATCAAGGATATGAAGGGTATACAGGTCGAACTTTCCCGGCAGCACTCCTACTCGATCCGGGCATTGTTTGCTTTCGGTTCGGAACAGGACCCGAAAAAAAGCACCGAGGTCATCGGCGAATTGCATCAAAGCGGGCTCGGACTGCCGAACCGCGATTATTATGTTGCGGACGATGCCCGGTCGAAGAAAATCCGCGAGGAATATGTAAAGCACATGACGGCGATGTTCAAACTGGTGGGCGATAATGATGCCGCCGCTTCTGCGGGTGCGAATTCGGTCATGGCATTTGAGACCCGGCTTGCCAAAGCATCCCGGTCGCTTGCAGACCTGCGCGACCCGGACAAAAATTACAACAAGATGACGCAGGACCAATTGTCCGCGCTGGTCCCCTCGATGGAATGGAAACGCTTTTTCACGGATCTCGGCTGGGCATCGCCGGGAAATGTCGATGTCGGTCAGCCGGAGTTTTTCAAGGAGGTGAATGCCATGATGGGAAGCGTTCCGCTGAACGAGTGGAAAGAGTACCTCCGCTGGAAGGTCATCAGCTCTTCCGCCCCGGCATTGAGTTCGCCGTTTGTTGCGGAGAACTTCCGCTTTCGCGGGACAGTCCTGACCGGCGCAACGGAAATGCAGCCGCGCTGGAAACGGATCCGTGAAACGATCGACCGGTCGATGGGCGAAGCGCTGGGCGAGGTGTATGTGGCAAGGGAATTCCCGCCGGAGGCAAAAACCCGGGCGCTCGAACTGGTCAGGAATATCAGGACGGCACTCCGCCAGCATATCAACTCCCTCTCCTGGATGGACGATGCGACGAAACAGGCCGCGCTTAAAAAACTCGATGCCATCGCCGTGAAGATCGGGTACCCCGATAAATGGCGGGATTATTCCAAACTCAACATCGACCGCACTTCGTATCTTGAAAATATAAAGCATGCATCCCGCTTCGCAGTCGACCGCGAGATTAATAAAATCGGCAAGCCCGTGGACAAGACCGAATGGGGAATGTCGCCGCCGACGGTCAATGCGTATTACAATCCGTCGATGAATGAAATCGTCTTCCCGGCCGGAATTCTTCAGCCTCCGTTCTTTAATTTCAAAGCGGACGATGCCGTCAATTACGGCGGTATTGGAGTCGTCATCGGCCACGAAATTTCCCATGGGTTCGACGACCAGGGGAGCAAATTCGATGCGGATGGAAATCTGGAAGTCTGGTGGTCTGCCGGGACAAGGAAGAATTTTGACAGCCGGACGTCCATCCTGGAAAAACAATTCGATGCGGTGATCCCGATCGACTCGCTTCACATCAACGGCAAGGCAACACTGGGCGAGAACATCGGAGACCTGGGCGGACTTGCAATCGCGTATACCGCATTGGAGAATTCGCTCCAGGGAAAATCGGTTGACCGGATCGACGGCTTTACGCCGGAGCAGCGATTCTTCCTTTCCTTTGCACAGATCTGGCGGCGGAATGTGCGTCCCGAACGGCTGCGGATGCAATTGAAAACCGATGTGCATTCGCCGGCAGAGTACCGCGTCAATGCGTCCGTGCCCAATCTAAAGTCATTTTACGATGCATTCGACTGCGGCGGGACTGGAGCGATGTTCATCCCTCCGGAAAAGAGGGCGTATATCTGGAATTTGAAATAATTTATTTTGGCGTCACGGTACCTTGTCAAGGTCGTAGAGGAATTGTCTCAGAGACCTTGACAAGGTTATAAATTAAATCATTCAACGCCATCCGATAAATCGGACGGCTTCTTTATCTTCGCAAAACCCTTCGGGTTTCGTATCACCAAGGCGTCCATTTTAATTACTCGGGCGTCACGAACCCCCGCCTGCGTGAATGCGTCAGCAGTCGGGCAAAATTTCGTGACGTTTGACTACTGAATATTCAGCTTTTAGTGTCACGGTGTGGACCGTGACACCCAGGTTAACCAACGCCCATTGCCAGTCATTGCGAGGATTCCGAACGACGAAGTCGATCGGAAGACGAAGCAATCTCCGGCCAGATAAAACGAGAGATTGCTTCTCTCGACTTCGTCGAGCTCGCAATGACGGGTATATTATATACTCGGGTGTCACGAACCATTTCGTGACGCTTAACCATCGAACTTATCGCTTATAACATTAAATCTTTCACCGCCATCCGATAAATCGGATGGCTATTTATTTTGCTAAACCCTTCGGGTTACGTATTACGAGGCGTCCCGACTTCATCGGGATGCCGTGGTAAATCCCGCAAGCCCTTGCGCTTCAATAGAATAATAAGTACTATTTTTCCGAGGTCGTTCAGTTTTCCCCCACAAAATTACTCCAATCGAAAAAGTGACGAGTCAAAATGATGCCTATCCCTTTTGATGTCAACGATGAAAAACTGCGTGAAAAATTTTTCAACGGACTTTTTACCGAATGCCTTGCACACCTCGCCGAACAGACCCCTCCACTCTGGGGCAAAATGACTCCGCAGCATATGATCGAACATCTGGTCTGGGCCTTTGAATGCGCGAGTGGAATTCTTGTGCTTCCCTGCCGCACTCCGGTGCAGCTGCTCGAGCGAACGAAACGATTTCTTTATAATAACAGTCCGACGCCTCTTGAATTCAAAAATCCCGTGCTCGGCGACGAGCCGCTCCCGTTTCGATTTTCCAGTTTCAGTGATGCGAAGGCGGCATTACAAAAAGAGGTTGACCGCTTTCTCGTTCATTTTCAGGAGCAGCCGCTGGCGGTTCATGTTCATCCGTTATTTGGACCGCTGGGTGCGGAGGAGTGGCAGCGTGCTCAATTCAAACACTGCTATCACCACCTGCTGCAATTCGGACTTATTGACCGGCCGGAGAGTAATCCGTCATGACCGGGATCGAAATCACCCGTGCACCTGCCCGATGTTCATCGTTCTCATTACTGATTATGGGGTCCTGATATGATGCTCATTCCCTACAAACTGGAGACTACGTTTACCCGCATGCCGTACGCGAATGCGGCACTCATTGTCATTACCTCCTTAATATTTTTCCTTCCCGAACAGATTTTCCCGATGGCGGACCAGGAATCTCTCGTTCTTCGTGATTGGGAAATTTCCGGATTGCTGGGAAACATGTTTCTCCATGGCGGGTTTTTTCATTTGCTGGGCAATATGTTGTTTCTCTGGATTTTCGGGAATGCCATCTGCGCGACCGTCGGGAATGGCGCGTATATCTCGATCTATGTCTTTCTCGGGATCATAGCGGGAGTGGTCCATCTCCTGGTCGACGGGCGTCCTGCCATCGGTGCGAGCGGTGCGATTAATGGAATTGTCGGCATGGCGCTCGTTCTGTTTCCGCGCAATAAAATCCACGTTTGGTACTTGTTCGCCATTCCGATTGTCTGGTTGTTCAAAGCAGGAAAATTTGCAACAAAAGCATTATGGATGGTCGTCTATTGGCTCGTGTTTGATATTCTCGGCAGCATCGGCTCGCCGGATGGTATCGCACACTGGATGCATATCGGCGGATTTGCAGGCGGAATGATCATTGCA
The DNA here is from genome assembly GCA_003819715.1 of Ignavibacteriota bacterium. Classification (GTDB taxonomy): domain Bacteria; phylum Bacteroidota; class Ignavibacteria; order UBA10030; family UBA10030; genus Fen-1298. The sequence continues at coordinate 4,247 of RPQN01000042.1, read as the reverse complement.
ATTTGCGCTTTAAAATTTAATCTCCTGGAGTCCTATCACCTGACGCTCTTCGATATGTTTGCGGGAAGGACGGAAGAAGAGGAGCTTGCCCGCACCCTGGCGCTGGAACAGCAGGTTGCACTCCGGGTGCCTGCGGGAACCATCGCACCGCTGATCGAACAACGGAACGGCCCACAGACAGTGCCGACTGCGCCCCCTCCCCGGCCGCTTCCGGCCGTTCCGGACATTCAACTGAAACGATGCGTAGGAGAGGAATCAACTGTCGTTTTGTATATCGTCAACAACGGAGCTCCGATGAACGCTCTGAATTTGAGAGTTCCTCAGGGGGTAACGGCGAAGATGAGTCAATCGAAAAGTATTCGCAGGGGGGAAACGGGATGGATTCGATTTAGTACTGAAGGAATTCCCATCGACAGCATCGAATTCATTATTGGATATCAGGACACGAAAAATGCTCCTCATAAGATGAGGTTTCGCTGCAAACCGCAATCATCAACTCTGGAAGTGGTCTCGGCTGCCTGAGGATTCCTCAGTAACCCTGGTGACCCCGGCGCGACTCGAACGCGCGACCCACAGCTTAGAAGGCTGTTGCTCTATCCACCTGAGCTACGGGGCCAATGAGACAAAGTTTATATAATATACTGCAAGATTGCACCCTTGTCAATTTTGAACTTTATATAACTCCGCATCAGAAATTTTCACATTTTGTGTCACCGTATGCCTGCCCCGTGTTTTTACGGGAGACCTTGACACCCATCTTGAAATCAACAGTCATTGCGAGGAGCGGAGTGACGAAGCAATCTCTGGTCCAGTAAAAAGAGAGATTGCCACTCCCGACTACGTCGGGATCGCAATGACCGTCCAATCGTACCGGGGCGTCACGGACTATTTCGCGGCGCTTAACAATCTTCATTTCATTCCCAGCCGGAGGCGTAACATAGACGCTCGCTTGCGGAAGCCGGGCGGGCAGGCAAGCTCAGACTGATCTTATTCTATGTTTTTGAGATGACTTCTAAACAGTTATTACGACATTTCCTTTTTTATGACCCTTGTCGACATACCGGTGCGCCTCAACTATTTGTGCCATCGGGTAGCGTCTGTCTATCACCGATTTCAGTTTTCCTGCCTCAAAGAGATCTTTAAGAAAGATCAGGTCTTCGACCTTCAACTTGACGTTGCCTGACAAAGAAAGAGCGGAGATATAGATTCCCGACCTGGACAGGGATTTTTTCCGTTTTGAAGATTTAATCTTGCCCACGGTATCAAATATTACGTTATACTTATCAGAGCTTTTCGTAAAATCCTCCTGTGTGTAATCGATGACGCTATCGGCCCCAAGCGATTTCACCATATCCAGATTCGCAGTGCTGCAAACTCCAGTCACTACCGCCCCGAAATGCTTGGCAAGCTGTATGGCAAAAGTACCAATGCTTCCGGAAGCTCCATATATTAATACCTTTTGTCCCTTCTGAATACTCCCTTTTCTAAGATAAAACAGGGCTGTTAACGCACCATTAGGAACCGGGGCGGCATCCTCGTAGGACATATTTTTGGGTTTGATTGCAAGAATCCCGTCTTCAGGCATACAGCGATACTCGGCATATGCACCAAATTGAAATTCCGTGGATGCAAAAACGGGATCGCCCACCTTAAACAGCGTAACATCTTTGCCGATCGCTTCAATGTCTCCCGCCAATTCCATGCCAAGTATTTTTTTTCTTGGTCCGTTGAACCCAAGAATGAACCGCATCATGGGTTTGAAAAAGAAATCCTGGACGGGCCCCAATCCGGGCTCCAGGCGCCGGACTTTGGTATCACCGATGTGTACTGTCGTCGCACGCACTTTTATCAGGACTTCATTGTCCTTGGGAATAGGTTTTTCCACTTCCACCATCTTTAAGACTTCGGGAGGGCCGTATGTTGTGCAGATAATTGCTTTCATAAGAATCTCCATATATTCGCTCATAAAATATTATGAGTATCTCTCATGAAGAAATTGTACTACTGAATGAAAAGTTGTTTTTCCAAGCAAAATATTTTTTACGCGAACCATAATACATTATCTGTCCCGCCAGAAGTTGAGGCATCGCTTGCCCGCCTTTGGCGGGCAAGTCTCCGGCGACACCGGACAAAATACTATTTTATTGAAATAAGTTCATATGTATGGATTTGCCGCACCTGCGGAGTTTTTGATTTATCCCATGGCAAATCGAGTGTATGCTTATCGAAAGAAATTATTGAGCGAATAATGCCATATTGTGGATTAATATAGAATACCTGTGCATCACCGCCATAGCGCCGGCTCACCTGGATCTTGAACGTTTCAAATTGGCCGGCCAGCGTTGTTATGACTTCCTCTCCGGACACAACAGAATTATACCAACCATCCTGCGATGTAAACTGTTTTCCGACAACTAATGGGACGTCCAGTGAAATCGGGAAATTATTATTCCATGAGATACTGCAAATTTTATTTTCCAAAGAATAATATTTGACCTGCCCCTTTTCATACACCTTGCCTTGAGTGAACACATGGGCGTACAAACTGTTTAACTCAAGGTAGAGACTGTAGCCTTCTCCTTCTTGATTAACAATTAATGTGTCGTTCCTTGATTCATACTGTTCTGTTATGACATAATAGCAGAAACCGCCTTTATTGTAGAGTGAGTCAGGATAATTAATTCTGCTTTTGATGGAATCGGCAGGTAGGATCGCAGGTGCATTTGTTCCATCAATGAAATCTGACACTGTTTTATAGTATGTTTTTATTTGCCCGGGAGTACCGAATGTATTCAAGGTAAAGGCCGAAGCGGTTTCGGTGTCCAATAAATTGTCATTACATCCTTGAAAATATATCGATGCAATGATCGCCCATAAAGACAAAAATATTATTTGCCTGAGCAATCCCGAGAGACGACTCTTGTTGAGTTTCATACGACCTCCTTGCAAAATAATAATGACAGGATTATTTATGCTGATCAATGATTGACCAGTTGTAGCAAGGATGGAAGTGTGCACTCCTTTCGGTATGAGAAATGAAAGAATAAAGATAAAGCGATTGTGCCCCGCCTGCCGGATAGTGCTCATACCACGAAACCGTAAGCTGAGGCGTGTGTTTTATGGAATAATGAAATATTTTACGCCGATTACCAGACTGAATCCGCTCAGAGTGAATTGATCCCCCAATCGCTCGCTAAAATACGATAACGCTGGTTCCACGGCAAGTGACTTTGCAATAAATATATCGACTCCAACCACAAATATACCATAAGAATTAGGCGATGAGTATGTACTGCCATTTCTTGAGGACCAACTGCTTTGCGCATTAGCACCAATAAAAGGCGCAATATTTGTGGCAAAGAAGTAATAACGAATCCCGAAACCTAAACCGAGATGTTTACCGCTATTGTCATGGGAAGAACTGGATTGTTCTCTTGAAGAATAAGTGCTGTATGATGGACTCAAGGCTAGTTCGAGATGATCTATAACAAAATATGAGATACTTGGATAAAACGAGAAGTTAGATTCATCAAATTTATGAGTGCCTTGATTCGATGTTATTGATGAAAATCCGATTGATCCGTTTAATGCATAGGTCCCTTTTTTAATCTGGTCCTGTGCAACCATGGATATTGAAAACAGTACGGTTAAAATGAGGACAGCGCAGGCTTTTATCGTTAATCCATTTATTAAATGGATGTGGGAATAAATGCGGCTGTTTATAGTTTGGAGTTTAAGATTGGTGAGATGCATAGGACCCCCTTGAAGAAGTGATGAATTGGTTTTTTTCTGATCAACAGCAGATCAGGAGTACCAAGGCAGAAGTCCTATCCCCTTTCTATTACACAAAATGTAATGTTTCAAATTTTAAATTGCAATACTCCGCGCCCTCTGAAACCTTGACAAGGTTACCAGGAATTGTCTAAGGGACCTTGTCAAGGTTGCTGGGATAGTCAGTCCTTTTCTTCTTTTGAATTTTATAAAATAATGAAGGCTCAGCAGCGACCCAAAGTAAAACCAATATCCAGACGCGGCCTTCAAGAATATTGTAATTCCGAAACACAGAGGGCCAATCACGGTTCTGGAATAATTTTGCCATTCCCGTTTCAAACAAAACAGTCAACACCAGCCACAGAAGTCCGATGCGCATTGTTTCTTTCAATGATTCTGGCTGCCACCGGCGGATAATCCAATAAATAGAGAAGGGGAATAACGTGATGCCAATAACTGTTGAGAGCTGATGCGCG
>RPQN01000041.1 GCA_003819715.1 Ignavibacteriota bacterium | reverse complement strand
TGCCATCGAACCATTTCCGGGGCGGTGTTGCATCACCGATATGGGTCTGGAGCGAGAGGTAATACGCCACGCCTTCATTCTTGACAACATCGAGTAATACGTCTGCGATGTTTTTTGGCTTCACGGACGCCGGCAGCGATAGTTTCAAAATTGAGAATGCTGCATGGAAACATTCGTGCGCAGTGGTGCTCAGGACCTCGATCACCTGTGCTTCGATGTTGATCGGTAATTCTATAATCCGGGCGAGATTGACCACGATGATCGGTTCCCCTTTGTCCTCGTCAACAAACGTTGGAACATCATAATTCCAGACGACATGCCGCATAAACGCTGCGGCGTGGTCATTGCCGATCACCACGAAGTACACGGAGAACCGGGTGGATATTTTAGCCTGTTCAGGAAAGAACGATGCGATCGTCGCAACGATGCGGCGGTCCATCTGCCGGCGTTTGATTTCGGTCAGCAGTTTTCGAAGTTCCGGGATGTGGCTCCGTGCCGAAGAAAAACCGTACACATCACTTTCAAATCTTGAATTATTTCGTGCGAGTTCCAATTGCAAACGGAAATCGTCTTCGGACTTTTCCGTTCGTGCAAGCAGCACGCTGGTCGCCGAAGCGAGCTGGTTGCCGCGAAGTTCTGCGACATATTTGGTGTTCCCGGTCCGGTGGTCAAAATAATCCAGCATCTGATCTGCGGCGCTATAATCGATGCCGAGCGAGAAATCGAAGTTTGTATTTTCCTGGGAAGAAAGCGGAAGGGGCGGGAAAAATATCCCTATCGAACAGAGAATGAGAATCATCCTTGTTTTTGAACAACGCATATGAGTTTATCCCTTTTTAAATCTTTCGTCTCAAGATACGGGGAAAGGGATTACGTGTCAATCCATGAGATGGTTTGAAATCCGGATCGATGAAGGGGACCTGTTTCAATTTCCGCGAAATATGGCTATGTTTCCTCTAATCGAACGACGATGATCGTAAACCGTTTTGACGAGTGTACTCCATGGAACAACCTATCGTTGCCGGAATTGCGTCTTTTGGAATGTCCGGGAAAATATTTCATGCCCCGCTTATCTCCTCTCACAGGAATTTCAAGCTCAAACGAATTATTGAGAGGACAAGAAACGAAGCGCGGCAATTATACCCCGGCGTTATCGTGTCGCGTTCATTTGAGGATTTGCTGCAGGACAGCGAAATCGAATTGATTATTGTCAATACACCCGACGAGACTCATTTTGAATACGCAACAGCATGCCTCAAGGCCGGGAAACATGTCGTCGTTGAAAAACCGTTCACTCAAACAGTAGCTCAGGGGGAGGAATTAATTGCCCTGGCACGGCAACAGGGAACGGTGCTCAGCATATTTCAGAACCGGAGATGGGATGGAGATTTCCTGACGGTCCAGCACATCGTGAACAATCGGATGCTGGGAAGACTTGTCGATTATGAGGCGCATTTTGACCGCTACAGGAATTTTATACAGCAGGATACATGGAAAGAACGAGCGGCTGCAGGTTCCGGTGTTCTGACCAACCTTGGCGCGCATATGATCGATCAGGCGCTTGTCCTCTTCGGCATGCCGGAAGCGGTCACGGCGCATCTCAAGACGATGAGAACAGGCGGCGAGGTTGATGACTGGTACGATATCCGGCTGCACTATCCCGGCGTAAACGTTCAATTGAAATCAAGCCTGCTGGTGCGGGAGCCCGGACCGCGCTACTTGCTGCACGGAACACTCGGTTCATTTTTAAAATGGGGACTGGATCCCCAGGAAGAAGCATTGAAACAAGGAAAGAACCCGAACGATCCCGGCTGGGGCATCGATTCAAAGGAATGGTGGGGGGTATTGAATACAGAAATGGACCATCAACCAATCCGGGAAAAATTCGAGACGCTTCCCGGGAATTATCGTTCGTTCTACGACAACATCGCTGCCCGGATACGGGAAGGAAAGGAATTACAGGTGAAGCCGGAAGAGGCATTGAATGTCATCCGCATCATTGAGGCGGCGAAACGCAGCAGCGGAGAGAAAAAAACAATAACACTCGCGTTTTAGTTCAATACGATATCATCGCTCGCCGTCCGTCACTTGACCACTTTGAAATTAAAGTTCGGACTCTGGTACTTACCCATAAGGACAATCCAGAGGGGGAGCAGCATCTCGGTCGCACGGGCAGTCGTGATGTCACCCAGATCGATGACGGATTTCCATCCGAACCACTCTTTGAGAATTTCGGTGACTTTCTTTTTTGCACCGGCATCGTTCCCGCTGATAAACAGATCATGATCTCCGTTGGCGACTAATTCCGGTTTGACCATGAGAATGCAATTGACCGTGTTCAGCGTTTTGACGACCTGCACGTCGGGGAAGGCGCGTTGAATTTGTTCGCCGAGAGAATCGGTATTGCATACGCTGAGTGATGGAGGCATTCCTTTGGAAAAATCAAGGGCGTTGGCAATATCCACAAGAATTTTATTATTCAGATTTTTTGCGCCTGCGAGCGTTAATGCGTCTAACGAAGCCATGCCGTGCGTGCAGTTGAATACGATTTCGCCAAATGCAGCGGCATCGGCGAATGTTCCCTGAGAAGCATGACTGCCGTTTTTTAGAACCCAGTCAGCCGCCTTTTCATTTGCTGCCGTGCGCGACCCCATTTTTACAGAATGACCGAGCTGAATGAGTTTTGTCCCGACCGTGCTTCCGACTGCCCCCGTTCCCAGTACGCCGATTTTCATATTTCCCTCCATGTTTTATAAATTTACATTATGGTCATTGATTACCATTCTAACACGGGGGAGTCTCGGTAAGGTTCCGGATCGATCGATCAAGGAGTGACCGATAAACCGGCAGGAGAATGTACTCCATGGAATGCGGCCATCAGCCGCTCATCACACGAAGAGGCGAATGGATCAGCGCAATTCGATGTCCATATCCATAATCTGGTAATGCGAGGGTTTCATCCCGAGCGCTGCGTAGGTCTGCTGCGCGCGCGTATTTGATTGATCGACGTAAAGTCGGAGACCGCAGACATCGCCTCGCGAGCGGGCGAGTGATTCGACAAAGCGATACAATGTACGAAAGATGCCATGCTTACGGTATGCAGGGAGGACATAGACGCTTTGGATCCACCAGAAGGTTGCATTGCGCCAATCGCTCCATTCGTAGGTGATCATGAGCTGGCCGGCCATCGTTCCGTCCGCTTCTGCAATGTAATAAATGCCTTTCGATGGATCTGCACTCAGGGCTTTTGTCCCTTTCCGCAGGCGTTCGCGGTCCAGTTCCAGGTCTTCGGTTTCTTTTGCCATGAGGGCATTGAATTCAGCAATGAGAACAGCATCGGCAGCGGTTGCCTGGCGGATGACGATATTCATGGTACGTTTCCCGATCTACGATAAAAGAATTATTAATTAAACTGAAAAAAGAACGTGAGGCGTGGAACGACATCGGCTTGTTTGATCCTTCCGGCGGAGCTTTTATCGGTGAAGGTTGTGACCCAGATGTTCGGCATAAAATGGATGTTGTTGATCGGCATATAGTCTGCACCGAAGGAAAGGAAGTACTCGGAAAATCCGGTTGAGGCGGAAAGCCGGTTGGGATCGTAATAGTCGACCCTTCCATACACTTTCCAGTTCTCGGAACAACGGTACCACGAAAACAGAGAAATGCCAAACGGGGCGACATCTGTCAGGAGCGTGTCCTGTTTTTTCTGCAGCTGCTCTACGATTTCCGCACCGATCATAAATGAAGGTTTGAGATAGGAGAGGAACACCTTCATCGTCGTGCGATTTTTCTCCTGCGCTGCAGGTTCATAGTCCACATACGTTTCAATGGAAAAATCCTGGAATGGAGTCCCGCTCAGGAGGGCATAGTATTTCTTATTCTTATTGTTTTCCGGTCTCTGCGCGTTTCCGTTGCCGGCCATCACCGCATAACTTATCGTCCCGGTATTGACAAGCGCACCGCGGAGGAGTACACCAAGGTCGCTCCCGCTTCCCAGATTTCGCCCGTCGGCGATGGTCTTTTCAATGGAACGGTAACCCCAGATGCCCTCGACCGCAGACCATGTCGGCGTGGGAACCAATCCCACGAGGACACTCGATCCTTGAAAGACGTTCTTCCATTCGGCATACGCGGTCTTCACATATAATCCCAGTCGTCCGCCCGGTTCGAGTGATTTTTCGTTCCCTTCAAGTTGAAACCGCGTCGAAAAATCATTCGAGATGGTGTAATCATAGAAGAGATGAAGGCGACGGATCTGGAAGCCGGTGGAATCTTTGGGCAGGGGCTGACTGAACTGTGAAACGCTGCCGAAGGGTTGTGCGTCACCGCCGGTTTTATAAAAGAAATCACCCACGATCAACCCATGGATGATTCCGCCGGTTTTTCCCTGACCGAAAGAAAAATAATAACAACAGCTGAATATGAAGAAGAGAATACGGGTTCTGTGCATAACGTCTCCAACCATTTCACCATGAGTGTTATTCAGAATAATGGACTCCGAATGAATAATAAAGGAACGGCAAGAGTGAATACCATGCGGGTATCCAGAAATAATTTCCCCTTGCGAGGAGCAAGGAATGAGTGTTTCAATAATTTCTCAAAAGCAGCCGGGCAGTGATCACCGGGTCTTCTTCGTCCGGCGAACCGCCTGGCGAATAAACTCCACCGCAGCCGGCAGCCCGGGAATAATGATCAGTGCCACAATCACCAGGCTGAAGTTCTGTTTAATAAAAGGGACATTGCCGAAGAAATATCCGCCCAGAGTGAACAGGACGACCCAAAGAATCCCGCCGGATAAATTATAGAGCATAAACCGGGGGTAGGTCATGCTGCCAATACCGGCGACAAACGGCGCAAACGTGCGGATGATGGGAAGAAAACGCGCAAGAATAATCGTTTTGCCGCCGTGTTTTTCATAGAACCGGTGCGTGCGTTCCAGGTACTCTTTGTTCAGGAAGCGGACATGTTCTTTATGAAATATTTTGGGCCCGATGAAGTGCCCGATCCAGTAATTTGCCGTATCGCCTGCAAATGCAGCAATGACGAGCAGGAGGATGGAAGACCACACATTCAGTGCACCGATGGCCGCTAACGAACCAACCGCAAACAAGAGTGAATCCCCCGGCAGAAAAGGCGTTACGACGAACCCGGTTTCACAAAAAATGATGATAAATAATATTGCATACACCCATGCACCGTATTGTGCACAGATGTCGAATAAATGTTTGTCGATGTGAAGAACGAATTGAATCAGCTGCTGCAGAAGTTCCATAGTCCCCAAAACCCCGCTCTTGCGACGCATCATGAAGATGCGTCGCAACAAGGGCAATCATTATTTAATAGAAAGCAGTTCGATATCGAAAATGAGCACCGCGTTTGGTCCGATGATCTGTCCCTGGCCATTGGGGCCGTACGCGAGGTCGGAGGGAATAAACAGCTGCCATTTTGATCCGACGGGCATCAACTGCAGGGCTTCAACCCAGCCTTTTATGACCTGTCCGACCGGAAATTCTGCCGGTTCACCGCGTTTATAGGAACTGTCAAATTCTGTCCCATCAATAAGCGTTCCCCGGTAATGGCATTTCACCGTCTGGCTTGCTGTCGGTTTCGCGCCGGTTCCTGCTTTGATGATCTTGTACTGCAACCCGCTCGGGAGCGTGATCACGCCGTCCTTTTTCTTGTTGGCTGCAAGGAACGTGTCGCCTTCTTTCTTATTCTTATCGCCAAGTGTTTTTTGTTTTGCCTGCATCTTGGTCGTCATTTCCTGCTGGAACGTTTTCATGGCTGCTTCCATCTCTTTGTCGGTCATAACCATTTTCGTATTATTGAGCCCATCTTTTAAACCCTGTATCAGAAATCCCTCGTCAATGTCCAATCCTTCCATTTTCATATTCTTTCCGATGTTGACGCCTATGCTGTACCCCACTTTTTCTTTTTGTGATTTGGGTGCTCCCTTTTTTTGTGCGAGAAGCGCACCTTCGCACAGCAACAGCATCAGCGCGATTGCAATAATCTTTTTCATAAATTGCCCTTTAAAAATATGTGATAAACAAAAACGCAGGACGAACCTGCGTTTGACCGCTTCTAAAGTACTGCTTTTTTCGGGAGAAGAAAAGGAGAATTGCACGCGTCCCGATGTTTCCCCTGCAGGTTATCGATATCCCGCTTTTTCCAGGTCCGCCAGTGTCTGAAATGGATGCGGCGGCGCGAGATATTGCGCAAGAAATTTGTAGATCTTCAGCCGGATTTGTTTTGCCAGCCTGGTATCGATCCGGTCAAAGCTGTGTCCGCCGGGCGCATCCTGGAATATTTCATATTCGAATTTTTTACCTGCTTTCCGCAGTTCTTCAATGAGATGCGTCACTTCTTCCACATGGACATCGTCGTCGCTGGTATTCGTATGGATCAGAAGCGGTGTAAATAATCTGTAGGCGTGATTTGCCGGAGAACGCTTCAGGTATTCCGATGAATCTTCGCTCACGGATTTCCCGATATGGTACGGGGCGTAAAATTCTTTCCGGTAATCGTCACCGTAATATCCCAGCCGCATGACGAGATCACTTACCGGCACACCGGCAAACGCGGCCTGATAATCATCCGGGTGTTCAAAAATATCCAGAAGTGTAATAAAACCGCCATGGCTCCACCCGACAGCGCCAATGCGGGTGCTGTCGACAAAACTGTAATTCTCGACCATCCAATTCCGTGCGGCATGGTTATCTTCGACTTCGCGTCCGCCGTAATCAATCCGTTCGTAGAACGACTTCCCGTACCCTGTACTGCCGCGGTATTCCGGAGCAATCACTACATACCCCTGTGCCATCATCTCCCGGATGATATGCGTATGATACGTTGTAAAATCGCCATGCACTCCGCCGTGCGGGAGGACGAGCAGCGGGTATTTTTTTTCCCGGTCCAGCGTTTTCGGAATAAACACATACGCCCAGAATTTCACCGGGTTCAAGGCCCCGCGTGCCGTGGAATCCTTTACTTTTATCGGCGGCGGGCCGACGATGAAGACTTTCTCCATGACTGCAACATCCCCGACTTTGTTGTACCATTGAACGTCGTCCACCGCTTTCGCCAGCTGATCGAGGCGATGGTCGAGGTCTTCAAATTTTTTATCGATCAGCTTTTTAAGAGAATCAGCCGATTGCCCCACTTGAGCCCGGCAGAATAATGACATGAGAACAAGAAGGATGGACGTTTTCACGAAGAGTCGAAAAGGAGAGACAGGTTTCATAAATAATTTCCTCCAATAAAGAATCCGGTTGAGGTTCCACTACGCATTGTAAAAAAAAATGGAGCAAAAACCAACTTGCGTTTCGAACGGACACCTGCTACCTTATATGACGAAAAAACAGGAACTCCGTTATGATTCAGCATTTACTTGATAATGACCTTCTCTTAAAAATCGCGTTCAATGCCATCCCGTTCCCGATCATGGTGACGGATGATAACATCCGCATGCTGTTCTGGAATGCTGCAGCCCTGCAGCTGCTGGGAAATGAGGAATTGCTGCAGCAGCGGGGGGGAGAGGTGCTCCACTGTATTCATACCAAAGATGCGGAAGAAGGGTGCGGATATGGTCCGCATTGCGGCACATGTGTTGTGCGGAATTCGGTTATCGAGGCAGGCAGGGGAAGCAAAGTCTACCGTAAAAAAACCATTCTGAACCGGACCATTGGGAATACCGTCGTTGAAACTCCTCTCCTGGTTACTACATCACCGTTCCGCTATGAAAATAAATCGCTGATCCTGCTGATCCTGGAAGATATTCATGAGCTGATGTCGGTGGGCAGCCTGCTGCCCATTTGTTCGAACTGTAAAAAAATCAGATCGGCTTCAAATCAGTGGGACCAGGTTGAAGTCTACATTAAAAAAAATATTGTGGATGTTGATTTTACGCATGGGTTGTGCCCGGATTGTGCGCGTCGTTATTTTCCAGACACCGTGTAAGTCGCCATGAACAATCTATTCCTGCCCGGTTGTTCGTTCGAGGATTCCATATGAAAAAAATATTTATCCTGTTTATTCTTCTTCCTCATTTGATGTGGTCTCAGGTCCGGGAAAACTCACCGGTTCAATCGAATGCCATCTCTGACAATCTTCCACCAATGTACAAAGTTCTCGGAGAACGTCTGACCTATCCACTCTCGTGGTTGTCGGGAAATTTTAAAGATTTTTATTCATGGCGCAGTGCAGCACGCGAAAAGGTCAGGGAGTGCTTATTACAACCTCCGCAGCCGGCATCGTTTTATCCGGTCGAACTGGCTCAACAGGACCGGGGCAGTTATCGTGTACGAAAAATCGTTTTCAATATCAGTTCCGAAAGCCGGGTGGTCGGATATCTTCTTGTCCCCAAGGGAACGGGTCCGTTTCCTGCGGTGCTGCTCCTTCATGATCATGGTGCTAAATTTGATATCGGCAAGGAAAAAGTAATTGAGCCGTTTGATGAATCACCGGAGCGGATACTCTCGGCGAAGGAGTGGGTTGATAAATTATACGGCGGAAGATTCATCGGGGACGAATTAGCGAAGCGCGGCTATGTCTGCTTTGCGACCGATGCGCTGAACTGGTCTGACCGCGGCGGCGCCGGATATGAAGGCCAGCAGGCGATCGCGTCAAACCTCCTGAATCTTGGAATGTCTTTTGCAGGCCTCATTGCATGGGAAGACCTGTCTGCTGCGGAATTTCTTGCGACCAGGCCGGAGGTTGATTCCAGCAGGGTCGTCGCCATGGGAGTATCGATGGGTTCGTTCAGGGCCTGGCAGGTGGCAGCCTTGTCCGACCGGATCGCGGGCAGTGTTGCAGTCTGCTGGATGGGTACTCATAAAGGTTTGCTGGTTCCGGGCGCCAATCTGACACGCGGACAATCTTCATTTACCACGACGCATCCCAACCTTGCCAACTTCCTCGATTACCCGGATGTCGCGAGCCTCGCATGCCCGAAACCGACGCTGGTGTATAACGGCGATCAGGATAAACTCTTCCCGGTGCCGGTCGTGCAGGAGGCATATTCAAAAATGCATCGCATCTGGGAATCGCAGCATGCAGACAGCAGCCTGGTGACTAAATTCTGGCATGCCGGGCATGTCTTCAATCGGGAAATGCAGGATGAGGCTTTCCAATGGCTGGATAAAAATTTTAAACCCTGAGTTCATCGCGAACAAAAAGAAAGACCACAGGATCGTATGGAACATCGTGTAACCGGAAAACAACAAAATAGTAAAATGTGTTTCCTTTGCGGATTAAAGAATTCATTCGGATTGAAGGCGGCTTTTTACGAGTTAGAGAGCAACGAACTGGTCTGCATCTTCACCCCCTCCAACGAACATCAAAGCTATCCCGGCAGACTGCATGGCGGCATTACCACTGCGGTGCTCGATGAGACCATCGGCCGTGCAATTATGATGATCAGCAAAGAAGAGGTTTGGGGCGTGACGATCGAGTTCACCACCCGCTTTAAGAAGCAAATCCCGCTCAACCAGGAACTTCGCGTGGTCGGACGTATCACCAATGAAACCAGCCGCACATTTGAGGGAACCGGAGAATTACTGCTGCCCGGCGGTGAGGTTGCTGCGACCGGATTCGGCAAATACCTGCGTATGCCCCTCGATAAAATTTCGGATTTCGATCCGCAGGCACAGGAATGGAAAATAACGACGAAGGAAACCGATCCGGAAATAATCAGTTTTTAAAATTCACCCCACATGTCACGGACGGGAGAGTGCCCCGTTCGATTCAGAAACTTTCCAGCGATTCCGACGATAACCTGCTGCAGAAAAATCACTCGGCAGAATTCATCCCCTTCACATTCGATTTCTGGAATGCAGCATATTCCACCGGCGACATCGTTTGAAGTCGATTGAGGAATGCGACGATTGCCCATACCTCCGAATCGCTGTGGGTCGATGCGAATCCCGGCATGCCGGTCATGGTAATACCGTTTTTAACGATCACAAACATTTTCTCGGGACTCAGGTCGGCCGTAGAAAAAACGAGGTCCGGAGGACGCGGATTCATCCCCTGAGAAAATTCATCCGGCTTTCTGCCGGGTGCGCCATGACACGTCACGCACATTTCATTATAATGTCCGAATCCTTTTGCCACAAGCGCCGGATCGTCCAGAAAAGGAGGAGTAATGTTTTGAGCCCGTGTACTTATGGAATGGTCCTTGGTTGTGCTCATAAACCAGCTCATTAGTTTTCCCTCAGGTTTCGTTGCAGCGACATCGGGAATGCCGGAGTAGGCGCCTGCGACCACGGCAATGATCTCAATGAGAATCACGCCGAGGATCGAAAAGAGAATTGTTATTATATTTTTGCTCATGTATTCCTCCTCATAATATTCACTTAAATATTTGTCCATCTATTGACGTTCCACCGCTGATCTCATGGTTGTGTTACATGGGCATATTCGCCGGCATTTCTTTTGCCTTCGATTCTGGGACAGAAGTGCCGCCCTGGTGATGCGGAGCTTCGCCACCCGACTTCAGCTGGCTTTCAGAATCGATCAAGTAACCGCCTTCGCTGACCACCACTTCTCCTGCCGCAAGGCCCCACGTGATCTCATATTTATCGTTAAACCGCGAACCCAGTCCGACTTCCCTCGCTTCGAAATGATTTTCGTGATCCGCTTTCACATAGACCAGATTGCGTTTCCCGGTGATGAGCACGGCACCGACGGGGACCGTCAGCGACTTTCCTTTTTTCCGTGTAAACGTTGTCTCCGTATACATGTTCGGCTTCAGTTTTCCGTTTGCATTGTTCACCAGCACTCGGACCTTGATCGTTCGTGTTTGAGGATTCACCACCGGATAGATAAGAGAAACTATCCCGCTCAACGTTTCATTGGGATATGTTGCAATTGAAAGATTTGCCTTTTCACCAGCACGAATGGTTCCGGCGTCCGATTCATAGACCTCGGCGATATTCCACAATGAAGAAATATCAGCAATCTCGTAAAGTGTCAATCCTTCCGATACATACATCCCTGCGACGATCTTTTTATCGATGACCGTACCGCTTACATTGGAATAATATGTTGTCACCAGCGGAACGGAATCGACAGATTCAAGATTGAGAATCTGCTGATCGGTCAATCCTAATAACAGGAGTTTGGATTTTGGACTGAACACCGTATTCTGTCCTGACAATGTGCCGGCATTGAATGCCTGCAGGTATTCATTTTCCGCCTGGATGATGTCGGGACTGTAAATATCGAACAACGGATCGCCCTGTTTGATCCTGGCGCCGACAGCGTCGACATGCAGCTTTTCGATGCGTCCGTTGAAGCGGGCGCTGATCACTGTTTTGTTTGGTTCCGGAATTTCCAGCGATCCAAAGGCGCGGACGGAATGTTCAACCTCTTCATAACCGACCTGAACCGTGGCAACATTCGCAAGCAATTGGTCCCGATCATTGAGAGGCACCATTGCTCCCGCTCCGTCGCCTTCCATCTTTCTGCTATTGCTCGCTTTCACGAGTTCCATCCCGCAAATAGGACAGACACCGGGCTTGTCCAGATGCACTTGTGGATGCATCGTGCAGGTGTAATAATCTCCTGGTTGTGCCATGAGGGAATCGGCATGGCCGGTGTGTGATGAAGATGATTTGCCGCACGATGACAGCATCATTGCAGCGGCCATCAAAAGAGAGATCAATACTGTTTTCATTTCAATACCTTCGCGTAAATGACAACGTCTGAATGAATTGCCCCGCTGAATTATTTATTTGTCTTTCTTTACTTTCTCCAACGCCATCTTGCAGATGGGGCACTTACCGGGTTTGTCGGAGTGTACTTCCGGATGCATCGGACAGGTATACACCGCGGGAGCCATCTCCTTGACTTTTTTGGGCCCTAATTTTACAAGCGCCATACCGCACTTCGGACATTTCCCCGGTTTGCTGCTGATCACTTCCGGGTGCATGGAACACGTGTACTGCTGTGCTTTCTTATCATGCTTGGTGATAGCCTGATGCTGCTTCATCATTTTCATCTTTTCTGTTTTTGTAGAATCCATAAGATGTTTTCTGGGTTTTAATTCCTGGCTCAATGCAGAAAAATTCAGAACCATGAGTGCGGTGAAGAGTGCGATGAATGTTTTCATAATATATCTCCTTTAGAGTAATGTGAATTTATTGAAGCGGTGTCCCAACCATCATTTCTATTTCAACCAGCGCCATTTGCCGGTTCATTTGCACCATCAGGTAATCGTCCTGCTTCATCAATTCCATCCGGCGTGAATCGAGAACGGTCGTAATCGGCACCTGTCCTGTTTGATATGCGACTGTCTGCGCTTCGGCCGACTGACGTGTCAGCGGAAGAATCTCATTTTGGTACTGGCGTACGAGCGAATCTGCCGTGGCATATCGGTTTAAAGCCGAGCGGAGAGATGCGATCATTTCCCGCTCCATGGCATTCTTCTCTGCCTCAATGCTCATGGTTGTTGAGCGCATTTCGTCGGCTTTTGCTGTCGAGCGCTCCGACGACCAGGGCGCAAATGGAAGGGTCATCGATGCCATGACGCTGTACATCCAGTCGGTTTTTTGCATGGGCATTCCCATAGCGATTTGCTGAATGGCATCGGCGGAACGCTGTCCGCCGGTAAGAATCATTCCGTTGGGCATCCGCATGACCATCGCCTGCAGCATCACATCCGGAAACAGTTCTCTGTTTGCAGAGGTAATTTCAGCGTCGTTCATTTCCTTCATCCGGTCCATAGCGATGAGGGAAGGATTCGCCAGTCTGATTTTATCTGATAACTGATTCTCAGATAAGACGAACTCGGTAGATGGAAGCGTGCTGTCCGTCGTTATCGTCTGCGTGAAATCATTTCGCCCCAACAATGAATGCACCTCATTCTGCAGGTTCACCCGCTTTGAATACAACTCACGCAAATTCGATTTCTCGGAGGCGACTTCCGCCTGTATCGAAAAGAGGTCTGCCTGGCGCATGCGGTTGATCATCACGTGTGACTGCATGTTCTGAACGAGTTCGTTGAACAATGATATGGACCGCATCTGAACCTCAATTTGTCTGTCGAGAAGCCAGAGCTGGAAATAATTCATTTTGATCCTGGCGCGCAGCTGCACTTCATAGGCACCGCGGTTTTGTTCCAGCACTCTGCCTTTTCTTTTTTCCATCTCAGACATTGCCGAGAGCTTGCCGCCGAGCATAAACATTTGTGAAATGGAAATATTATTGGATATGGCATCAGTGAGCATGTTTGAACTATTGGAGGGAATCTGACTCAACTCTATCCCGAGTGTTGGTGCGGGCCATGCACGGGATGAAGAAGCGCGGAATCCCGCCGCCTGAATCTGATAGTCGAACGATTTGAGCTGCGAATTATTTTTATATGCCTCCTGGATCAGAGAATCAACCGGTTGCGCGATGGCCTGTGATAAAAGTAAGAAGAATGTGAACAGTGCCGCTGTCTTTTTCATAGTTATTCTCCTTCCTTTATAAACTCCGCCATTTTGGACATTTCAAGTGTCCCCTTTTTCAATGCATGTTCTTTCATGATCACAAATAATACCGGCGTGACAACCAGAACGTGGACCGCAGATGTAAAGAGCCCGCCGATCATAGGCGCGGTAAGAGGTTTCATCATATCTGCGCCCGCGCCGGTCGCCCACATCACGGGAATCAATCCCATCATACTGGTCACGACCGTCATGATCTTCGGCCGCAACCGCAAGACCGCGCCTTCAACAGTTGCTTCATAAATATCCTTTGTCGTTAACGGACCGCGTTCTCCTTTTTTATGGGCCCGTATCTTTTTATCCAGTGCTTCATGCAAATAGACCACCATGACCACGCCTGTTTCTACCGCAATGCCATAGAGCGCGATGAACCCCACCCATACGGCAACAGAAAAATTATAGCCAAGTATGAAGATCATATACACGCCGCCGATGAGTGCAAACGGAACCGAGAGCATCACCACAAACGCTTCCACATAATCTTTGAATGTAAAATAGAGGAGAAGAAAAATAATGAGAAAGACAATCGGCATAATGTATTCCAGCGTCTTTTGAGCACGGACCTTGTGCTCGTATTGCCCGCTCCATGTGGAGGAATAGCCGGAAGGAAGTTTCAGGTTTTCACCGATCACTTTTTTTGCATCTTCCATGGTTCCGCCCATGTCCCTGCCGCGCACATTCATATACACAATGGCGCGAAGCTGCCCGTTCTCGCTGCTGATCATAGGCGGGCCCGTAATGACTTTTATATCTGCCAATTCCGAAAGAGGAACATACGTCAGTTCATCTGCAGACTGCTGACTCAATAAAGACGATGAAGCGAATGAAGATTGTTGAACTGCTCCTTGCGATGGTGGAGACTGGACTGATCCCATTCCGGACATGCCCGATGATGCTGACGTTGTTCCGCTTTGCCCCGATGCAGGTGCAGCGCTCATTGCCGTGGACGCCGCCCCGCCTGTTCTGACGGGAATAAAGAGATGGTTTAATTCGTCGACGTTATCCCGATATTCACGTTCAAACCGTAGACGAATCGGGAACCGCATTCTGCCTTCGAAAACGACACCCAGGTTTTGACCGCCTATCGCCACTTCAATAATATCCTGCAGGTCGCTGATGTTTAATCCGTAGCGGGAGAGCATCGCTTTCCTGGGCACGATATCAACATAGTAACCGTTTCCGATTCTTTCGGCAACGATGTCGGCGGCACCCGGCACGTCTTTGAGAAGTTGTTCCGCTTTGATCGCATAATGTTCAAGAGTGTCCAGATTGTCTCCGAAGATCTTAAAGCCAATATCGGTGCGGACACCCGTTGAGAGCATATTGATACGGTTGATGATGGGCTGAGTCCATCCATTACGGACACCCGGAATTTGCAGCGTTGCATCCAATTCCTGAACAATGTCTCTCTTGGTTATGCCGGGCCGCCATTGATCCTTGGGCTTCAGCATAATGATCGTTTCGATCATACTGAGAGGTGCGTTGTCCGTGGCGGTTTCAGCCCGGCCGGCTTTCCCGAGGACGTGATGCACTTCGGGCACACTCCGGATAATTTTATCCTGCAATGCCATAATTCGGGCGACTTCCGTACCGGAGGCGTTGGGCAGAGTGACCGGCATATAGAGAATGGATCCTTCATCCAACGGCGGCATGAATTCAGATCCGATATGCATCATCATCGGAACAGTGACCAGAAGTGCAAGAACGTTGATGGCGATTGTTGCTTTACGATGGTTTAAGACCCAATGAATGACAGGCCGGTACAATCGGATGAAGAATCCCGTGACAGGATTTGCCGATTCCGGGCGGAAATTTCCTCTCATCAACATGGTCATCAGTACAGGGATCAGCGTGATAACGACCATCGCCGATGAGATCATCACAAATGATTTTGTATAAGCAAGCGGGTGGAAAAGTTTTCCTTCCTGACCGGTCAGCAAAAATACCGGCAGGAACCCGACAAGAATGATCAGTTCCGAGAAAAATATTGCCCTGCCAACCTGCTTTGCAGATATGATGGAGATGTCGCGATATTCTTCATTGGTGAGATGCCCTTTTGCTGCCAGTGCGTTGGCAATATTGCGGTAGGCATTTTCCACCAGGACAATGGAAGAATCAACAATCACTCCGATCGCCAAAACAATGCCGCCCAGGGACATGATGTTTGAAGTGATGCCGAAGACATACATCAATATGAATGCAAGCAAAACAGAAATCGGCAGTTCGATCAGAATACGAACGATGGACCGGAAGTGGAGAAGAAAGATCGACACGACAATCGCGACAATAATGCTTGCCTCGATCAGAGCGCGGCTCAACGTACCGATCGCCGCATCTATCAAGAGAGAACGGTCATAGGATGGCACCACGTCAACGCCCGGAGGAAGTCCCGGCTTGATTTCTTCAATGCGTTGTTTTATTTTCTCGATGACGTCGCGCGCATTGGCACCGCTTCGCATGACGACGATGCCGCCGACCACTTCTCCTTCACCATTCTTTTCCAATAATCCGCGGCGTATATCCCCGCCCAGCTGCACCGTGGCGACATTTTTCACCAGGATGGGAACACCATTCGGACCTTGCTTGACGAAAACGTTCTCCACGTCTTCGGTGGAAGTAATATACCCCTGGCCGCGGACAAAATATTCCGCGTCGCTGATCTCAAGAAGTTTTCCCCCCACTTCATTGTTGTTGCGTTGAATTGCACCGGCAAGTTCCCCGATGGTGACGTTATACGCACGCAGCTTATTGGGATCAATATCAACCTGATATTGTTTGACAAATCCGCCGATGCTGGCGATTTCTGCAACCCCTTCAACGGAAACGAGTTTGTTTCTCAGGTACCAATCCTGGATCGATCGGAGTGTGGCAAGGTCATAGTTCTTTCCCTCGACCGTGTACCAAAAGACATGCCCGACTCCCGTCCCGTCGGGTCCAAGGGTAGGCGTCACATTCGGCGGAAGTTCTGAACGAACCAACGCGAGCTTTTCAATGACACGATTTCGCGCGAAGTAGAGATCGGTGTTATCGTTGAAGATCACAAAGACGAACGACATCCCGAACATCGAGGATGCACGGACCGCTTTTACTTCCGGCAATCCCTGCAATGCGGATGAAATGGGGTAGGTGACCTGCTGTTCGACGATTTCCGGCGAACGTCCCATCCATTCGGTGAACACAATAACCTGGTTTTCCGAAAGGTCGGGAATTGCATCAACCGGAAGATTGATCACCGAATAAATACCGAATCCGGTGATCAGAATATAGAGTAGAATAACGATGAAGCGGTTTTTCGCGCTCCAGTCAATAATACGCTCGATCATAAGTTCTCCAAAGCATAAATGTCTTCAACAGCACACCACAGTACTGTATCATTGTTTAATAATGAAACAACACACTTGCTTAGGAAAAGATTAGATCAAAAGAGAACTTATACGGATGCAGATATCTTCATTGGGTGGAGCACTATCTTCGGTATAAGTAAATGAAAGAGAACGAGTCGGAAGTGGTAAGGGCATTGCTTCAAAATTTAACGGAACAGTTTCCACTGCCGGGAGTTTTGCTGATTCTTCAGATGCGACAGTTGCTTTTATCTCATTCAAGCCGCCGATCACTTTTACGGTCAGGCACGAAGAGTTCTGGTCACCGACTGAAGGTTCATTGGTTTGTGCTGCTGAATTATCCATGGCATCCGATTCGCAGCAGCATTCGGAGCTCTGACTCATCGAGCAATACTTGACAATGGTTGTAAATCCTGAGGAAAAGAAGAATACCGAGCACAGGAGAATAATCCGCACCATCATATGGAGTTTTTCGTATTTCATTACTGTACTGTTAAACGAAAAATGGTTCAATTTCGTTCCAAATCGAATAATCATCACCGATTTGTAGAGACGTTCAATTTTTACCCGCCGTTCGTGTGGCGGGGAACGTCTCTACTCTACCTGATGTCTTGTATCTGCACCATCCGCAATTTTTTGAATGGACTGCGAATCGTAGATATTGACGCCGGTGCGGTCCATCTGAGCGACGCGGACCATTGCTTGAGCCACATCTTTTGCCAGGATGGCGCGGTAAGTCCTGAAAGGCCCAATCATCGCGTATTTCAGCGCCGTCATTGCAACGGCACCGACTTGTTCGCCGGGTCGATGCTCCACCCGCTTTCCCAGAAGCAGGGAAGGGCGGAATATGTGAAACGCTTTGAATGAAATTTTCCGGATTGCTTCCTCCACTTCGCCTTTGACGCGGTTGTAAAAAATCCTCGAATGCGGATTCGCACCCATGGATGAAATGAGAAGGAACTGGTTCGCCCCGCAATGCTGTGTGAGTGCGGCAAGTTTGACGGGATAATCAAAGTCGACTTTACGGAACGCTTCCTGCGTTCCCGACTTCTTGATGGTCGTTCCCAGACAACAATAGACATCATCCACGGGCGGACATTTTCCCAGGGACTCCAGCTCATCAAAGTCGGAAATTTGCTGAACCAGTTTTTCATGAATCACCGGCAAAGGCCTTCGAACGAGGACGATGACTTGAGTATACGACGGTTCTTCCAGTAATTGAAGCAGACAGTGTCCCCCAACGAGTCCGCTCGCTCCAATGAGTAATGCTGATTTGGATTCCATGTTTTCCTTAGAGCTCATCGAGATCCCGCGGTTTCGATCTCAGTTTCCTTGTGGTTTTATTCCCCTTCTCCTTTTGGATCCGTTTGTTTTTCAGATTATTTTCCAATGTCTGACGCAAGGTTTCATGCTGGAGCTTTTGAAAACTTTCATACCGCTCCGGTCCAATCGTTCCATCGTCGAGAGCAGAAAGAACGGCACACCCCGGCTCGGATTCATGCCTGCAATCGCGGAACCGGCAGCCCACCGCGAGAGCTTCAATATCGTCAAAACTTTCCTGCAGCCCTTCATCAACACTCCAGAGTTGAAGTTCGCGAAGCCCGGGCGTGTCGATGATCAACCCTCCATTGGGCAGCATGAGCAATTCACGATGTGCGGTGGTATGGCGGCCGTGGCTGTCGTTCACCCGGACGTTCTGTACTTTCACCTGGTCCTTTTCGAGAAGGAGGTTGGTGATGGTGGATTTTCCCACCCCGGACGAACCGAGGAGAACGCCGGTCACTCCCGGAGCGAGAAGGGTTTGGAGGGGGGCAATATTTTCCTTCAGAAGCGCACTCATCACAATAACGTCGATCCCATGTGCGATCGAGAGAACTTCCTGCGTATATTCTTTCCGATGCGGGCATAAATCGGATTTATTGAGAATGATGACCGTGCGGGCGCCGCTTTCCGATGCAACGGTCAGGTGCCGCTCCAACCGGCGCAGGTTATAATTCGAATCTAAACCCATGACAAGAAAAACAATGTCAATATTGGCGGCGAGGACCTGTTCGTCGGGCCGGTCACCGGCAACTTTGCGTGAAAACTTGGTCCTGCGGTCAAGCACATGATGTATAACGGCGGATTGATCGCCGGAGTCGGTATCGAAGACCACCCAGTCTCCGACTGCGGGAAAATCCTGAAGAGCGACCGTTTCAAAACGGAACTTCCCGCTGACATTCCCGTTCACTTCGCCCCGTTCTGTGATCAGGACATACCGGTCTTTATGTTGAATGATCACACGGCCGTGGTGCAAGCCCTGTGCGGAATATTGTTCCGCACATTTGCTAAAATAATCGTCCCAGCCAAATAGTTCAAGATTCATGCGATAGTTCGTTCATTTCATTTGAAACACTATCAATGTACTACTGTTTCGCAGAAAGACAAAGGCGGGAGAGAGGGGGGATATTTGCTTTCCCGCCGGAAAAAAGATAAATTTTCCCATCCCACATTACTTACCAGACTCCAGAGCGCTGTTTCAGGTTACAACATCGCCGAGGAGTGTATTTTATATGCCCAATTAGGAAGTTCACATTCAAAACAATAATAAAGTGCCATAAGTGCGCAGGTATGTTAGATGCCTTCAATATTAATAATGAACGAGAACTTTCGGTATTTGATATTGATAAAGCATTAAGAAGGGAATTTTCTATCTGAGACTAAACATCCCCTCTTGAGAGGGGATCACAGGGGTGTGTGTAAAGGTCTGTCAATGGAAGAACGATGGGTCCGATATAATCCGAGGATGAAACAAATAGCAAGAACGTTGCGGAAGAATATGACATTGTCGGAAATTCTTCTCTGGCAGCAATTGAAGAAAAAGCAAGTACTCGGATATGATTTTCATAGACAGAAACCAATTGACGAATACGTGGTAGATTTTTATTGCCCGCGGTTAAAATTGGTGCTTGAGATAGACGGTGATTCTCATGATGGAAAAGAAGATGCAGACCGGATCAGACAGGAAAAGTTGGAATCGCTGGGATTAACAATATTGCGATTTTGGGATTCAGATGTAAAGAGTAATGTTGATGGAGTGGTCGAACAATTGCGAGAATGGATTGAGGCTCGAATAACACACCCCTAAATCCCCTCTCAGCTCAGTTAAATCTTAGGTGAGAGGGGACTTTTAGAACAATGATGGAGAACCCTTGGTGTTGGATATTGATGATGCATTAAAGATGCAAATTGCGACCTCTATGAAGTATGGTGGAATGTAGGAGGAAAATGAGTTCTTGCCCTCGCCGGTGGAATATGATATATTTATGACAAGTATAATCCCGCGCCAGTAATAATTACCATTGAGGTCGTCGATGACAATTCTTGAAAATCCTGTTTTATGTAAGAGTCCAATGCAATTTCTTAATAACTCAATTAATAGTTGTTTTAAGTAAAGTTTCATGATAATAAAGCCCACACCTAGTAAAGCTTATTACTTTCATTACAAAACAGAGGTCATTTATGTTTCAATTTGATCTATCAAAAATTATACAATGGATATCAGAGCGTTGGCACAGAAAATCGACTCTTGCAATAGTTCTTCTTCTCTCTCTTCTTATCCTTTTATCGTTTGCAGCAAATTTAAATTTATCTAAAATTGAACCTTTATGGTGGATTGTAATCGTCCTTGTTCTTGGAAGCATTGCTTTTGGTTGGATATGGAGTACCAGAATTCCAAGAGTATCAAGTGACCGAGTCGGTTTTATTGTAGCGATCAATCACGAAGAAAAATCAAAACAAGGAAAATTTAGTAACGATTTCATTAAAGTATTGAAGGAATTACTTTACGCAGGAAACCTGAGATATCAGTTCAAAGTAATTGAATTAAACGAATTTCATTCATCAAAAATCATTGATCGTGAAATGGCAAGCGATTATTTGAAAGTGTCTCGCGGACATTTTCTGCTTTATGGAAATATTAAAGAACGACCTTTGAATAATCAACCGCATCATTTTATGAGTCTCTCAGGCATAGTCGCACATCGTCCAATTCCAGCTCAAGTTCAACAAGCATTTTCAAAAGAATTCTCAGAATTATTACCAGGCAAATTAGCAATTTCCGCTGAAAACGATGTTTTTACTTTCGAGTTCACAGCACAACTCGTAGAAATAACTGCGCAATACATTATCGGAATTGCATCGCTTGTATCTGGTAACTTTCAATATGCTGCAAATCTTTTTATGGATTTGCAGACAAGAATCAAGAGTGATGATAACAATTTCCCGTCTATTGCTAAAATAAAAGTAAGGCTTCCTGAACGATTATATCAGACTTATTCAGTATGGATGGGTAATTTATATGATTTATGGTTTAGCACTAGAGAAAAGAAATTAATTGAACAAATAGAGTTGCTTGCTCAAAAAATTCTTCAAATACATCCCGACGATTATGGGGCACTTTTAATATCTGCGATTTGTACTTTTCTAATCAGGCGAGATGTAAAAAGTGCTAAGAGAATTATTAAAAAATGTGATACTCATAAAGAAGGAACATGGCTTTACAGTTATGCTTTCCTGTTTGCATATGAAGGCAATATGAAAACGGCAACAAAGTTATATTTGAGAGCGTTTAAACGAACAACCGAAAGGAAAGATGTGCAATTACAAACAGAGCAATTTATTGTTGATGTACTCGGTGCAGAGCCTAACCGTATACAATTATATTACTGCTTGGGTCTTATTAATTATCATAGTAAACAAGATTTAATAGCAGCAGCAAGAGATTTTTCTCAATTCTTAGCTGTCTGCCCTAATGGACAATTTGAAGAGGAAAAGCGAGAGGCTCGGATTTATTTAGAAACAATCTCAGACAAGAATTCTTAAGCACAGCTTTGAGATCTTATACAAAGTTCTATTGAATTCCATTACATAAAACATTGATAAATGAAACATTTTTTAAATAACCTCTTGACAAGTTTTCCCAAATCATGTATATTACTTGTGTAAAGTATGTCACAATCCGTTAATTATATCGTCTCTTCAATCAACCGTTGGTGGTGGCGCAGCAGTGTGTCCAAACGAACAGGTAAGAGAACGGATAGTTAACTTCTAAGCATACGCAGATTGTATTCTTAACCCTTCCCGGATCCCCTGGAAGGGTTTTTTATTTATAGGGGTGTTTTTTATGATTTCAAAAAAAGAGTTTCAAACGTTATCAGATCAATATGCGGTCGTTCCGCTGGTGGAAACAATCCTTGCCGATCTGCATACACCGGTATCGATTTATCTGACCCTGCGCTCTGAGACGGCGCCGTCGTTTCTGCTGGAAAGCGTCGAACCGGACGAACGCATCGGACGGTTCTCGTTTGTCGGCACAGATCCGCTCCTGATGATCAAGGCGAAGGGCGATGCAATAGACATCGAGTCCAACGGAACAACCGAACGCCGCCGGGGAAAAATTCTGGACGTGCTCGAAGAATTCTCGGACCGGTATCGCAATGTGGCGGAGCATGAACAGCAGGGATTTGCGGGAGGTTTCCTGGGGTATTTCGGGTATGACCGCGTCAACGAAATTGAACATATACCCCTGCATCCGGTATCGGAACAGGATGTGCCCGATGCGATGTTTGGCCTGTTTCAATCCGTGGTCAAATTCGATCACCTTCATCAACTCCTGACGGTGACGCACAACGTGATCATTGAAAAACGCCGCCCGCTGGACGGTCAATACGATCTCGGCGTAAAAATCCTGAAAGAGATCCTCGAACGATTGGGCAGGCCGCCCCTGATCAATAACAGCTTTCATTGCGATCTCGATTCCGTCGGGGACGGCGCCGATCGGAACGCCTATTGTTCAGCTGTCGCGCGCGCCAAGGAATACATCCATGAGGGCGATATTTTTCAGGTGGTCCTTTCCCGCCGGGTGCAGGTACCGTTTTCCGGAGATCCGTTTCCCGTCTATCGCGCCCTTCGCATTATCAATCCATCTCCTTATCTCTTTTACCTCGATTTCGGTCCGGTGAAACTCATCGGTTCCTCTCCTGAAGTGTTGGTGCGCGTGCAGGACCGTACGGTGACCGTCATGCCGATCGCTGGAACGCGCAAGCGCGGGAAGACCGGAGAGGAGGATAAACATCTGGAGGAAGAATTGCTCCTCGATGAAAAGGAAGCGGCCGAGCATGTGATGCTCGTAGATCTGGGACGCAACGATATTGGACGGGTGAGCGAATTCGGAACGGTGCATGTACCGCTCTTCAAGCGCCTGAAACGGTTTTCCCATGTGATGCACCTGGTTTCTGAAGTTCAGGGGAAACTCAAAGAGCACTCAACGAGTATCGACGCCATGCGAGCCTGCTTTCCTGCCGGGACCGTGTCCGGGGCACCGAAGGTCCGCGCGATGGAAATTATCCATGAACTGGAACCGGTGCGGCGCGGCATTTATGCCGGCGCGGTCGGGTACCTTGGATTCAACGGGGCGCTCGATACGTGCATTGCAATTCGAACGGTCGTTGCCGCAAACAGCATGCTCACCATCCAGGCCGGCGCGGGCATCGTTGCGGACTCTGTCCCGGAGCAGGAATACAAAGAGACAGAGAATAAAGCCCAGGCGCTGCTCGATGCGCTCGCCGTTGCATCCAATGGACTTTTGAAAATTCACAGCGGCGGAAATTCAGGAGGTCAACCATGATTCTGGTAATCGATAATTATGATTCCTTTACATACAATCTCGTCCAGGCCATCGGCAAAAAAACGGAGGAGATTCTGGTAAAACGGAATGACGAACTCACCACTGATGAAATCTCCCGTCTTGCGCCGCGCGGTATTATCCTGTCGCCGGGTCCGGGCAAACCGGAACACGCCGGCATTACGGTGGAAGTGATCAGGCAGTTCGGTGCGTCCATTCCGATTCTCGGAGTATGTCTTGGCCACCAGGCAATTGGTTTTGCTTTTGGCGCGACGATTACGCACGCGCCGACGCTGATGCATGGTAGAACGTCGCCGGTCTCTCATACGGGCGAGACGATCCTGAAAACCGTTCGCAATCCGTTAAACGTCGGGCGTTACCATTCGCTTGTGATTTCCGGTGACCGTTTTCCCGAAGACCTGACCATATCCGCCCGCACCCAGGACGGCATTATTATGGGTGTCAGGCATCGGAAGTTTCCCATCGAAGGAATTCAGTTCCATCCCGAATCGGTCCTCACACAGGATGGAGAAATTATTCTTAACAACTGGCTGGAGGTTTATAAAATATTATGAAAACTCACATAGAAAAATGTTTGTCGGGCGAACACCTGACCATTGGCGAAGCATCGAGTGTGATGGATACGATTATGACCGGACAGGCGACCGATTCGCAGATCGCCGGGCTCATGGTGGCCTTGCGGGCCAAGGGAGAAACAATCGATGAGCTGGTCGGCTTTGCCCGCACGATGCGCGAGCATGCCGTGAAGATGACGATCCATGACCCGGATGCCATCGATATGTGCGGCACCGGCGGCGACGGGCTGGGCACATTCAATATTTCCACGGTCGCATCGTTTGTCGCGGCAGGTGCGGGCGTCACGGTAGCGAAGCATGGCAACCGTTCGGTCTCCAGTCTCAGCGGCAGCGCGGATGTTCTGACCGCACTGGGAGTCAACGTTCAGTGCACCGCGGAGACCGTGCAGGCATGCATCGATCGCATCGGCATCGGATTTTTATTTGCCCCGCTGTATCATCCCGCCATGAAGTACGCCGCGAAACCCCGGGCTGAATTGGGTGTACGGAGTATTTTCAATATGGTCGGCCCGCTGACAAATCCTGCAGGTGTTAAACGACAGCTCGTCGGGGTCTATCATTCCGGCGTTGCGCACCTTTTTTCCGGAGCACTTCAGAAACTCGATGTTGAAAAGGCATGCATCGTTTACAGCGATGACGGCATGGATGAAGTCACTCTCTCCGGCGGTACCGTAGTCCATGAGGTAAATAAGAACTCCCCGCTGCGAGAATATCATGTGCGGCCGGAAGATTTCGGATTTTCAACTATATCGCTGGAAAGCCTTCATGGGGGCGACAAGAATGCAAATGCAGGTATCGCATTGAATATTCTGAAAGGCGAATCAAGTCCCGCGCGGAATGTGGTGATTGCAAATGCCGCGCTCGGGATATATGTTGCCGGAAAAGCAAAGACGATTCTTGAAGGAACACAGAAAGCCGTCGAGTCGATCGATTCCGGCAAAGCCCTTGAGAAATTACAAAAACTTATTCAGTACACCGATCTCCCATGAATATACTCGAAGAGATTCTTGAACAGAAGCGGTATGAGATCGCGACGGCTGTAAAATCGGTACCGGTCGAGCGGCTGAGAAGCATGCCCGGGTACGCACGAACCTGCTGCTCGCTGCAGAACGCCTTAACCGGAAAAAAGCCTGCGGTCATTGCGGAGATCAAGAAAGCATCTCCGTCCAAAAAAGTGATCCGTGAGGATTTTCATCCGTTAACGATCGCCGGTGAATATGTGAAGGGCGGAGCGAGTGCTCTGTCGGTCCTGACGGATAAAAAATATTTTCAGGGAGACATTCAATTCATCGCCGATATCCGCGCCGCGGTCCCGATTCCCATTCTGCGGAAGGATTTCATTCTGGATTCCTATCAACTGGAGGAAGCAAAGGCGTTTGGCGCAGATGCCGTTCTCCTCATCGCTTCGGCATTGCCGCCGGAACGGCTGCGCGACTTATACCAGGAAGCAACCGCCCTGGGACTGGAATGTCTCGTTGAAGTACATAAAATTAAAGAGTTGAATATTCTCAATTATGTCCCTGCGACGATCATTGGAGTCAATAACCGGAACCTGTCAAATTTCTCAGTAGACCTGACAACAACGATCCGGGTGGCATCCCGCATTCCCAAAGACATTATCGTCGTCAGCGAGAGCGGGATCTCGAGTAAAACGGACATCGACCATCTGAGCGCTCATGGAATCGATGCGGTTCTGGTGGGTGAAAGTCTGATGCGCTCGCCAAATCCGGGTGAAGCATTGCGCGTACTGATGAATTCCTCAAAGGATAACATCCATTGAAAATTAAAATTTGCGGTATGACCAACGTTGGTGACGCACTCGCTGCTGCGGTGCTGGGAGCCGATGCGCTCGGTTTTATATTTGTCAAATCGAGCCCCAGATATATTGCACCGGCAGAAGCGCGGAATATTATTCGGCAGATGCCGCCCTTTGTGACCACGGTCGGTGTGTTTGCCGATACGGCGTTGAACGACGTCCTGGAGATCGTGAAAAAAACATCCCTAGACTGCGTCCAGCTTCATGGTGAAGAACCGCCGGAGGAGCTTGCGCGGTATCCCATGCCGGCCTATAAATCCTTCCATGTGGATTCCGGCTTTCATCCGGAAGTCCTTCAGCGGTATGCTGGTTCAGCGTATCTTTTAGATACCAAGGTCACAGGTAAATTAGGCGGGACCGGCCAAATATTTAATTGGGACATAGCGGTGGAAGCGAAGAAATACGGGCGCATCATTCTTGCCGGAGGGTTATCGCCGGAAAACATTGTTGAAGCGGTGCAGAAAGTACGTCCCTACGCCGTGGATGTGAATAGCGGAGTGGAAGACCATCCGGGTAAGAAAGACCATGCGAAGATGAAATTATTATTTGATAAACTCAATCAAATGGAAAATGTCTGATGTCTGTAATAATTTATTCTTTGCTGGCGTATCGGTTGAACTCCTCTGGAGTTCATTTTGTAATTATGAAAAAACCTTAAAAACGTTCAACTCCTAAAGGAGTTGAACAATTATCAAACGGGTAAATTGAAAAGAATCCCGTTAGGGGTTCCAGATTTATAGAAAATCAGCTCAACGGAACAAAGAACTCCGTTCGGAGTTCTACTGAATTATGATACAAATCAAGGAATCAAGAAAAATGAAATCACACAAATATTCTTATAGCTATCCCGACAAACGCGGCTACTTCGGCAGTTATGGCGGAAAATTTGTCCCGGAGACATTAATGCAGGCATTATTCGATCTTGAGCAGCTCTACCGCGAAGCCAGACGGGATCCGGAATTCAAAAAGGAATTTGTTGCGATGCTGCGCAACTATGCGGGACGCCCGACCGCCCTGACATTTGCTAATCGGCTGACAGAGCATTATGGAAAAGGCAAAATTTATTTGAAGCGTGAAGATCTCTGCCATACCGGTGCACATAAAATCAACAATACGATCGGTCAAATTCTCCTGGCCCGCCGCGCCGGAAAGAAAAGGATCATTGCCGAGACCGGTGCAGGCCAGCATGGTGTTGCCACTGCAACCGTTGCGGCAAAATTGGGGCTCCCGTGCGTCGTCTATATGGGAGAAGAGGATATTCACCGGCAGGAATTAAACGTGCACCGGATGAGGATGCTCGGTGCAGAAGTGGTTCCGGTGACCACCGGCAGCCGCACGTTAAAGGATGCAACAAGCGAAGCAATACGCGATTGGGTGACGAATGTGGACACGACGTTCTATATTATCGGTTCGGTCGTCGGCCCCCATCCGTACCCGATGATGGTCCGCGATTTTCAATCGGTGATCGGTGAAGAAACGCGCAGGCAAATTCTGGCGGCCGAAGGGAGGGCTCCATCGGTC
The DNA here is from genome assembly GCA_003819715.1 of Ignavibacteriota bacterium. Taxonomy (GTDB): domain Bacteria; phylum Bacteroidota; class Ignavibacteria; order UBA10030; family UBA10030; genus Fen-1298. Next base: position 470 of record RPQN01000041.1, on the reverse strand, counting down.
CTTCTTGCGTGTGTCGGCGGCGGAAGTAATTCCATGGGTCTGTTTTATCCGTTTCTCCAAACGGATGTCCGTATGATCGGTGTGGAAGCGGCGGGATGCGGATTGAATACGCAGAAGCATGCGGCCACATTGACCAAGGGAAAACCGGGAGTGCTGCACGGTTCGTTCAGTTATTTATTGCAGGATAAAAACGGACAGGTCGAATTAGCGCATTCCATATCTGCAGGATTGGATTATCCCGGCGTCGGCCCTGAGCACAGCGCGTTAAAAGACTCCGGCAGAGTCCAATATGTTTCCATCACCGATAAACAGGCGCTTGCCGCTGCGCAGCTCCTGACGCAATTGGAGGGGATTATTCCCGCACTCGAATCGGCGCATGCATTCGCATACCTCAATACTCTTATGCCTGCATCATCAAAGAAGGATCTTGTGGTGGTCAATCTTTCGGGCCGCGGTGATAAGGATATGGG
>RPQN01000040.1 GCA_003819715.1 Ignavibacteriota bacterium | reverse complement strand
TATCTTTTCTCCGAAACAGAAATGTTCTCATCATCGGCAGCGGAAATATCGTCCACAACCTGCGACAGATCGATTTCGATGAACATGCCAGACCGTTCCTCTGGGCAATAGAATTCGACGAATATATTAAAAATGCTCTTTTGCAGAATGACCACGAACGCCTGATTCGCTATAAAGAATTGAGTTCTGTCAGCCGGCTTGCGGTCCCCACAAACGATCATTACCTGCCTTTCCTCTATAGTGCGGCGCTGCAGGAACAAGACGAACAGGTTGAGTTTATCTACGAAGGCTTCCAGAACGGATCGATGTCGATGAGATGCATGATGATTCACTGATGGATGACGATGCTGATCCACTTCACAATTTCATGAAATGATTTCAGAAAGAAAATTTCCTATGATTATGAAAAACATCCCGTTTGAAGCGACCGAATGGTCAGAAATCACGCCCGAGCGGCATGCGGGCGAAACAGGCTATGCCCTCTGGAAAGTTCGTCAATGCGGCGACATCCGTGTTCGCGTCGTGGAATACTCGGCGGACTACAAAGCAGATCATTGGTGCTCAAAAGGGCATATTCTTTTTTGCCTGGAAGGCGCAATGACGACACAATTAAAAGACGGCCGGTCTATTGAATTGCGAAAAGGCATGTCGTATCAGGTTGAAGATGATAATTATCCGCATAGTTCAACAACAAAAAATGGCGCCGTGCTCTTCATTGTCGACTGACGGTATTCCATGACACCGGCGCCTCCAGGAGAGGGATTCTATGAAAAGCAAACCAATTCTTTCAATCGCATTGCAGCTTGGGATTCTCCTTGCTGCAAGCACTATCATACTCCATGCACAGCTCCTTATTCAACCGGATCAACGTCTGTCGCCCGACCCAAAAATTCTCATCGGTCAGCTGGACAATGGATTACGGTACTATATACGCGAAAATCACAAACCGGAAAAACGCGCAGAACTGCGGCTTGCGGTGAGGGCAGGTTCAATCCTCGAAGACGACGACCAGCAAGGGCTGGCACACTTCGACGAACATATGGCGTTCAACGGAACGAAGAATTTTCCGAAGCAGGAAATTATCGACTTTCTCGAGAAATCCGGAATCCGGTTCGGAGCGGATTTGAATGCCTATACGAGCTTCGATGAAACCGTGTATATGATGCAGGTCCCGACGGATTCCCCGCTGGTCTTGAAGAAGGGATTTCAAATCCTCGAAGAATGGAGCCACGATGTGTCGTATGACGATAAGGAAATTGATAATGAGCGCGGTGTGGTGATAGAAGAGTGGCGACTGGGCCGGGGTGCGGAAGAGCGTGTCTCCATGAAACATATACCGGTCGAACTCTACCAGTCGCACTATGCCGACCGCCTCACCATTGGCAAGAAAGAGATTCTCGAATCCTGTACGCACGATGCCCTTCGGAAATTTTATCGCGATTGGTACCGGCCGGATCTGATGGCAGTATTCGCCGTCGGTGATTTCAAGAAAGAAGAAATCGAGAAGCTCGTGAAGGAGCATTTTACACACCTGACAAATCCACTCCATGAACGTGAACGCCGGCAGTTTCCCGTTCCCGATAATTCAGGCACCTTGGTTTCGATCGCGACCGATCCGGAACTGACCAGAACGTCCGTTGATGTGATATTCAAACGCGACACCAGCGGACAAAGTACCGCCGCGGACTACCGACGGGAGATCATCAGCAGTCTCTCCAGTGCCATGTTGAATGCACGGTTACGGGAACTGCTCCAGAAACCAAATCCGCCGTTTCTCTATGCGTACAACTACGATGGAAGGTTCATCGGACCGAAATGCGCCTATTACCTCAGCGCAGGTGTGAAAGAGAACTCCATCCTGGGCGGACTTGAAGCGATGGTCAGGGAGGCGTTTCGTGTGAAACAGCATGGATTTACCGGTACTGAACTCGAACGGCAAAAGGTTCAAATGTTGCGCGGGATGGAAAATGCATTTGATGAACGGGATAAAACAGAATCACGGCGATTCGTCGATGAGTATATCAGAAACTTCCTCATTCATGAGCCGATACCCGGCATCGAAGTCGAATTGAATCTCTATAAACAGTTCCTTCCCGGCATCACCCTTCAGGAGGTGAATACGCAGGTCCGGGATCGGATGAAAGAAGGCAACCGGGTCATGACCATCTCCGCTCCCCAGAACGACAGTGTAAAAGTTCCGACAGAGGCCGAGGTGTTGTCTGTCATGAACAACATCAATGCCGAAACGCTCGATCCGTATATCGATAACGTCAGTACAGAACCTCTGCTGGCTCATCTTCCTGCGCCGGGCAGCATCGTGGAAGAAAAAACGATCGCATCGCTTGGGGTGACGGAATTGAAACTCTCCAACGGTGCGAGAGTCATTCTGAAACCCACCGATTTTAAAAATGACGAGGTTCTCTTTTCAGCATATGCTGCAGGCGGAACATCGCTGATACCGGATTCAAATTATCTCTCAGCAACTATTGCGACTTCGCTTATTCAGCAATCGGGAATAGGCAGCTTCGATGCAACCGCACTGCAAAAAAAGCTTGCCGGAAAAATTGTCAGTATCGGTCCATCCCTCCAACAATATTCTGAGGGATTCACAGGAAGGACATCGCCGCAGGATATCGAGACGTTATTCCAGCTCGTGACCCTGTACGCGACCTCGCCGCGGAGAGATAGCGCGGCATTTTCTTCCCTGATGACGCGATATCATGCGATGCTTCAGAACCGCAGTGTGAGCCCTGAAGCGGCATTCTCCGACACGTTTCAGGTGACCATGGGGAATTATCATTTTCGTGCACGTCCCTGGACCAATGCGATGTTGAAGGAAATTCAATTCGAGAAGGCGCTTTCCATCTATGAGGACCGGTTCGCAGATTTCAGTAATTTCATATTCTTCTTTGTCGGAAACTTGAATGTCGATTCCATAAAGCCATTGATACAGGAATATCTTGCCTCGCTGCCCTCACTCCGCCGACAGGAGACATGGAAAGACATCGGCATTGAACCGCCGAAAGGAATCATCAGTAAACAGGTCCGGAAAGGCATCGAACCAAAAAGCTCCGTGGTTCTTGCCTTCAACGGACCGTTCGAATGGTCCCAGCAGAACAGGTACATGTTCAACTCGATGCTCGAAGTTCTCAATATTAAGCTGCGTGAAGTCCTGCGTGAGGATAAAGGAGGGACATACGGTGTTGGAGCATCCGGCTCTCCTTCACGCATCCCGCGGAAGGAATACGACATTTCCATACGGTGGGGCTGCGACCCCGTTCGCGTTGACGAACTGGTCAATACGGTGATGCAGCAAATTGACAGCGCGAAGCTCAAACCGTTTGATCCCGTGTATATCGAAAAAGTCCAGGAAACCCAGCGGCGCGGTTATGAAGTCAATCTGAAGCAAAACGGTTTTTGGATGAGCAATCTCAGAGCGTACTACTCCAACGATGAAAATCTCGAGATGATGCTGAATTATCCGAAACTGGTGGACAATTTAAATGCCGCTGCGATTCAGAGTGCAGTGAAAAAATATTTTGATATGAGGAATATGGTGAAGGTGGTGTTGGTTCCGGAAAAGATGAAGTAGGGCCATTCATTCGATGGTTCCTACATTCTCACCTGCCCTGTTCCATGGACGATGAATTTGGTACCGGTCAACTCCACGAGTCCCATTGGACCCCGGGCATGGAGTTTTTGTGTACTGATGCCGATTTCAGCGCCGAGACCGAATTCATATCCATCAGTAAATCGCGTCGAGGCGTTGACGTAGACTGCGGCGGAATCAACCTCCCGAAGGAACCGCTCGCCGTTTGCTTTGCTGCCGGTCACGATCGCATCGGAATGATGCGATCCGAAATGGTTGATGTGACGAATCGCTTCATCCAATCCCTTGACGACCTTCACGCCAATGATGAGGTCAAGATACTCTCTATACCATTCGATCTCCCGGGCGAGTACTGCATCGTTGATGATCGTAAGGAGTTTTTTGTCGCCGCGGATTTCGACGCCGGCCTTCCGTAATCGGTCGACGATGTGAGGAAGGAACGTCGCCGCAATATCCTCCTGAACCAGCAGCTTTTCTGCCGCATTACAGACCGAAGGCCTTTGGACCTTCGCATTCAGGACAATCTCCTCTGCCTTCGCAAGGTTGGCAGATCGGTCAACATAGATGTGACAATTCCCCTCTCCATGCGCGATGACAGGCACTGAAGAGTTTTCCTGAATAAAACTGATGAGCTTTTGACTTCCGCGCGGGATGATGACATCCAGATATTTATCCTGCTTCAGCAGTGCGGTCACTGCTTTTCTATCCGTCGTATCGATAAACTCGACACAACCCGCCGGCAAATGCACATCCTCTAATGCATGCTTGATGAGTTCGACAAGCTTTTTATTCGAATGAAGAGCTTCCGACCCTCCGCGCAGCAGCACCGCATTTCCGGATTTCAGGCAGAGCACAGACGCATCAATCGTTACATTGGGACGCGCTTCATAAATGATACCGATCGCACCAAGCGGTACCCTCATTTTCTCGATCACCAGGCCGTTCGGCCGTTTCGTTTGCTCGACCACGATTCCGACGGGATCGGGCAGCTTGATGACATCCTGGAGACCGGCGATCATTTGCTCAAGACGCTTTTTATTGAGCGTCAACCGCTCAAGCAATACTTTTTGCAATCCGGTTTGTACCGCCTTTTTCACATCGCGTCTATTGGCATCGAGAATGGACGAGGCCTCACTGCGGAGACGGCCGCCGATCGCCTTGAGCAGGGCATTCTTTTTCGCCGATGAACAGTTGCCAATAATTCCACTCGCCTCTTTAACGGAGCGCGCCTTCCGTATGACATTCGCTTCTAACACGTCGGTTCTCCGATGAGCACTAAATTATTACGATGGATCACTTCGTCATGCGATTTCCGGTTGAGAATCACTTCAATCTCCCCGGTTTTTTTCCCTTTGATCCTGCCAAGATCGGTGGAAGAGTATCCCGTGACGCCTTTCGCAATCACATTGCTGTCCAGGTCCAGAATGGAGATGGTTTCATTTACCTTAAACTCTCCATGGACCTCGACAATTCCTGACGGCAGAAGGCTTTTATTTCTTTTCAAGAGGGCATTTTTTGCTCCGTCATCCACCCGCACATACCCTTTTGCCGAAGAGACAAATCCAATCCACTTCTTCCGCATATTCAATTTATTATCAGACGGTAAAAAGAGCGTGCCGTTAAACGTACCGGAGAAAATATCATCCAGCGCATTTTGATTCTTTCCGTTGGCAATAATCATCGCAATGCCCGCGGAGACACAGCGCTTTGCTGCCTGAATTTTCGTAATCATACCGCCGGTGCTTAACTCTGATTTGCTGCTTTTAGCCAGTCGTTCTATCTGCGGTGTGAGCCGTTCCACCACCGGGATCAATTCGGCTTCATGGTTCTTCGCCGGGTCATCCGAGAACAACCCATCGATGTCGCTCAATATGACGAGGAGGTCTGCCCCGATAAGATTTGCAACCATCGCAGAAAGATTATCGTTATCACCGAGTTTAATTTCTTCGACGGCGACCGTATCATTTTCATTGATAATGGGAACAACGCCCTGCTCAAATAATACGGGAAAAGTATTTTTTGCGTTCAGATAGCGCGCCCGATTCACAAAATCATCCTTGGTCAAGAGGATCTGCGCAATTGTACAACCCTGTTTCCTGAAGGCATGTTCATACGCTTCCATCAGCAGCGGCTGGCCGATCGCTGCGGTCGCCTGCTTTTCAGGAATCGTTTTGGGGCGCTCCTTTAATCCCAGTGCGGCAACCCCCGCTCCGATTGCTCCGGAACTCACAATCGCAACCTGGTTGCCCTGGGCGGTGAATCGGGCAACGCTTCGTGCAATTTCGTTGATCCGATCGAGATTGATCCCCTTCACTTTATCGGCAAGCAGATTCGTGCCGATCTTGACAACGATCTTGTTCTGCGAACGCAGTATGGATTTAAAACGATGCATGATACTTTATTATACTCATTTGTAAGAAGAATTCAAATAAAGTTAAGAATCCGCAGACCAGCACGAGCGATGATCATGTAATAAATGGTTATCGTTTTTGAGTAAGACTGCTATTTTGCATCAAGGCATTTTGATAGTACTGCACGAAGACGAAGGCAGCACTTGACGCCGGTCAATCCCTTTCTTCGCCAAAGTCTCTCGTGGTCAATGCTCAACAAGACCTGCGCCCATCGATATTTTTAAAATCTATCTCGTATCTCTTGTTGTTACGCAGAGTGATATTTGCACCTAAAGGAGCACCGGAAGAAGCGATATCCATAATATCGATGTTTTGTAGTGGCGACAATTCATCTTCTGTCCATTCGGCGTCATCCGTCTTATGGAGCATAACGGTAATCATCAATTCCATTGCCGGATTTTTTAAAGTTCTTTTCTTATACGCATACAAAACAGTACTTTCATCTGATTCCGCATTTCGGCCTTGGTGTAATCCATACGTCACTCCATCCCAGCCATGGTACGATATCAGTGCAACTTGTCTTCCTTCGATGGCTGCGGTTATTCCTTTTTTTGAATCATCGTTAAATTCTTGAATCACTGCTTTCTTGCCGCCAAGATGAGGCATGCCGTAATGGCCAAGAGTTAATTCATGTTCAAAGGCCATGCGCGAGCGATCGATTCTAATAACGCCGCCCGGAATGGTAATTTCTGCCAGATCAATGATATACCCTAATCCATTGTTAGGCGGTTTCCGCATTATGGCCTGCCTGTAGAGAACATCCTTTTGGACACCATTGAAAAGCATACTCTGGGAAGTAGTGTATTTCCTGTTTTTCTCTGGATCGTTTTTCAATGCAAGTCCGGTGAGATAAAAATTGATATCCTCACCCCGCACATCCCGTGGATCGAGACTGCGATAACTATATTCCATCGCTGTCCCTCCGAGAGGATTGTGATCTTCCCAAGGGAAATGAGTATTGAACGCAAGTTTAGAATAATTTTGGTCATCATAGTAAACTTTTCCAGGAATGATTTCAGACGTGCCTGTTTTTCCATGATTGACCAGTACGATGCCCGGACTTTCAAGAACCACCTTATGCGACTGGTTACCAAGTTTTTCCCATATCCCCTCATTCTCCCGGGCAGTCCAGAACGGAGAATCATCCGGCAGTGCGAGACAGACAAACGGCAAAAACATCAGAAACGGACTTGCAGGACAACTGTAGTTTTGAAGAACAAATTCCCGATGCCCGTAAAATCCGAGACTGGGAATATCATGTTCATAAAAATCTTCTCTCGCAGTAAATTGCAGAAGAGAGCCGGAACAAAGTCTTCTTGCCCATCCGGGATCCAGCGGCGGCTTCTCTTTTAACATAAATGAAATCGGGAAGCCCCCGGAAATCCAAGTCCGGTAGCAAATACTTCTCGCCCACATATTGATAAATCCGTTTCGTGCAAAAAAATTCGTGTACGTTTTCATTAACGCATGCGTCGATTGATCAATAGCAGCCGCTATCTCCGGATAATATTTGTCGCCAAACGATCTATTCCATATGGTCATATAAACGACGAAGAGGCTTATCGTGTAATAATTATATGTTTGCTCTAAATACCACCCGTCTCCCGAATGATACGAAGCAACCCAGAGAAGATGGCTTTTTAACAATTCATCGTCAATTTCATAACCATTATTTTTCAGAAATGAAAGCGTGATAATATTAAAGATGCGCCAATTGTTTTGCGTTGTACGATGATGCGCCCATGTTGATATGGATTTTGCCATTTCGTCTTTTTGCGTTTGTGTATAAGAAGGCCAAAGCACATCCGGCAGTAACAATAAGGTTTTAAACAAACCACCGAACTCACAGGTAAATTGATAGGTCGCATCGGGCAAATCTTCGGGCAAAGGTAAAGAATTGGGATGTCCGGGAGTTAACGCATTATAGAATTGCAAACCATAGTAGTCCTTTAATTTGATATTACGAATTCGTATTTCGGGGTCAACATGCAAAAGAGGTCCTGCGAGTGTAAAAGTCCTTTCCAAGGCCTCAAATTCAAAAGAACGGAAGCGCCATGACGGGTCATTGGATTGAGGATATGTTTTTCCAGGGACGAGCGGAAATACGATCGGCGTTTCAAGAGAACCGACGTGCTTAAATGCTCTTTCCAGTAAATATGTAGCGCATTCGATATAATGCTTTTTTGTCATCCCGGTAAACGGACTTACGTTAAAATCAGGATTCTTGATTTCATAGGCATTTTTCATTTTGACTTATTTCCTTGGTTCATAATTAATCAATTTCGAAAACAAGAAGAATTTCCACCGGTTTCATGATATTGTATCCCTCTGTAAAAAGTTTTCGCCGGCTCAAAACTCAGTGGTCTTTCTCCGAGAAAAGTAAAGATCGTTGGCACTCGTCGCCGCGAATCATTCCCTTATGGATATTTACGGCCCAATCAGCAATACACGCCGATTGCGTTGCCGTGGGCGCCATCAGAAGATAAATGTATTTAGTTTTTGACAGAGCCGAAAGCATTCAAACGGGCGATATTCCGGGTAAATTCAGTCAATCGATCGAGATTTATCTCTTTTGCATTACCGCAAGCAGGGTTGTGCCAATGGTGACGACGATCTTGTTGTATAGACAAAGTACGGATTTAAGATAAATCATTATGCTTTATTATACTAAATAGTAGGAAGAATTCAAAAAAGATTGACAGAGGATGGAGTCGGTGAAAAGATTCAGCTATCGGACAGGAGAGAGATCATCGTCACCGGCGCCTCCATACAAGCGACGGGTTGTTCGCGCAGTGCTCGCCGAACCGGCGGCGCTTTCGCGGTTTCATCGCTCAGAATAAACCGGTAGAGACAATTCTTTGGTGCAGCTCCAAGTATTTGGAGAGATCGGTACGGACAGGGAGTTCTTCGAATCAATCTGCGCGCTGCAGCATCTGCCATGATACTATGATATTGATCTATTTACGCAGTAAGATGAATACTCCGGCGAGTACGGCAAGTATTGCGATGATCACCCTCAGGCCATCAAAATATACAGCGGGGACAAGTGCTGCGACACCTGAGACGATGAGCCAGATACCCAGCAGCAGCATTCCCACGTTATTCTTGAAGTTCATGGTATTATTCCTTTCGTTGTGTGTTGGTGGTGAAAGTGATTGAGTCATAAGTTATTATTGCTCATTCTTCCTTTTTAGTTTATGACAATACTAATATTGACGAGAGGTGTGGTTGACATAATCTGAAACTCTTTATCCTTTTTCTCATGAAGATCAACAACCCATGCAGCGACAAAGAATCCGAGCGCGCCGCCAAAAACATTATCAGACATCCAGTGTTGATCCTGATATACTCGAGAGATGGGCGTAAATAAGGCGGGCAAGTACGCAAGTAGTTTCAACCAGGTTGAGCCAGCATTTCTGGAAAGAATGGTTGAAATGACAAAAGCAGTGGCGGTATGTCCTCCGGGAAACGAATGATACCTGTCAAGGAGTGATGAGAATGGATAATAACTTGACGTCCCTTCGTTCATATACGGTCTTGTTCTGCCGAACGCAGTCTTCAGTATCAAGGTAATTGCTCCCGTATAAAGCGAAGCCTGTCCGATTTCATAAGCAATTTTCCTTGTCGACATATTATTCGTAATTAAAGAATGCGCAGCAAACCCGACAAAGAACACCACCGGGGAATAGAGTTCCCCATATATTCTGCCTGCCTCTATCGGACCACTATAGAAATAACTCCGGTCTTTAAGAACCACATCACGGATTGGTTGATCAACCTGCATTGTAAAAAATGCTGCGCCGCCCATTGCAGCGAGTCTAAGCCAATCATTTCCGTCCCATTTCGATGGTTGTTTGATAAAATCAACTGTCTCATGTCCGAACTGAGAGAAATCATATTTGTTTTGTGCGAAGAGAGAGGATTCACAGATGATCAACATGAGAAGCGATAAGATAATTTTATAACACATAGTTTATTGGTACATTCTGTGAAGAACAAACATGTGTTTTGAGGTTTTAAGCAATGAAGAGCACAGAGTTATCTTCCGGCCTAATTGAGAGTGACACTAATGGTCAGTGGAAAGATCGAAGACACATGCACCCGCGATTCATTTCGTTCATGAACATCTACGACCCAGGTTGCAACGTAGTAGCCGATTGCAGCACCGAGAAGGTCATCCGATGTCCAATGCATATCTTGATAGATCCGGGAAAATGCAGTAATGACCGCAGGTACATACACAAGTACTTTCAACCATGTGGGGTGGACATTTCTTGAAAGAACCGTTGAGATGATAAATGAAGTAGCCGAGTGTCCTCCGGGAAGCGAATGATAATCGTCGCCCATCAGTGTGAAAGGGTGATAGGTCGCCCTCCCTTCGTTGTCATGCGGACGTGCTCTGCCAATGATAGATTTCATTGTCAGGACAATGGCACCTCCATAGAGTGATGCTTGTCCGATTTCATAAGCGATTTTTCTTGATGAATTGTCATCCGTGAGCAAATAATGTATAGCAAAGCCGCCAAAGAATACAAATGGGGAATAGAGCTCTCCGTACAATCTGGCTCCTTCAATAGGGACGCTATAAAAATATCTTTTGTTATCTCTCTGGATGGCATCGCGGACAGGTTGATCAACTTGCATTGCCAAAAATGTTGCGCTGCCCATCACACCCAGTCTGAGCCAATCGCCGCCGTCCCACTTCGTTGGTTGCACAAAGAAACCCATAGTCTCGTGTCCGAATTGGGATAAATTGTATTTATTGCCCAGTACGGTATCCCGCGATTCGTGATATTGAGCCAAAAGATCTGCAGCCCCGTAGGGGGAATACTCGAAGGTGGCGATGAGGAGAAGCGATATAAAAAATCTATACCGTATTGAACTAGCCGGTTTTTTGTCTGCTGTGCGTTTCATGATCACTCTTTTTCTTTGATAGGTCCACCGTTCGGTTATCACCGGACCCTCATACTCACCACGAATATATGGTTATGAATGCCGTTCATCCAGGCAATTCAACATACAAAATATTATTCATTATTGGAGATTCCATTATAGTTTCTTGAGCCTTAAATCAGAAATCATTGCAATTGCCGAGATAAAATAAAATATCACAAACCAAGCGAGATATGCTTGTGCAAAGAAATATCCAAGGAAGGCAATCGTTGAGACAGCAGAAGCGGCTAATACCGTCGGAACACCGGTAAAGCCTTTTTGTTTGTATGATGTGAAGTACGCCAATCGAATTGATGCCGCACCGACATTGAGGAAGCCGGCAATGAGCATAGCGGTACCGTTGATTCCTGCGAACCAGCCGAAGACGACGGAAGATGCGACTGCCATAAAATCCGTAAAACTGTCCAGGTAAACACCAAGCACTCCTCCGCCAATTGCCCTGGCTAACTTCCCATCAAAATAATCTAAAAGGAATTGCATGAGGATTAGAACGTATGCAATTCCTAAAAGCCCCTTGAAAGAAAAATATACCGAAAACGAGACACACAGGAGACCGAGAAGCGTAAGAAAGTCCGGCCAGCGCAGGACGCGAAGTTGTTTGAATATCAAGATTTTTTTGTGACTGACTCCATTCTCTGCAGGTTGTTCAAAACCATGGCTGTTCTTATCTCCCTGCGAACCCATTCTCTTATCCTCTATTCCTATGCCGAATCTTGTTTGCCTTGTCTGCTATTTTTTATCATTATTTATTGCCGCGACCATTTCCCTTATTTTTATTATTACCCTTCCCTTTGCCATTACCATTATCATGCTTTTGTTGTTTTACCCAGTTATTATGTTCTGGATGGTTTGGATTTACATAGTACTTTGAATCACGGGCATCGCGGATGGGCTGCTGATCATGCCGACCTTTAAACGAGACATATTGGTCTCTATATGCTGCATGTTTTCTCCATGGTGTCCGCTCATTGATCACCACTTTGTGAGAATTATACAAGTCAAAGCCACGATAACGGGAAGGCAACGATGAACTGCTCATCCAACGTCCCTTATTCTGATAGTAATACATATGCTGAGGGACATTGTAGTAAACTTCAATATCCGGCAGGTAATAATTTTCAACATGATCGTAACCCGTGGGACCCCAAACGGGTTGTCGATCCACATTAAAGTTGAGATTAATACTTAACTGAGCACCTCCTGTGCTCGACAATAACACGGCTGCAATGATGACAAGTGCATAGCGCATGATGGTTCTCCTCCTATTACTCTATGATTAAAATAGACCCGCTCCCGACATCCCGAGGTTCCGGTCGTTGCGAAATATGATTTCGATAAGCTCGCTGCATGGGTATCATGCAATATGATTATTCGTCAACTTCGCATTGACAGAAGAGCACAAGCCTCATTATCTTAGAAACGCAACAAGATTATTCTCAAAATAATCAGGCCTATTTTCCAAATTCCGGCTGCCAAGTGAATCTAATCCCGGTCCCTTCAAAAGAAGAATATAATCCCATTGAAACGTTCTCCATCTTGATACGATGAATTTCCGGAATGACGATACCGCATATTGCTCCTACTCCAAGTCCCACTAATATATCGGATGGGAAATGATCAAGTGCTTTCATTCTGAGATATCCCTCGACAAGCGGCGGTATTGCCGCTGCGCCATAAAGAAGATATTTCTTCCATCCCAGACCCGGATAATAATCACAGAGTATCTTTGCGGTAAAGAACGATGCTGCTGCTGCAGATGCAACATGACCGCTATAGAATGAACTGCGATTCCAGCTTGTCATTCTCGCGCCACTGGTGCCAAGCGCATCGTAGTAAACAGCAGGACGTAGTCTATTTTGAAAAAGCGGTCCGAAGGGACTATAAAGATATATGTTATTGACAATTATTTGGGTCTCTGCATACATCATCGCCACGTCCAACCAATCCTGCCTGATATGGTGATCAAACAGCGTGAGAGCCGGAAGCATAATAATACCGGCAAGCACATTATCAGAAAGATTTGCATAGTAACCCATTTTTGATGGATCTAATCTCAAAGCCCAACGGTCAATTGCGGTAAAATTATTTCTGTCCAGTGCATCAATTTCTGCCTTTGTTAGGGACGATTTGTCCGCTACCAAAGGTGCCCCAATCATGATTAACGGAACTCCCACGATGAAGATACCACCCGTTACCCAGCAATTAACATGGTACGGATGGAATGTCGTGTCCCTGAGCGAAGACTGCGAATATAGCGGCTTCACCATGCAGATAGCAATCAACGAAATGATGATGCCCTTCATAAGAATAAACCGATTCTGTGACTTTTTTATCATGATGATACTTCCATCTCAAGAGTAGCCAACCAATGAAGGAAACCGAAAAAGTAGTTCATTTTTTTTCTTGTTTAAAGTTTTCGAAGTAGTATGTCAATTGGACTCTCTGCTCGGTTCTTACTTCATGGAAATTGCCGAAATTACGCGTGTATCGGTCACTATAGTACACCAAATGTTCAATTCCAATACTCAAATAGTCGAATAGTCTTAATCCAATACTGGGTTTGAGAATACCGATGTAATGATCCTCTTCATCGCCCACCCATGCATGAAACCAGTAATAAGAGCCTATAAATGTAAATCCTATCCATGATCCAAGGTTAACAGTACATTCAAGTTTTGATTCAGCCCCTCCTCCAAAGTCATAATCCCTAATCTGTGTGGTGTCGGGTCCAAATCGTGTGCTGTTTCCAGCGAACGGCACTAGGGCGATATGAAAGTTCGTATAAAGACTGGAGTTCGGACTCACCTTCAGCTTCGTGATTATTCCCGGACCAAATGCTATGGTCGCTAATTCGAACGTTTTATTATCGTAATAGTCAAAATGTTGAAATCCTCCGACGAGCATATCCAGGCGACCATCATGAACGTTTCCACCATACAGGACTCCAAATCCGATAATATTATCCAATATTTTTCTTCCCGTATCCGTGACCTTCGTAAGATCAATTTTCAATTTGAAAAAATCAAAGGGTTTCCGAGACCGTAGTTCAAATGGATTTCCGTAATCAAGATTAATACTCAAGAGGAAGTTTGACGGTCCTGTCAAAAAACTTGATCCATGATTGACCGCACGCGCCCCGAGCGACAACATGATATTCAGCGGTTCTGTCTGATAGATCTCCTCCGAGGTCACTCTGAACATTTTCCCCTGTGTGAACCTGCTGAATGCTCTTGTGGGAGAAAGAACAAACACAGAAAATTCCCGGCAAAATCTATCAAACCCCGTCGTCCGATCATCGAGTATATCCGAGCCTATTCTATAAGTCACTTCTCCAAGGAAGATACCATTAACCGTGGTGTTAATAATATCGTTATATGACGGTAGAGTGTTCTCTCCAAAGTACTCCCATTCCAAACTGCCTAACGCTGCAAAAGGCGCCGATCCCCAGAAATTGTACCCGCTTGAGCGCGCAGCATTGAAGAAAGCGCTTCCGGAATATGGATGAATAATGAAATTCATGCCAAATCTGTCCTGGTCCCATTCCCAGCCGGTTTTTATGTTATGGTTCCAGGAATTAAATCCTATACGCGAAAAGTCATAGTTGAACAAATACCTGTCAACGAGAGATGTAAAAACATTCGCTCCGGTAACCTTCAGGGCAACGGACCACAGGGGATATTGCTTGTTAAATTCAGCTTTGTCATTTCGTAAATCGCCGTACTTATTGTGTACGGTGTCCTGGTAAACACTGTCTTTGTACGCCGTGTTTCTATTGACAGTATCTCCCAATGTATATCCCGCAAGATTTGAATCGAGATGGAAATTTGCACGATACTGCGCTTGAAGTAATCCTGAATACAAAAACGAGATAATGAAGATGCATAGTGTTTTCATTGTATGCCTCTTTACACTGTCGATACTTCGACGGCGCAATACCATTTGTTGGTCCACTTGCAGTCCGGGGTATTTTAGAATCATAACTACTTGATGGTATTCTAAAAATCTATTGGCAACCATATTGACAAGAGAACAACCGAGGTTCGGTTCGTTCTCTTGTCAATCGGACAATATCTTCTTTGCCGCTAATCTTTATCTTTAAACAAATCCGATATGGTTGTTCCGACCGCCTTCAAATCATTATTGAAGTTCGTCTTGAATTCTTGCCATTTGGTTTCTCCCTCGTCTTTATACTCTTCTAACTTCTCTTTGAGTGCATGGTTTTTTTCCTTTAACTCCACCACCGCTTTTTTGTACTTTGCTTTCGCCTTGGTGCCGGCCTTATCCATCTTTGCTTTGAGTTCATCGATTTTTTCATCATTAACCTTAATTTGTGCTTCAGACTCGGCTTTAAATTTTTGCCATTCTGCAGCGTAATCGGCTTTCGCCTCTTTTATTTCCTGCTTGGCTCCCTCGACCTTCTGTTCTGCCGTTTTATCGCAGCCCAGTAAAAACATCCCCGTCATACATCCTATAACGGCGAATGCAAATATTTTGTTTTTCATAATTCTCCTCATTTTTGATGGATTCATTAATTTGTGGTTTAAGAGTATTTTGATGGATTCTATGCTGTACTTGAGCTTCTGATATCATAAACTCAATATCCGGCATTTCCAATTGCTCATTGAATTTTCTGAATTTATTATCCGACTTTCTCTTTGGCCAACCTGTTTTATTCAGAGTTTTTCGACAAACTCCTCGATTTTATCATGCGTTCGCAGCCAGCTCATAATATCTCATCTTTCTTTAAAGGGTTATTCCTTATCACAAAGTCACTCTGTTTTATCCTTTATTCGTTTCTGCAATCACACAACCTGATTGACTTAGCTCCCTTCTGGGCAGGGATAGGAAGGTAATCCCATCTACCCATTCAAGGATCAATACTATTTTCCTTATGTTAAAAAAACATAAAGATAAACTTGACAACTGGGAATAGTTCTAAAGGATGAATAAGTAATTAATCCCTCGTGATAAAGGAAAGATCGTACCCATTGACCTTTTCTATCAGCAGGGCAGGATGCAGAACTCAAATTGCCATCATCATGGGAATGTGGCTATTCAAGCCGTTTGAAGTTCTGAGGAGGTATTATTCGAGGAAAATTGCTTTCGGCGAGACGATACGATTCTTTATGGTTCGGCCTTTTTCTTTCCAAACTCCGGATCAATTTTCACTAATGCAGCAACAAGAAATCCTGGAATCGTTGATACCATCACCCACAGGAAGAAATGCGGATAGCCGATCAGTTCCTGGATTTTCCCGCTGATCATACCCGGGAGCATCATGCCGGCCGCCATAATTCCGGTACAGATCGCAAAGTGCGCTGTTTTATGTTCGCCTTGAGAGATGTAGATCATATACATCGCATACGCCGTAAAGCCGAAGCCGTACCCAAACTGCTCCAGCGCCACTGCAATATTAATGAAGAACAAATTGTCCGGCTGAACTTGTGAGAGATAGACGAACATGAGATCCGGTGTGTGCATAATAATCACCATCGGCCACAGCCACCACCCGAGACCTCTTCTTGAAATGGCGTAACCACCCAGCAGGCCGCCGGCCGTAAGCGCGATGATCCCGACCGTGCCATAGACTATCCCGACTTCACTGGTCGACAACCCGAGTCCGCCGCTTTCACGCGGATCGAGCAAAAACGGCGAGACGAGCTTTACCAGCTGCGCTTCCGCGAACCGATAGAAGAATAAGAACAGGAGAATTGCCAGGATATCTTTTCGTTTGAAGAAGAGCACAAATGTTTTGAAAAATTCCGGCAGCAATCCGCCTGATTGATCCTGTAACGTTGACTTGTCCGATGCCGGATAGGGAAGAATAAACCGGTGATACAAACAAAGGAGTGCGAACATGGCAGCGATAACGAAAAAAGTAATAGCCCACGCATGGGGAATTCCCACCTGCGGCTCCAGGAACCCAGCCAGTACCACCAGCGCACCCTGGCCGGCAATCATGGCAATGCGATAGAATGTGCTGCGAATGCCGACGAACGCTGCTTGCTGCGGTTCATTCAATCCCAGCATATAAAATCCGTCAGCGGCGATATCATGCGTTGCAGAATTGAGTGCGATCACCGCAAAAACGCCAAGCGTCAGAACGAGGAACAAAGACATGGGAATGACCAGCGCCGCCCCCACCAGCGCAACGGAAGTCAGAAACTGGGTCATCACTACCCAGAACCGTTTCGTCATGAACATATCGATAAACGGACTCCACAACGGTTTGATCGCCCATGGTAAATAAAGCCAGCTGGTATACAGGGCAATTTCCGTATTAGAGACGCCGAGTTTCTTGTACATGATCACGGAAACCGTCATCACGATGACATAGGGAATACCCTCCGCAAAGTAAAGCGATGGTACCCATGCCCAGGGATTTCTGCTGGTGCGACGATCGGCCATCAATTCATTTTCCTGTAAGGAAAAAAGCAAAACCGAATTATTCTATCCTTCATAAAGCTTCCGAATATCTGCACGCAGGAAATAATGCTTCAAAATTTCTTCTGCGGTATATCCTTTTGTTGCCATCACTGCCGCACCAATCTGACAAAGACCCACCCCGTGACCCCATCCGGCACCGAGAAATACAAAATTCTTCGGCAATCCTTCCGGATCCCGTTGAATGTTCACGCTGAACGCGCTCGAATACAAATGGGTTTTGGAGAGCCACCGCCGTATCTCCAGTTCTTTCCCCACGATCATAGTCCGTTTTGTTCCTGTTATTTTTAGTTTAACGATCCGTCCGGATGTACCGCGCTTTATGGGAACAATATCCTGTACCGCTCCAAAATCAATTCCTGATTTTGCCGTGAGTATTTCCTCCATCTGTTCGCGTGAGTATTCCACTTTCCATCTGAAAAAATCCGTCGTTTCCCGGTCGAAGGACGGCAGTATTTGCCGTACTATATTTCCATCCGTGGTGTTGCAATACACATCCGGCGATGACCCGATCCACCGTTCTGCATCCTCCTCGTTGACCAGCGGAGGGGCTTCTTCGGTCGAATCAGAAACGGATTGAAGATAAGGATGGGGCTTCTCCTCCCAGCAGTTTTCAAAAAGTTCCGTCCGTCCGCCGCAGGCTTTGGAATAACGCGCATCACAGATTGCATTCCCGGAGACCAGAAATACTCCCCGCGTTACCTCTATTGCCTCCGTGACCGTTTTCGAAAATATTTTTGTCACTCCCTGGTACCGCTGGCAGTGATCATCTGCGCAGACATCAAATGTCCGATGATCTTCCCGGTCGTACCAGCGTACCACTTCATCCGCCGCAACGTGCAACGGCGGTGATTGAGTGGCCCCCCGCCTGAATTGTTCCTGACGCTCCAGCATCGCCACCAGCCAGCTCCGCGACGTGATCGCATGAGCCTTGAGCAGTTCGATCGGGGCTTCCGCATTCATCTCTGAAGAGATGACACTTTGAAGGTAGCGCTCTAAACGGACTTCATTGATCACGATGAGGGAGCCGTCATCATTCGACCGAATCCTCAAATCACCCTCGAAGATTTGGTTCTCTTTTCTTTCCCAGTGGAAATTGATTCCGATCGTCACATCGCTGAGTGTAAACGTTGCACAATCCAGCGGCCGGCATCGCAGTTCATCAGAACGGTGAACTTCCACGCCCCCGCTGTCGTACAGCACCACGCGGCCGGATTCACTCCTCATTCGGAAGGGACCACTGACGGTGATGGAGGAAGGCAGTTCAAATGGGCCGTTAAAGGTGCCGCGAATTTCTCTCGCACGTTCGATGAGACCGACGGAGATAATCGGTTCAGAGGAAATCACTCTATGTTCTCCAGGATTTGATCCACGAGTTCCCGGCCCTCGCTCACCTCGACAAAAATATCTTCCACCAGTTTGGTTTGGACACGGAGGAAGTCTTTTTCCAACGGAGTTACGATCAGGCCGCCCATGTCGACGGTCGCCGGACTGATAAGAATACGCGCATCGCCATCCTTGAAATACACATCGGGCCGGTGCTTTCGCCGTGGAAAAAGTATCAACCGCCAGATATTTTCCTGATAAGAACAAAGCACGTTCATCATCGGCTCTTCTGCAAGACGAAGATGCTCCTTCCATCCGGCAAGCAAACGACCGATATATGCCGCCAGGCGGCGGTTATCGCTTGACTCAATAATCACCACGGTTCTCCCATAGTCCATCAGGGTGAATCCCGCTACATGATTTTTATAATAGAACCGTTTACGCCTTCTGACATCGACCGCATCGCGTTCCACCGGAATGGCAAGGCGCGGACTCGATTGAAAATGCAAATGATCCGGTGCTGATGCACCGCTTTGCGGTCCATTATAAAACACCGAGTACTCCGGACCGAGATCTCTGGCAAGATCGAGCATCACGTCAACCGAAGATTCAAAATCCTGCGGCACGTGATGCACACTGGAGATGGTAAAATGTCTGTGAAATATCGGAAGCGGATTACATAAAATATAATATTCGCTGCGATAGAGAATCCCCTGCTGTTCCTCCGGGAGCGACTCGGGACAGAGGAAGCACGGACGTCTTCTGATGACCGCCGGGTCAACGTCGGCTCCCGTACTGGCGATGCGTTTTGGATTGAATTGGAGGTGTACCGAAAATCCGTTGCAGATAATTTCACGAGTCCGGACAGACTCCAGCGAGGCAACCCCTTCTGCCATTTTCCGCCAGGTCGATCGCTGCTGGTCGAAGAGTTCCGAACACAGGGAGGTCAAAGCGGCCTGTTGACCCGGCGGATCGAAGGAGGCAAAAACGTTTGGCGAATGATGATTTACAGTTGACAAGGAAGTATCTCCCTTCTCTCACGTCGCATCAGTCAGAATTCTTCCAACCGGGACATACCCGATCATATGATCGACCGTGGTGCTGCCCATGGTAAACGGTGCATGTTCTGTGACTTCGTACCCCATCTTCGTATACCACTCCACCGCCGGCGTATTTTTCACCATGACTCCCAGCCAGACTTTATCACTTCCCAGGGACCGGGCCCGTTCTGCCGCTGTTTTCATCAGCAGTCTGCCCAATCCCCGGTTTTGATATGAAGAAAGTATATATAATTGCAGCACGGAGAACCGGTGTTCACTCTCATGGTAATGTGTTTTTTCAAATCCTGCAGCATGCCCGTCACACTCAGCAATATATCCGTTTATTCCTGGATCGTGCAATTGTTCTGTCAGTATTTCCATCGTCACATGGTCGTTGAAGTACGCCAGCAAATCTTCCGCAGGAATAAAATTCGAATACGATTCCTTCCACGATTTCAACAGAATACTCCGGACTGTTTCCAGACTGTCTTGATGCCAGGGTCGAACGACGACGTTCACCGCACATTTCCTTGGGCTTGCTGACGAGAAAGAATTTCGATGGTGCGAAGTGTATCTTTATAATGATCATTGCGGTTGGTGGTTTCGATGGAAAGCCCCGCATCGGTATTCCCATCCCACCGCCGGCAAAGATAGAGCGGTTCGAATATTCTTCCAATCTGGTATTGATGCGATATGCGGAGTGCAACGGCATAATCTTCGCCATAGCTCACATTGGGAATTCCGCCCAGTTCCCGAAGCAACGCAGTGTTAAAGGCGCGCGGTGCACCGAGTCCATTGATGCGAAGTGCGTTATTCCTGCCGTTTCCCGGCGTCCATTCCTTATGATCGATAATGCCGGGGGGAATTTCTTCCAATTTCAAATTCACCAGTTGATATGATCCAATGACCATTGCATAATTGTTCCGATGGAATTCATCAATGATTATCTGAAGTGCCTCCGGCCTGGAATAGAGATCATCAGAATCGAGCTGAACGATATAGCGTCCGCAGTGAGGAGAGAAAAGCGCTTCATTCCAGCAGCCGCCAATTCCCAGGTCTGTGCGCGGCGGAATTTGGTGTTTCACCATTTCATTTTTTTCGGCGATGTGCTGAAGCAGCTGCGTTGTTCCGTCGGTGGAATAATTATCAATGACAATGCAGTTCAATGAAAAATCCGTTTTCTGTTCCAGGACGCTTTTCACCGCTTCCGCAATGGTATTCAATCTATTCCTGACCGGAATAACAACACTCGCTTCCACCGGAAACGGAAGAGTGTACGACGGAACCTTCCTGAACCTGGGTTTTAAATAGGCGCCGATCCGTTTGAGGTGTTTGGTGGCGATCAGTTCCATTTCTTTTTGAATCCGGTGCTTCGATGGATCGACGTAATCGAATATTTTTTCGCCGCTTCCGCGCACCTCGGCTTTTGCTTTTGAATAGAGATATTCCTGAATATGGAAAACCCGATGATCGATAGTAACTTTTAAGCGCAAATCATAGAGCCCGGCCATATCGACATGCTCAATTTTTCCATAACGTTTCAACGCTCTCTTGACCGCAGACGAACAAAACAGCAGCAGGTGCCCAAAATCAAAATTATCGCGGATACTCCCCAGCTGATATTCATTCAGCGGGTGCTCATACCGATTGCCGCTTTTGGAATCATAGTAATCCGCATACGTGAGGCCGGCGCCTGTCTGCTCGGCCACGTTAAGCATGCGGAGCAAATCCGCTTGATTGATTTTGATGTCCTGCGCATGGGAAAGGAGAATAAAATATTTCGTTTTAATCCTTGAAAGAAGCCAGTTTAGCGACTTGCCCGACGTGAAGGGATCCATTTTTACCGCTTCGCATTTTAAAAATAAGCCGTTATAGTCGCCGTTATGAACAATGAATATCTTTTCGACAACCGCTGAATCGATGAGGCGTTTCAATGCCGGTGTGAATTGTGGACTGAGAGAGTATTGCAGGATAATGGTCAGCATCGATTTCTTTGATTAAATAACGGTTCGAGTACGTTCTTCTCTTCTCATGATCATACTGATTGATCGGGCGGGTAATTTCATGATCTTTTAGTAGTTCCGATTCTTCTCCAGCTCATGATCGTTGCCGCAGAATTAATCCTTTAGCAGACGGATCGCCATTAACGCGGCACCAACAACAGGCGACGATTCCGCCTTTCGAAGCGAGACGAGCGGTACGTCCCGCTTTATCGCGGCCCGGATTTTTCGTGAATAGAAATTATCATGGATCAGCAGGCTGCCAACAAAGGCCAGTGGACGCTTGGGACCGCTCCTTCTTCCTTTATTCATTTTCACCTGAACCGCCTGAATCACTTCCATCAAATCCGAACTGGCATGAACAAGAATTTTCTTTGCAACCGGATCCCCCTTCGATGCGGCTTCCATCACGGCCGGGACGACGGACGAAAAATCAAATTTCTTTTCATAGACCGCATCGATCATCGCCTCTGAAGATCCGAGATCATATTTCTCGTCGAATAATTTCAGTAATTTTGTCCTGTCACCGTAGCCATCGAGCATTTTTGCCACCATGCGGAATGCCTCGCGTCCGATCGCATAACCGCTTCCTTCATCGCCCATCCGCCTTCCCCATCCTCCCGCGCGATAGACTTTCTCTCGTTCGTCTTTTCCAAAGACAATGGATCCGGTTCCCGAAATAACAATAATCCCCGGCTTACCGCTGAATGCGCCTTCCAGAGCGATCCGGGCATCGCTTTCGACCATGACTTTTTCAAGATGGAAATTCTGCGCACGCGCGTCTTCCTGCAGCTTCTCCTGAATGCGCTGCTGATTCTGCATTCGTCCGGCTCCTGCCAGCCCCGCAACAACCGCACCGATTTGAGAATCACTGCATCCCACAGAATGGCAGCACGTTTGAATAAGATCGAGCAAGGTACTGGCTGTTTTATCGACGCCGACAATATGGAAATTTGAAGGTCCTCCCTGGGCTTCAGAGAGGATATTTCCGTCCAATGCACAAAGCACCGCGGTGGTTTTTGTGCCGCCTCCTTCTATGCCGATGACATATAATGGTTTATTCATAGATAGGAAAAATATTGCCCATAATTAGCAGAAAAGCAACAAGAGGAATGATCAAAGACGGCAAGTGCTCAAAGAACGGCCTGAAATTGTCTTACGCCATCAATACAAATTATCAATTCAAACAAAATATCACTATTTTTTAACAACGGTTTGTGCAGTGAAACGATTTCTTATCTTCCATGGTTTATATGGGAGATGGACTCACACACCGGCATTAACAGAAAGGTTTACCATGAAACGCGGATTACTCATCACAATACTTCTTGGCGTGTTTTTCATCGCAACGTGCAATGCACAATCCCTGACGCAGCAAAAAGCGCCCAATTTCGTTCTCAAATCGCTGGATGGAAAAAATATTGAACTCGCAAAATTGAAGGGGAAGGTGGTCGTCGTAAATTTCTGGGCGACCTGGTGCCCACCATGCCGTGCGGAAATCCCGGATTTTATCAAAGTGTATGATGCTAAAAAATCGAAGGGCCTGGTCATTGTGGGCATCGCACTCGATGAAGAAGGCTGGTCAAAAGTAAAACCATTTGTCGAGAAGAACAAGATAAATTATCCTGTCGTTCTTGGAACGATGGAAGTCGTCCAGCAGTACGGCGGAATTGATGGAATTCCTACGACATTCATTGTCGATAAAAAAGGCAATATCGTCGATACCCAGGTCGGCATGATGTCGAAATCAATGCTGGAACAGAAAATTGCAAAGTTATTGGATTAACCTCATCCCGGCGGCGCAGACTGTCTGGTGCGGCACGAATGATCAATTTCAAGAAACCGGAAGACCGGCAATGCTTTCCATAAAATATTTTCTTCGAGCGCTGTTTTCCTTACTGGTCATTACTTCCTCACTCCATGCACAGTCGTCCACATCGACGCAGGAAGTAACCGTAGAGAACGTTCTCTCCACCGACAAAATTCAAACCGGCGGTACGGTTCAGATTGCCCTCCTCGTAAAAATCAATGAAGGATGGCATATCAATTCACATACGCCGACATTCGACTATCTGATCGGGACAACGTTTGAACTCCGCTCGCAGGAAGGGATCATCCTTGCCGACATGCAGTATCCGAAAGGCAGGCTGGTTTCACTTTCATTTGCTGATCAGCCGATAGATGTCTACGAGGGAACGACCGTTCTGTTTGCCTCATTAAAAATTTCCGACAGATTGAAGACCGGCCTCGATACGATCAAAGGGACTCTCAACGTTCAGGCGTGCAATAATCAGATATGCCTGGCCCCCTCTTCTCTCGATCTCGTCATCCCTGTCCAGATCGTCGGCGCCGGCGAATCTGTCACGCAGATCAATCAGAATATCTTTTCTCAGTACAAGCCGGGCGATATGGTCCGTCCGGGAAGCAGCAATGATATCGCAGCACTGTTTGAGACAAAAGGATCCCTGCTGACGTTCCTCGCCATATTTCTTATCGGCCTTGCTCTCAACCTGACCCCCTGTGTTTATCCGATGCTGTCCGTGACGATTTCACTTTTTGGATCGCAGTCCGAAACAAAATTTGTACGAGTATTCTTTAAGGCCCTTATTTATGTGCTCGGTATCGCCACCATGTACAGCGTCCTCGGCGTCATCGCGGCGCTCGGCGGCGGTCTCTTTGGAAGCTGGCTTCAAAGCCCTTGGGTCCTCGGAACCATTGCAGCATTATTGTTTGCGCTCGCTCTCAGTTCATTCGGATTGTATCAAATACAAATGCCGTACTGGCTGACGAGCAAATTGGGCGGGACCACAGGCACGGGATTTATTGCCATCTATCTCTCCGGACTTGTTGTCGGCATCTTTGCTGCGCCTTGTGTCGGCCCGCCGGTCATCGCGATGCTTGCGTTTGTTGCAGCAAAGGGAAGTGCCGCATTCGGTTTCTGGGTATTCTTTACACTGGCGCTAGGACTCGGATTTCCCTATTTGATTCTCGGAACTTTTTCCGGGCTGCTCAAGAATATTCCACGATCCGGTTCATGGCTGGTGTGGGTGGAACATATCTTCGGCGTGATACTGATCGGTGCCGCACTGTTCTATTTTTCGCTTGCGGTTGCACCGAAACTGGTCCTGGTTGTTATCCCGCTGACGTTGATCGCCGGCGGAATTTATCTCGGGTTCATTGACCGATCCGGAAAAGAGAAACTCCTGCTCAAACGCATCCAATGGCTCTTTGGAGTGCTTGCCGTGGCGGGAGGATTGTTCTTTGCCAGCACACTGCGGGAGACCGGTATGTCGTGGGATCCCTATTCCGACGAAGCACTGCACAGCGCCCGTCAGAACAAAGTCCCGGTGATGATTGATTTCTATGCAGACTGGTGCATCCCATGTCTGGAATTGGACCGCAAGACGTGGACCAATGAAGAGGTTGTTCAAGCTTCAAAAGATTTTAAAAGGATGAAAGTGGATTTGACACACTTCGATTCGCCGGAATCGGAGGCCTTGCGGAAAAAATTCAATATCTCCGGAGTTCCCACGGTGCTCTTCATACGGGCGGACGGAACAGAGGCGAGTGAATCCCGAATAATCGGATTCATTCCCCCGAAAGATTTCCTGTCGAAGCTGAAACTCGTACTCGAGTAATTCGTAATATGTGATGTGAGATCTTTCTCTTGAAACCGCCATGCAATATTCATGACGGTTTTTTGTAGAATCCCTTCTCTTTCGCTCTTTTTTGCATTCACCGCCGTCATTTGGTATATTAAGATAATCATGCCGGACAATTTACTTCTCATGGTCTTTGGAATCCTCTCTGCCATCGCTTTTCTGGTCGGCGGATGCGCGATTTATTTTGCGGTAAAGAATGCGAAGAAGAAAGACGGCGAACTGATGATGGTATTCTGGGCGGTGATTGCTCTTGCCGGACTGACCTTTGCCGGTATGAGCTGGGCGTATTTCCTCATTCCCATTCTTGCCAATCGATTGTTTTAACTTTCTTTCTTGCGTTTTACTCAAGTCTGATTTACTTTATTTAAAAGAAATAGTCACAACCAATCACAGACGCATGAACCTGACAACCCAAGAACTCAAGATATATTCGAAACTGACATCCCCGTTTAAAATTCAGGAATTTCTCGATTCCCTCCCCTACAGCAGCGAAGGACGTTACCGGAGCCCCCGGAGTGTCTTGAAGGACCGTAAGGCGCATTGTTATGACGGCGCTGTTTTTGCAGCCTCGGCATTGCGCAGAATCGGATATCCCCCGGTACTCGTGGATATGCTGCCTAATAAACGCGACGATGACCATATCCTCGCTGTATTCCGCCGCAAGAAGTACTGGGGTGCTGTCGCGAAGTCGAATTTTACGGGATTACGATATCGCGAACCGGTCTACCGCGATTTGCACGAATTGGTGATGTCCTATTTTGAATCGTACTATAATATCGCCAGGGAAAAAACGCTTGTCGGTTATACCGCCCCGCTCCACCTCTCAAAATTCGACAAACTCGGATGGCTGGTGAACGACAACGTCATGGATACCATTGCCGATCGATTGGATGATCAACGAAAGTACAAAATTATAACCCCTGCACTCGCGAGGCAACTTTCCGCCGTCGATTGGCGTTCATACCATGCCGGACTTCTCGGGTCAAATCAAAAAGGCCTTTTTCGACCATAACTCATGTGAAAGGAATATCATGCTGACACTTACAGAGCGAAATGACTATATTCAAAAGATCCAACAACTGCCGGCAAAGCTGGAAACCGCGGTCAAGGGATTGACCGACACTCAGTTGGACACCCCGACCGGCGATGGAAAATGGACCGCCCGGCAGATCGCCCATCACATTGCCGATGCCAACCTCAATGCGTATACACGGATGAAGCTTATTGTCACCGAAGAAAAACCTATTCTCAAACCGTACCAGCAGGATGGATGGGCTCTCCTAGCGGATTGCAAGAATGGACGACTGGAGCCGACGATCGCTCTTCTCAAAGGATTACATGAGCGCTGGATGCTCTTTCTCAATTCGATGTCAGAAGCTCACTGGACCCGTGATGGGATACATCTTGAAAACGGCAAAGTCTCCCTCGACGATGTTCTCAAAACCTATTCCAGGCATGGAGAGACACATGTACAGCAAATACTCGCATTCCGTGAAAAGATGAAATGGTAAAGGAAACGCTATGAACCATCCGTGGATCAAATCCTTTCCCGGGGCGATCATCGTTTGCGATACCCAGGGCATTATTCTTGATATGAATGATCAAGCCGTCGAATCATTTAAAGAAGACGGCGGCAGAGAACTCGTTGGTAAGAACCTGTTCGATTGCCATCCTGAGCCGGCACGATCGCATCTGGCGGAAATGTTGAAATTGCAGAAGCAGAATATTTATTCGATCGAAAAACATGGAATAAAAAAGCTTATTTACCAGACACCCTGGTATGACAACGGAACGTACTCCGGATTCGTTGAGATCAGCCTGCCCATTCCTTTTGTTTTACCGCATTTTATTCGAGCGGAGGAGAAAGGATAAGGGTCATGCAATTTCTGGAATGGAATGACACCTATAATATCGGCGTCAAGGAAATCGATAATCAACACCGGGGACTGTTTGATATCATCAGCAAACTCTTCACGTCGAGGATGGTTGAACCGGATGGAAAATATTTCTTTTTAACCTTGAATAAATTTGCGGAGTACGCTCAGGTCCACTTTTCCACAGAAGAACGCTATATGCAGGAAGCGCAGTATCCGAAATTTGAAGAGCATCAACGCGAACACAATCTCTTTATTGCACAAGTATTGCAGTATGTCCGGGAGGTCCAGAACAAAAAGCCTGATATTGAAAATAAAACGCTCGTATTCCTGAAAGAATGGTACCTTGCTCATATTTTAGGGACCGACCGCGATTTAGAAATCTTTTTTAAAACAAAGGGATTCAAATAGAAACACAAGAGACGGTCACCATGTACACACCATTAGAGTGGCAGGACGAATACACCGTTGGAGTAAAAGAACTTGACGAACAGCACCAGAATATGCTGCGGATCATTAACCGTCTCCTCTTAAGTATGCACGACCAATATGATGCTCAGAAAGCATCAGAGACGATATCCACGTTGATCCATCATGCTTATATCCATTTTGCAACGGAAGAGCGGTATCTTGTGCAGGCGAATGTGCCGGATATGAAAATGCACGTTCTTGATCATATAGATTTTATCATGAAGACCCTGGAGCTTTCCCTTAAGGCAAAAGATGGGAACCAGGACAACCGGTTGGAACTCCTCAGATACTTAAAAAGGTGGTATTCTTCACATATCCTCGGCATTGATCGGCATTACATTCCATACCTCAAAGAAGCTGGAATCCAATGACACTGCCCTCTTGAACCATTTCTCTTTTTTCAATTCATCCTGGAGTTGCTATGACAAAAAAGT
>RPQN01000039.1 GCA_003819715.1 Ignavibacteriota bacterium | reverse complement strand
CCACTCACAGGCTGGAATGCCGTCAAAACGCGTGTGCTTGAAAACGGCGCCGTGGATGGTACATGCGAAGCGACCACATTCGCGCACGACAATACCTACTACTACCATCGCGGTAAAAGCATTTACGCAACGCACGGTTATGGTCCGGTACTTTATGCCGGTGCAGAAATGATTCGCTTATTGCACAACGACTCACTGGACGTGCAAAAGGCCAGAAAGAATTCGCTCAATAGTGCCTTTCACTATCTTTTAAAAAGTGAGTGGCCTCGTAATCCATAGAATGTCCGTTCAACTATGAAAAGAGAAAAAGAACGCCTGAAAGAATTGGGGATTTTATTAAATGTTATGATTATCCTCTGTATTGATAGATGTAGGTGAAGTCGTAAGTATAATAATTGCATACCACATGACCGAAAAGATTCTTATGAAACAAATGAACCGTGGAATAATCCTTCTAATCATGTCCTGCTTTCTTTTTTCAGGAATCCTTGGTCAGGGCAAAAATACTGAGCAAAAGAAGGATATTGGATACATTTCTCCTTCACAAAGTACATCACCGCAGGTAGCAGTTCCGACATTCCCTCAACTTGATTTGGATCTTGCAGATTTCGGAGCTATTGGTGATGGTCTTACGTTGAACACGGAGTCATTTTCGAAAGCTCTCGAAGACCTTTCTGGCAGAGGAGGCGGCCGGTTGGTCATTCCTCCCGGTATATGGCTCACCGGCCCCATTCAAATGCGAAGTAATGTGTGCCTGCATCTCGAAGCCGGTGCGCTCATTCAATTCAGTCGAGACTACACGCTGTATCCATTAACGGTCATCAGCATGAAGGGTGAAAAGGAAGTGGATTCAAAATCGCCAATTTCCGGTGAAAACCTCGAAAATGTCGCGATCACAGGTGAAGGAATAATTGATGGAGGCGGTGATGCATGGCGGATGATAAGAAAGTCAAAGTTGACGGAATCCGAATGGAAATCCCTTATTAAATCCGGCGGAATGCTGAACAAACAGGGAGATGCATGGTGGCCGAGCGAGTCTGCGATGGAGGGAGAAAAGAAGGTTGCTGAATTACAGAGAAGAGGATCTTTGAAACCGGAAGAGTACGAACCGTATCATCTATTTCTGCGTCCCAAAATGCTGCGGCTCATCAACTGCAAAAAAGTATTCATTGAAGGCGTCACGTTTCAAAATCCGCCGAATTGGACCATCAATCCTGTACTGTGCGAAGATGTCACCCTCCTCAACGTTCAGGTCCGCAATTCGCCATCCGCGCAAAATAGCGACGCAGTGGATATTGAATCGTGTCGTCGTGCAGTCATTCGTGGCTGCATGTTTGACGTCGGTGATGATGGTATCTGTCTTAAGTCCGGTAAAGATGCACCGGGTCGACGTATTGGAGTTCCGACCGAGGATGTGCTTATTGAAAATTGCATTGTCTATCATGCTCATGGAGGATTCACTATAGGCAGCGAGATGTCCGGTAATGTACGCAATGTACGTGTGAATAATTGTACTTTTATTGGAACGGACATTGGTCTTCGATTTAAAAGCACGCGCGGACGTGGTGGTGTAGTAGAAAAAATATTTATCTCGAATATCCGGATGATGGATATCCCCGGCGACGCGATAAACTTCAATCTCTATTATGGAGGGAAAGCTCCGCTGGATATCACTGGCGTTGCCGCTGATATCAGTTTTCCTCCGGTGACAGAAGAGACACCGCTGTTTCACGATATTCATATCGAAAATGTAATTTGCCGCGGAGCACAATCGGCCATCGTACTGCAGGGTCTGCCGGAAATGCCTCTCCGTGATCTCACGCTAAAAAATGTTTCCATTAATTCACAGTTCGGTGTTACGGTAACCGACGCAGAGAACATCTTGTTCGAAAACGTCCGTGTCGAGAATAAAACTGGCGATCCGCTGCGGACCTTCCGCGTGAAAAATTCTCGCATGGAGTTGATGAAATGAAGCCTTGAGATAGAAAATCAGATGCGAATGACTCGTGCTATAAGACCTTGAGGATTATTTCTTCTTGCTGTGTACCTTTCCCCAGACATTTTTAACTCTATCATGCATCTTTGATCACTGTTCAATATTATAACTATCAACCTCATTATCCTGTAAAACCGCTTATTTTACTTAAAAATCACACTTCATAACATTTTCGAAGTCGTAATATTTATTTATTTTTCATTTGACTTCCGATTACTATTTAATATATTCTAAATAGACAATAAACGAAGATATATTTATTGTCTATCGTAATATATAAAAAATAATAATAAGTGTATTTGTTGCAATATAACGGCAGACGAAAGTAATGATGGCATGTATCATAAGCTAAACGAAGAATAAGGGATTACACAAAAATATTTTCTCACGGTAATTTATTACAACGCGTTTCTTAGATCGTATCAGAGGTTTATCGTCTCTGGTATGACCTTGAGCCTGAAGGAAAACATCGAGGTGCAATTTGCAGTGAATATTTTTTCACAAAGGAGATAGTGTCATTACAGAGTAAATGTTGCGTGTGTGATTCATAAGATATGCAAATAGAGAAATCTCTTTGTCCGGGCGAGCAACTTCATTCTTGCAATGGTAAGTGCAATGAGAGGAATTGTTTCCTCAAAACCTTCGACGAAAGTACGTTTTAGGTTTTCTCAAAGAAATTTAAATAAATGCAGAGATGTCTCTGACGGCAGGATAAAAAGGCAATGAGTAATGCTCACAAGTACAAACACATCTTTATCGTATAGGTAACAAGGAGCTCAAATGACCAATCATATTATTCAGCGTGCGTGGTATGTTAGTACGTTGCTTTTATTCACTTTCACCGCACTCTTTGCTCAGAACGTCGGTAAGATCTCGGGCGTTGTAACTGATGCTCAAAACGGTGAACCACTTATTGGTGCAAATATTATCGTGTTAGGCACCAGCCTTGGAGCTGCAACAGATATAGAGGGTAATTTCTTCATCCTCAATATTCCAGCGGGCAAGTATGATCTCCAGGCATCGTTGATAGGATATACGAAAGTGGTTCATCGTGATGTGATAGTGAACTCGGCCCGCACGACAGATGCCGCTTTTAAGCTGAAAGGTACAACGCTTGAAACGGAAGCCGTAACGATTGAGGCAACGCGCCCGGATGTGGAACGGGAAAAAGCTTCAACAAGTATGATTGTTCGTACGGAAGATGTACAACAAATTGCCGGCATGCGCAATGTCAGTGATATTCTCGGGCTTGCAGCAGATGTGTCGGATGGCCACTTTCGCGGAGGAAGAAGTGGTGAGGTCCTTTATACGATGCAAGGTATGGGAATCATTAACCCGCTGGATAATTCGAGCTCCATTGATCCTATTATGAGTG
Source organism: Ignavibacteriota bacterium (assembly GCA_003819715.1). Classification (GTDB taxonomy): domain Bacteria; phylum Bacteroidota; class Ignavibacteria; order UBA10030; family UBA10030; genus Fen-1298. Next base: position 25,319 of record RPQN01000039.1, on the reverse strand, counting down.
CAGTTGAAGAAGTGGAAGTTGTCACAAGCGGTTTTGGATCTCAATATGGGAACACGCAATCCGGTGTTGTGAATATCTCTATGAAAGAAGGTAAATCGGATAAATGGCACAGTTTTGCCGATGTGCGTTTAAGAGGTCCCAGTAAAAAACATTTTGGAGCGAGTCCATGGGATGAAAATGCAAATCCGTATTTAAAGATTTTTTTGGATCCTAGTAGATATACTCTATGGGTTTCTGATGGTTTGGTGGATAAAAATTATGGTTATTCACGCGCAACCGGATCTGGTATGAGACTTCTTAGGGATACTGCTCAGTTAGCGCAAGTAGCAATTCTTTTAAACAAACAGTCGTTTAATAATACAAATAGATCCTACGGAAATAAGCCGGATTATTCGGTCGAAATTTCGACAGGCGGGCCATTAAGTGAGACGGTTCGCATGTTTATTGCGGCAAACACAAAAATAAGTTGGCCGGTGTTGGCAACCGAGGAACCTGATGAGAGCAACCTCGTGATGGGAAACATGGTGATGGATGCTGGCAATGGTGGATCGTTGCGTGTAAGTGGTTCATATTCACACAATAATCAGCAACGAATTAGCACTAGTTCCACCGGCGACTATTTCAATTTCCTCTACAGCATGTTTACTGGCAATCAATATCAGAAATCAACAAATGGACAGTTGGGATTGCGTTTTGCAAAAACAGTAAGCAAGAATACATTTTATGAAATAAAATTAAACGGGTTGTCCACGAGAAACCAAACGGGTTCGCGGAATTGTATTCCTGATACCATGCGGGCAAATCAGATTTTGAGTACTGCTTGGTTAGCTCGGCCAGCAGGAGCTCCTGCCGGGTATTCAGCTATTGCTGAGGCAGTATTTGGAGACCAAAAGACACAAACGGTTTCGCTTGATGCTTCTCTCTCCAGCCAGGTAACCACTACTCATTATATAAATGCAGGTATTCAAGCAAACGCATATTTTATTGATGTAGACAATCGGTCTGCTGGTTCCATGATACATGATTGGACGAGTACGACTAAGTATTATGCAAAACCGATCGAATTGAGCATATATGCACAGGATAAAATGGAATTTGAAGGAATGATAGCTACTGTTGGTTTACGTTTAGATGGTTGGGCGATACGTGCTAATTACGGTTTGTTTTCTCCTGATTCTGCTTATACAATGAATAAAGAGACACCGATAAAAGCTCGCTTGCAGCCGCGTGTCGGATTTTCATTCCCAGTATCTGTTAACACAGTATTTCACGTTAATTATGGTTCTTATATACAACGTCCGGCTATACAATATATGCTGCAAAAAGGATCGGGTACAAATACGATAACAGTTCCTAATCCGAATCTGGAACCGCAAGTAACTAACTCCTACGATATTGGTATTATGAACGGATTTGGCGATGGATTTACGCTCGATATAAGTGCGTATTACAAAAATGTTTCTGATTTGATTAGGCAAGTCTATTTTCGGCAATATCCCAATAATGATCCTTTAGGTAGTGGCGGTTATTACACTTACATGAATTTAGATTATGCGGATATTCGAGGCTTCCATGTCTCGCTTAAAAAACGTAACAGTAATTTTAACGGCTCACTCGACTACACATATGGCGTTAATACGGGTTCAAGTGCAAGTCCTACGGCCACACTATTTACTTATTCGAAGGTTGTTACGGGAGGTCAAATTACTTTAAGTGATAATTCCAGGAATGGCGGTCTGCCGGATCAGGAAATTCCCTTAGACTATGACCGAACACATAATCTTATACTCAACCTCAGTTATATTACATCTGAGGATTTTGGATTCAAAATTGGCGGTACTCGTCCGCTGAGTGACATTTCTTTGTCATTAAATTCAACATATTCAAGCGGCAGACCATATTCTTATGGTCATGAAATCATGAACAATCGCACACCGGACGAGTATAATACAGATATGAAAATATCGAAGAGAATAAAAAATATTTTTGGAACAACTCTGACTGTGTATGCTGAGATTTTCAATTTGTTTAATGATAGAATATGGAATTATAATTATATATTTCGATCAAGTGCTACTGCAGAGCCCAATAGTGCCACCTTGATGTATATGACCAAACCTTTCGCTGCACCAGATGGTTTATTGTATAACAGCACAAACACTGGTATTCAAGATGGAATTGGTACTGATCAGTCATTTGTTCTCTGGACAAATCAACCCCGTTCTTACTGGTTTGGTTTGAGTATAGAATTCTAATCATATTAAGCGCAGGAAGAAGATATTATGAAAAAATCGATTCTCTCAATTCTAATTTTTACCGCTCTGATGTGGTCTCAAGTGTGTGCACAACAAGAAGCATGGCAAACACTTACCAGGGGATTATTGCATCAATCGGTTTATAATACTGGTGCGCTTGGCGTTCAGTATAATTTATTTCGAACATCCTATTCAGGAGATTCGCTCCACAAAGCATTAGAATGGCCGGGAAACTCTTATTTCAGGTATGACAATAAAGATTATTGGTATTATAATTCTAGCGGCGCAGGATTGATGTTATTGTGCGATACCGGTACCACAGCAAACCGTGCAGATTACCTGATTTATGATGCAGTAAATGGAGCAGCTGGATTAGACATGGTTGGTGTTTTGGGTATCGGAGGTGCTGGTGATTATCGCAGTGGCGAAGGACTTCATCACTGGCCTGGCGTTGCTTTAAAAACAACAAATTATCCTTTGAATAGCGATGGAACATGGAACTTAAGTTACGATCCTAATGAAGCCGAAGAAAAAATTGTCACTTCTACTTATACTCCGTATGGTATCACGATTACCCGTACGAGCCGCGCATGGAGTTATCGGGGATATGATAGTTTTATTATCCATGACTATGAATTTAAAAATACAGGAGAGCGATTTAAGTATGCTGCCGGAGTATCTCCGACACATGCGACAGACACCCTGTTCGATATCTCCGTAAACTTTGCTGAAAGTTACTACCCGTCGTATGTTTATGGGAATAGAATAAATAACACTTGGAGCAATCCCTATTCTCTTCAAATTGGACGAATTGATTTGAAACGGTATATGCAATATGTTCATGCACCCGATGGCAGGCCTTTTCCGAATAATTACGCCGCATGGGCTTCAAGTGGAACGAATGGCGGCGGATTAATGTCTCCGGCGGCTGTAGGATATATTCTATTGTATTATGACTACGATCATTTAATGCCCATTGCAGAGACGCGCTTTATCAATGCAATCAATATAACAAACCAAGAAGAGCTCATTGTTTATGATGGCAACGGTAAATTTAAACAACCATGGAACCTTAATTCCTCGTCGGGTAATTTGTATCCGACTAAAGTTACAAACCTTCTCCAAGGATCTAAAGGTGTCAGGAATGCAACATGGAATCCTCGCAATTCGGCAGCCGTAGATTCGGTTGCATTGTTAACATGTTATGGCAATGATCAAAGCAAAGCGTCTTATTGGTATGGACGTGGTTTTAGATCGGGTAACAATTATGTATTTGCAAATCCGGGTGTGCGTCATCTTGTGATGGGTCCTTATAAACTTGCACCTGATGACGCGTTTCATGTAGTGTTCGCAGATGTTGCCGGCTTTGGACCGGGCCGCAAATGGGATTCAAAATATTATGATTATGGCGGTTCAGATGAAACGAACGCAAATGTCAATCTCTTTCGTCCTGTTGCAAGCTGGGATAGCTTAATTACATATCCAAACCTGCCACAAATCCCATCATCCAACAATGCGACAATTTCAGCTACAGGTTTTATGGGCAACACCTACATTCCTACGTATGGTTTACCGGCATATATTTACGATACAAATGTTGTTTCTATTCGTGATTTTGCAGATAGATGCATCCAAATGTACAAAGGCAATACTTCAGTAATAAAATATGATACCTCGCAATATGAACCATCAGGCGGATGGGTGCCTGCCGGATTTACCCCGGCTCCATCACCATCAGCAGTCACTTCTCGTCCCGGTGGATGGAATGCGGCAGTAAAAATACCAATACCAGCCCCTGTCCTTAAAGGTGTTACTAGTGAGGTTATTGTTTCTGGTTTGCAATGGAATGGCGCTGTAGATTCTATTCCCAGTAGTTTTCGCCCATATATAAATTCAAGTGCAAAATACTATCAAGTATTGCGTTCGACATCGAAACTTGGGCCTTGGACTATTTTAGACAGTGTAGGAAGACGGGACAGCCGGTATTGGAAACCAGGTGAAGCGCTATATGAGTTTATAGATGTTACGGCAAAATTAAGTGGAAATTATGTTTATGCTTTAGTCGCTGTTGATTCACTTGGAAAAAAAAGCGCTTTAACAAATATTATCACTCAGCAGGCGAACGTACTATACAAATCAGTGATGGAAAAAGTATATGCGGTTCCCAATCCATGCACTTTGGTGTCTGGAATGCCGGGTGAAGAAATAGGTTCAACGTTCATTCAATTTTTCGGATTACCAAATGATGCAACAGTAAAGGTGTTTTCATTCAGTGGGCAACTCATCAAGACGATTCGTACAGTTAACGCCGCACCTGGTTATGGAAAATATGCTAATGTTCGTTGGGATCTACGGTCGGAGAGTTTAAGGACGATTGCATCGGGAGTGTATTATTTTACTGTGGTGGATAATAAGACAGGTAAAAAAGCGTGGAATAAATTTGTCGTTATACATTGATAAAGGAACTTTGGACGATGAAAACAATGAGGAATTGCTTTTTAATACTTACTGCGTTAGTTCTTGCGGCGGCTAATGTATTCGCGCAAGAAAAGGCTGGAATATCATCGATGCAATTTTTAAAGGTGATGCCGTGTGCGCGTGCAACAGCGCTGGGTGATGCCTACGTAGCGGTTGCATCAGGGGCGGAAGCGCTTTTCTGGAATCCAGCCGGTTTAGCATGGACAGATAAGCAAGAACTTTCCTTAACATATATTGATTGGATTTTTGATGCGAAGTTGTACGATTTAGCATACGCAATACCATTGGGTAACTTTGGCAATGTTGGACTCCAGGTGCAGTTTGTTGATTATGGAGATTTTGATGAGACTGTGGCACACGGTTTAACGGTCTATCCCGGTCAAGTTGAACCATTCTTAACAGGCAAAACTTTTAAACCTTATAATTATGTTATTGGATTGTCTTATGCAAAGAAAATGACAGAAAAATTTTCCTTTGGACTAACTGCTAAATATGCTTACGAATCATTATATGATGAAAAACAAATTGTTGTGCATAGCACGGATGGTGATGGTAATATTGTAAATTCTTACGCTGTTGATGCTAAGAGAGGTGCATTTCTCATTGATGCTGGAATTCGATACAATACCGGCTTTCGGAATATCCAAATCGGGGTAAGTGCGCAAAATTTTGGTCCAAATGTAAAGTATAAATCAGACACGTTAGAGCATACATATCCGGCACCATTATCCTTCCGTTTAGGTGTTGCAGCAGATCTAATTGGGCCTAACAGTTTGCTGTTAAACATACCGGATCACCGGTTGGGTATTGTGTTTGATTTATTCCTTGCCAATGATGGTCCTCAACAGGAACATCTTGGTATTGAATATGAATTTGCTAATACGTTCGCACTTCGCGCCGGTTATAAGATTAATTATGTTACAGAGGGGTTGGTATTGGGCGGTGGAGTTCGTCAGAGAGTAGGCAATATGGATCTCACTCTTGATTACAGTTATGGTGCTTTGAATGAAATGATCAGTGATTTTACAGGCAATGCACATCGTATCACCTTAGGAGTCGGAATACAATGATAAAATTTAAACGAATATCTATAAGTGCTTTTGTGTTGAGCATTGGTTTGGTGTATGGTCTGTTCGCGCAAGGGTATAATGTCCCTTTGACGATGGAGGGATTAAATCATTCATCGAATCCTTCAATTATGTCCAAAGCGATGGGTGGTGTGACACTATCGCTTCAACGAGATATTTCATTGATGTTTGCTAATCCGGCGAGTATGACGACATTAGATGGGCCTACCATTTCGGTAAGCTCTACGAAGGTATGGTCTAATTCAGAACAAACACAGCAATGGACGCCGCTCAATGCTTACGGCCTTTTTTCGCTTATAATGGATGGGACTTTGGTCGGAGTTAAGCTACCATCTGTCGATAATGTTCCAACGGGGGAATTTGCTGGTGATACATTATGGGGTGCTTATGATAATATTGGACCGAACTGGAGACATAAGAGAGATGTGAAACTCATTCCGAATATTTTTGTTGGCGTTCCTTTTATTATCGCAGGCATAAAGATTTCGGCAGGCCTCGGTTATTCGGAATATGCAAACATGGATTATTATTATCAGAATAATAACCATTTAACACCTACGTATGACTTGATTAGTATTGGAGAAGGCAAAGTAAGGGGTGATTCTGTTCGCCGTTTTGATTGGATGCAGACAATACATAATCGTGAAGGAAATCTTTATGGTTATGGCGGTGCGGCTTCCGTTAATATTGCCGATAATTTTTCCGCCGGTTTAAGCGCACGGATTATTGGCGGCAGTACGAATGATTTAGACGGCAGTCTTGGCCGAGGTGTGTTCTGGTTTTATTCTGCAGATGGTGCCTATAAATACTTGAATTTTGTGCGGTCGGCTTGTTTACGCTTGGATTCAGCTGTCTATACAAAAAAGGTGGTTGGTTCGTCGGATTATGATGGATTTGATGCGTCCATGAGTATGGTTTATCGTGGTAAGAATGTTACCGTCGGTTTAGCCGTTACGCTTCCTACGACCATCTCGAGAAAATTCTCCGGTCAAGTCGTATCTGATACGACGAAGACAAAGCTTTTTTCTGCAAGCAGTAGTACAACAGACTTAAGTTTTTCAACGGATATGAATCTGCCGGTTCACGGAAATATCGGTATTGGCATAAAATTACGGGAAAATGTTTTTATTTCCGCTGAGGTAGAATATCTGCCGTATCATTCTGCAGAATTAATAAATAAGGCCACAGGGGATACAACAAATCCATGGTTAGACGGAACCTCTGTCCATTTTGGTTTTGCATGGAACCCAGTTGAAACAGTGTCATTATACCTGGGTTATCGTCGTGCAAACGAAGTATTTCAAACGCAGTATTCTGCATTTACAGGCGCTCCGGTTTCCTATATTGCTTACTCTGTCGGCGTGGGTGTAGATATTACACCCAGACTGCGCTTGAATGCTGCTTACGAATTCTTCGAACGTAAATACATAGACGTATGGCAGGATAATTCAAACATAAATATTCTTAGCTCAAATACGATTTCTGCAAGTATATCTTATTCAATTGGCAGCATTCTAACGATGAAATAATACTGCTGTACTTTTTCAAGGGCTTTGATGATGAACGTATATATTTAATGAACTGCGAGAACTTACGGCGGTCTTGCCACAGGATTCTTTACAATTTATTCCCAAAATATTTAACTAACTAATCTCTCATTCAATAAAAAGAGGTATCACATGAAACAATTATTTCTACTTCTTCTTACTGTCATCTTTTGTGGGTTAGCGTACTCGCAAACGGCAGTACTCCCTGGCGACGGTACGTTATCTGCCGCTCTCGCCGCTGCAAGTGACGGTGCCGTGTTGCAGCTGTCACCCGGCGGATTGTATACTGAAAATATTCAGTTTCTACTCGACTCGTTGAAAGCAAGAAAAATTATGTTGCTTGGAAGGGCAAATGTATCTCAAACAATGCCGAAAGTGACACTGACGACACCGGGGGGTACACGGAACTTCTTCCTGCTGTACAACGGCGCATCGTTAAAAGTAAAAGGAATAGAATTTGACGGCACTGATTCAGTTGCCCATTTAGTGCAATGTGTTTTTACCGGTACTGCGAATACTGATACAATGCATTTTGGATATATAATAGTTGACGACTGTGAAATTCACCATCTGACAAATACTGTCATTGAAGGTGCCGGTTCTAAATATTCTTATACCGACTCTGTTATTGTTAATAATACGATTATGCATGATAGTAAAACAACGATACATTTTAAGGCCGCTGCAGTCGACTATCTTTCTATAAAGAATTCAACTTTTTATAGAATTAGAAGCTATGGGTTGAGAATTGGTGGCCCGGGGAACGCTGGCCTTGCAAATCACACAACTGAAGCAGTAATAGATCATACAACATGGAACGACATTACTAAGACAGATGAAAGACAAGTATTATTATGTGAAGGTGGCACTGGAGCTAATCTAAAACAGTGGACAGTAAAAAATTCAATCATTGCAAATCAATCACATGCAGTGCAACAAAATCAGAATGCAATAAGTCTTAAAGGTATGGCAAATGGAGCAATAATAAACAATATGTGTTTCTGGGATCTTTCCAACCCAGCAGCGGCTATAAATAGCAATACACCTCTCCATATTGTTGCCGATACTATTAGTATGAATCCTCAATTTAAGGATACAGCAAATGGAGATTTCACAATCCAAAATGCTGCTCTTCCCAAGGGTGCTGATGGACTGGTCTTAGGCGACACTCGCTGGGGTCCCCGTACTGCTGTTGATGATGTCGTATCTGGCTTGCCGAGAGAATTCTCTGTAGACCAGAATTTCCCCAATCCATTCAATCCGACAACGAGTATCAGGTTTAGTCTCCCGAGAGCATCGAATGTATCCGTGAAAGTGTTTACGCTTCTCGGACAAGAGGTTGCGTCGGTTTTCTCCGGATACAAAGCGGCTGGCGTACACACAATGCCATTTAATGCTGCTCATTTAGGCTCGGGCGTGTATTTTTATAAAGTTGAAGCTGGTAAATTTGTTGATGTGAAGAAAATGGTCCTTGTGAAGTAAGGATTTTCATTTACGTACTTGCAGGTAAATAGTAAATGCCCATTTCGGTTTCATGGTATGGTGTATCCGGGTGGGCATTAATATTTTAACATAAATTGAAGCATTTGATGGATGCATGCTTGTTCGTCCCCGGCAAAGGAACAAACAAAATAAAAGATAATGAAACTGCTCAAAGGCAAATGAACGATGTCGTATCTAACTAATTTGAGATGATATATGAAAAACAAATTGTTACTCCTTGCTGGCGTACTTGTGCTGGTGTTAACGGCTAAAAGTTTTGCACAAACTGACTCCGTGAAATGGGCATTGACCAATGATTCAAGTGCCATTGCAGGTGGTCATGTAAACAGTCTGTCCAATCCAGAAATTGTATCAAATCTTGTTGTGAGGGGTTATGCAACAACTAATAATATTACTGGACAAAAAGTAGCAGTCAATGATGATGGAACTTGGGTTGGATCAGAAACCGGACCAGTGAATGATCGCTATGTGCAATTCGGTTTACTTCCGCTTTCGGGATATAGTTTTACTGTCACATCCATATCGTTCTATGCCGGCTGGACTGGGTCGAGCTATATTTACGCAAATGCGTATTATTCTACAGATTCGACATTTACAACGAAGACCATGCTTCAAGCAAACATGGCCCCCGGGAGTACTCCATTCTTCTACAGTTTTTCAACGTTGAATATTACAGTAAATGATGGACAACAACTCTACATAAGATTTTATCCGTGGGCAACTCGCGCAGTGAGTGGGAAAAATTTTGGCATTGGCCAATTGGCCGTTAAAGGAACGACATCTTCAGTGAGGTTGCCTTCGATGGTCGTATCACCTGGGTCGTTATCTTTTAATAGAGTGAAAGTGGGCGAATCAAAGGATCTCTTGGTTACTCTGTCCGGTTTAAATCTCAATCCTGAAACCGACAGCATCCGCATTACCGCACCGATTGGTTTTTTAGTTTCATCAACTCTTACGGCCGGGTTTTCTTCAACTCTTGCTCTACCGTACTCCGGTTCGAAACTGAATTTAGATACCGTCTATGTTCGATTCGCCCCTTCGTTAATAAAAACTTATGCCGATACCGTAGGAATTTCCGGCGGCGGAGTGATTCCTCAATCGGTCATGGTCACTGGTCTTGCAGTTGATTCGAGCACCATCCTACATCCGCCCGCATTTCCGACTGCCGAAGGATACGGAAAAATTACTGTCGGAGGCCGTGGCGGCGTGTTATACGAAGTAACAAACCTGAATGATGATGGGTTGCCCGGTTCATTACGCTATGCAGTGAACCAGTCTGGTCCACGGACCGTTGTTTTCAGGGTATCGGGTACGATAACTCTGAACAGTAATCTCAATATTTCTAATCCCTACATCACGATAGCAGGGCAAACAGCGCCGGGAGATGGCATTTGTTTAAGAAAATATACTTTAAATATCGGTGCCGACGAGGTGATTATACGGTATATCCGGGTGAGGTATGGTGACGAAATACAGACCGATGCTGACGCAGTGTCAATGAGGTATCATAAGAATATTATCCTTGATCATGTGAGCGCAAGTTGGGGTGACGATGAGACGATGTCGCTTTATCATGGACAAAATGTCACTATTCAATGGTGTATGGTGTATGAAACTCTCAATAGGGGTGGCAGCCATGGGTTTGCTGGGATTTGGGGATCAAACTATAGCACCTACCATCACAACCTGATATCAAATTGTGTGAGCCGTTGTATCCGCTGGGCTTCCGGCAGCCAAAATTCCGATTACAGGAATAACGTGATCTACAACTGGGGCTACAATAGTTCGTATGGTGGTGAAAAACAGCAGGAAGGCGATACGAATTTCAGTTTTACCAATATTAATATGGTGGTCAATTATTATAAACCGGGACCGGGAACTTCGTCGAATGTAAATCACCGTATTGTTAATCCTTCTACACGCAATGGCGCCGCTGATTATGGCAAATGGTATATTGCCGATAATGACGTGGTGGGCAATGCCACGGTTACCGCTGATAACTGGAACGGTGGCGTCAACCCTGGAGGCGGAAGCGCAGATATTCCATATATAAAGCTCGATGTGCCATGGCCGGCAATGTCCATAAACCAGCAAACCGCTGAAAGTGCTTATCAATCTGTTCTTGCAGATGTCGGTTGCTCGCTGCCTAAACGCGATGCAGCGGATACCCGAATAATAAGTGAAGTGACCAATGGAACATCGACATATGGAACAAACGGTATTATTCAATCGCAAACTGAAGTAGGCGGCTGGCCAGTACTCAACTCTTTGACTGCTCCTGCTGATGATGATCACGACGGAATGCCGAATGCTTGGGAACTTGCGCATAGTCTCAATCCAAACGATCCAGCAGACCGCAATAATTTTGGTCAGGGTGGATATACTATGCTCGAAGTGTATCTGAACCATTTAACCGGGGAACTGACATCCGTTAATGGATATTCTCTCGATGCATCCCGGCTAAAGGAATTTGAATTATATCAAAATTATCCCAATCCGTTCAATCCAACTACAATATTGAGCTTCCAGCTGGCACGAAGCAGTCATACAACGTTGAAAATCTATGATGTGTATGGAAGAGAAGTTTCAGTGTTGGTGGATGGAATGAGATCGGCGGGAATGTACAAAGAACAATTTCATGCACAAGGTTTAGCCAGCGGTGTATATTTCGCTCGTTTGCAGACGACAACACAAAGTCAGACAATAAAAATTATGCTGATGAAATGATTCAATTGCTGAAGGACGGATTTATCACGAATTTTGATCCTGATGGATCTGTCCATAGAATACTGATGAAGATATATATTTGAATATAAAATCCAGGACACTAAGCTTACAGACAATATAAATTAAGATTAACATCATAACAATTTAGTCAATGTTGTTGTATGAAAACGATATGATTGAAGAGGTCGATAAATGAGATGTAGTTTTTTGTTTGTAACGATTCTGGTGATGACGGTTGTGTCCTCCAGTTTTGGCTCAGAATTAGAAGCCGGCACAAACACCGGGACTGATTCTACGAGACTGCGCGTGATTATATCGTCGGACTTTCCGCCATTGGACGTCTGCATGAGTGGCTGCGCGGCAGATCATACCAGTGACCCGGATGATGTGCAGGAGATGGTACGCTTCCTGCTTTACACAAATGACTTCGACGTAGAGGGATTGATAGCTTCGTCAGCCACCTTTGCCAACATAGCTAAGAAACAAAACATACTTGACATACTGGACCGATACGATTCGGTATATGTGAACCTTAAAAACCATGATTCCCGTTATCCAACACCCGACTATTTACGTTCGGTAACCTTCCAAGGTCGCTCAGGCACCTGGGGCAAATCGGTCAGCAATAATATCGGTTCCGGCAAAAATAGTCAGGCTTCTGACTCGATTATCAGTATCGTCGACAAGCCCGATCCACGACCAGTATGGTTTTGTTTCTGGGGCGATTGCAGCAATTTGGCTCAAGCTATCTGGAAGGTACAGATTACGCGTAATGCTGCCGATCTTCAGAAATTCCTCAGCAAGATTCGTATCTATCAAATAGCGCATCAGGATGACACGATAGATTGGCTGTTCAATAATTTTCCGGATCTGTTCATAATCTATTCTGCGTCGACTTGGCAGGGCATGTTCGGCGGCTCAAGTGATATGCTGGGGAACCTGAGGTGGCTCAATACGTACATTCGCCAAAACCATGGACCGTTAGGCGCTGTTTACCCGCCGGCGGCAATGGGCGTAGATGGAATGAAAGAGGGTGACTCGCCTTCATTCCTGTACCTGGTAAGTGCAACGCATGGAATGAACAACCCCGAATATCCAACACAAGAAAGCTGGGGCGGGCAATATGTCCGCTCAGGTATTACCAATCATTGGGTTGATGGGCCAGGTCCGTTGAGTGTCCACAAGTGGGAGTCTCAATACCAAGCTGAGTTCGCCCTTCGCGCGGACTGGATGCTGCCTGTAACATCCGTCGGAGAATCACGTTCCGGCCAACGTTCTAATAGTTTTGAATTGGAACAGAATTATCCCAATCCATTTAATCCTGAGACTAAGATTAAATACTCGCTTCCAAAGAGCAGCTACATTACTCTTAAAGTCTATAATAGTCTCGGACAGGAAGTTAAAACTTTGTTCGAAGGTTTTCGGCAACCGGGTGATTATACGGCAACCTTTGATGGAAGCGGTTTATCAAGTGGACTCTATCTGTATCAAATGAAAGCAGAAAATTTTATGGACATAAAGAAGACGTTGCTATTGAAGTAACGTGCGTCCCTCATATACGTTCATCACTATAAATTGGCTGTAGCACATGTAACTCAAATATTGAGTGTTTAAACAAAAGGAGTTTTTATGAAATCTATCATTTCTATTTTACTTTGTTTAGTATCATTTACACTCTTTGCCGAAGTTCCCTCAGTTGAAAAGTGGGATCGTTTTGAAATTACTTTAGATGGTCCAAAATCTGGAAATCCTTTCAATGAGGTGAAAATCAGTGCTGCGTTTACCAATGAAGAAAATATCATTATTGTGACGGGCTTTTATGATGGGAATGGTAGGTATAAAGTCAGATTTATGCCGACTAAAATTGGTGTTTGGAATTATAATACTAAAAGTAATGTAAAAATACTTGATAATGTTACTGGAACCTTTAATTGTATTGCACCTTCTCATGATAATCATGGGCCTGTAAAAGTCCGTAATAAATATCATTTTGGTTATGGAGATGGAACTCCTTATTGGCAAGTGGGAACCACTTGTTACGCCTGGGTGCATCAAACAGAAGAGTTACAACTCCATACCCTGAAGACTTTAAAGAAATCTCCCTTTAATAAAATAAGAATGTGTGTCTTCCCTAAAGATTATGTTTATAATAAAAATGAACCTCCTTTTTATCCATTTCCGCGTGATGAAAAAGGGAAGAATGATTTTACAAAATTTAATCCCGAATTTTTTCAGCATTTTGAATCCAGAATCCTGGATCTGTTGAACCTTGGTATTGAAGCTGATATTATTCTGTTTCATCCCTATGATCGATGGGGTTATCAATCGATGGGTTCTGAAGTCGACGAGTACTATCTGAAGTATGTCATTGCTCGTTTTTCCTCATATCGCAATGTGTGGTGGTCGCTGGCAAATGAGTTTGATTTTATGGCGGACAAAAAAATGCTTGATTGGCATCATATCTATAAAGTTATCGTAGAGAATGATCCATATAGCCATTTGGCAAGTATTCATAATGGAGCCATACTTTATGATCATACTCTCCCCTGGGTATCTCATGCAAGCTTACAAAGTTCTTCCTTAGATAAAGGTGCAGAGTGGAGAGCGCAATATCAAAAACCTGTAATATTTGATGAATGTCGATACGAAGGAAACATTAATGAAGGCTGGGGAAATCAATCAGCACAGGAAATGGTTCACAAGTTTTGGTTAGGTACAATAAGAGGTTGTTATGTCGGTCATAGTGAAACATATAAACATCCTGAAGATATTCTTTGGTGGTCAAAAGGCGGTGTCCTGTATGGTGAAAGTCCATCGAGAATAGCGTTTTTTAAAAGTGTTTTGGAAGCTGGTCTTGAAGATGGGATTGATCCAATCGATGATTATTCGGGAGGTAAGGTTGGAGAATATTATCTCTATTATTTTGGAACTGATACGCCTAATAAATGGAAGTTGAATCTACCAAAAAATATTAATTTTCAGATCGAATTGATAGATGCTTGGGAAATGACAATTAAAAAAATAGAGGGTGAATATAGCGGCGAATGTTCAATTGACTTGCCAGGAAAACCCTATCAAGCGCTTCGTGTTCAAAAAACAGGGTATAATTTTCCTATTGCTCCTGTGAAAATAGCGGCTCTTTCAGGCTTTTTTTATAAATCAGCTGATATAAAATTATATACATCTGATAATTTGGAAATTCGATATACTTTGGATGGTTCCACGCCAACCAAAGAATCATTGCTATATAAGAAACCAATCAAAATAACAAATGCAATATTACTCAAAGCTGTTTCATTCAATAAAAAATCAGAGCAGAGTGATGTTGTATCTATGCAATTCACAAATAAATTGCTTTCTCCGGTTGTTGAAAATGAGAATGTATCTCCTAGGATCCAATATAATTATTATGAAGGTCAATGGGGAAAATTACCTGATTTTGACAAGTTGAATGCGGTTGAATCTAAAATTGTTTCCGAAATAAAGATGAGTGCATTAAGGCAATTGGATCATTTTGGGTTAACTTTTGATGGATATATTGATATTTCAAAAGAAGGTATATACACCTTTTATTGCAGTTCTGATGATGGCACACGTTTGTGGATCGATGATACTCTCATAGTTGATAATGATGGACAACATGCTGTGATAGAAATTGGAGGACAAATCGGACTTGAAAAAGGATTGCACAAAATTAAGGTTCACTTCTTTGAAAATGAAGGAGGAGAAGCATTAAAAGTTCAATTTGACGGTCCGAGCATTGAGAAGCAGGAAATTCCAAAACAGATTCTGAAGCATTGATCATTTGTGATAAAGAGAGAATATTCAAGATTCGACGTCAAATTTTATAAAAGTGTCTCTTGGTATTTTGCTAGAGAGAATATTCAGGGGATTTTTATTCGAATACATTTGTTAGCAGCAATAATAATAACCTTTTATATAACCCTAAGGAAATGAAAACTAAATTTTCTCTAATCCCTTTTTTATTGGTACTCGTTTCGCAATCATTGTACGCTCAACAAAAACAAAACATAACTTCCGACGCAGCGCCGCTTAAACCACGCTTAGTTGTGCTCACAGACATTTCGACATGGGAACCGGATGACCATGAATCGCTGATTCGTCTCTTGGTGCATGCCGATATGTACGAAATCGAAGCAATTATTGTCACAACAGGCTGGAGTATGGATAATGTCAATTATCAAAAGCAGTTTATTGATATCGCAAAAGGAGTGATCGATGCTTACGAAAAGGATTTACCCAACCTTCTTAAACGCTCAAATCAGACCGGATTTTCACAGGATAGTTGTCGGCAGGAAATTGGGTACTGGCCTAGTGGCAAATATTTGAAAGATCGCTCCATGTTTGGTAGCATGCGTATGGGAATGAGTTTCATTGGCGCTGGAAATAATTCAGACGGAAGTAATCGTATTATACAGCTGGCTGACGAAAATGATGATCGTCCCATTTGGGTAACCTTTTGGGGAGGAGGTAATACACTTGCTCAAGCAATTTGGCAAGTACAACAAACACGAAGCGAATCAGAATTAAAAGAGTTCTTGCATAAAATCCGAGCTTTTGCAATAACTGATCAAGACAGACCACAAAATTCCAGTTTTGAAACCAGCTCTCATGCATGGATGCGCCGTAATTTTTCAAATGATCTTCTTTTTATCTGGGATGATTGTGCATGGAAGTATCAGAATGGCACGGGGAAAAGCAATTGGTCCCAGTATGAAACTAATATACAGAATCACGGAAACCTTGGCAACGATTATCCAAAATATGTATGGGGAGTTGAAGGTGATACCCCGTCTTTTTTACATCTCATGCCTAACGGACTCAATAATCCTGATATTCCAACCCAGGCAGGTTGGGGTGGGTATTCCGTATGGGGTAAAGGAGAAGACAACAATGGCAATTCATATGTAAACTATACAGGCACGGCAGGTAGTGTGTGTAGTAACTATGAGGCCCGCTTTTATGCTGCGACATTTAATAATTTTGCAGCACGAATGGACTGGGCAAAAGATGGTGCTGGAAATCGAAACCCGATTGTTGCAATTGATGGTAACAACGGTATTGACATCATGAGGAAAACACCAGAGGCAAACACGACCGTTATCCTTGATGCATCAGCCTCCTCTGACCCTGATAGTAATTCTTTAACTTTCAAATGGTGGATTCAACCCGAAGCGGGCACCTATTCTGGGAACATTACCATCTCAAACAGCAATTCGAGTAAAGCCACGATCAATGTGCCGTCCAATTCAGCGGGTAAGTCCATTCATGTGATATGTGAGATAAAGGATAATGGTACTCCTAACCTTACCAGTTATCGCAGAATTATACTTGAGCCTACTGAAGTGACAAAAGTTGAATATCTCTCATCAGTAGTGCCACTAGAATTTAGGTTGAATAACAATTATCCAAATCCATTTAATCCATCTACAATGATTAGCTTCCAGATAGCAAAAAGCGGACACACAACTTTAAAAATCTATGATGTGTATGGAAGGGAAGTAGCAGTGTTGGTGGATGCAATGAGATCGGCGGGAATGTACAAAGAGCAATTTAATGCAAGCGGATTAGCGAGCGGTATCTATTATGCGCGTTTGCAGGCAATATCGCACAGTCAAACAATAAAGATTGTGCTGATGAAATGATAGTCAAGCAAAAGCAAAAAAGAATGAAAACAAATATGAACTATTATTACAGTAACAGCAGGATCTGTTTTTGTGCATTACTCTTTTTTTATTCTTCGGGAGCATTAACACAAACCGATGGCATGGTAAATGTGTCAAGCGCATTTGAGACACGAGTGAAACCGCGTGTCATTGCAACAACCGATGGCGAAAAGGATGATCGGAGCACGATGATTCGGTTCTTAGTCACCGCTTGTGATTATGAAATTGCGGCATTGTTCAGGTGAACTTCAGATACCAAACATCCGGACACAGTGCAGACAAATGGATTGAAGTTGAACTTGTCCAGTATGAGTATGTGCGGGCGAACCTGAATGCCCATAAGCAAGGGTATCCATCTGCATCATATATAACGAGCGTATTGAAGGTTGGCAATGAAAGAAATCGCCGATTTGTGGGTAGCGCCACCCAATATGGCAATCAAAAAAACAGAAGGTGAAAAGCTCATTATCAGGACTTTGCTTGACGATGACCCCCGCCCTGTGCACGTGATCTCAAGGGGCGGTGCGAATACAACCGCTTCTGCATTGTGGCGACTAAAGTATTCGGGAGAATATACCACAGCAGAATTTAATAAAGCGGTTGCAAAAATTCGTCTCTATTGCATCTGGTATCAGGATAGTGGAGGACAGTGGATAGAAGAAAACGTAAAGGAAGCGTATATCTATGAAGCATATAAGTGGGATAATGTATTGGATTACGACAGCTACGACAACGCTCGTTCCGGGTAGCTTAGTGCAAATCCTCCTGCCGAACAGGAGTATATGAAATCCGCATGGTTGACGACGAATGTTAAAACAAACCATGGGAGTTTAGGTGCAATGTATCCGCAGACATACATCAGCGAAGGCGATATACCGTCATTCCTGGACCTTGTTAACAACGGACTCGAAGCTCAGTCCGATTACACACTCGGCGTGTGGGGTGGACGCTCGGTTTACGACAACCCGCTCAACAAGCCGAATCATGTCACAGACTCATCCGGTTTAAAAGATGATGGTAATGCAATCAAGATGTTTGGGCGTTGGCTCATTGCTGCACGAAACGATTTCGCTGCGCGCATGGACTGGTGTAAAGATTCAACTTACAGTTCTGCGAATAAGCAACATGTTGCAAGAATCATTGGAGCCCATGTTCGTTTTGTTACACCCGGACAGGTCGTTACACTTGATGCAACACCAACAACCGATCCAGATGGCAACACTGTATCGTGCCTTTGGTGGCAATACTATGACGCCGATAATTGCACAACTCAAGTAGCGATCAATAACAACACATTTTGTTGTTCCTAACGAGATTGGTAAACAGGAACACATCATACTCGAGATATCAGATAACGGGACACCGCCGCTCAAATCTTATCAGCGGGTCATATTCAATATTGTGAAAGCAATTACAGTAACTGATAATAATCTTCCATGGGAAGTGATGTTGAGACAGAATGATCCCAATCCCTTTAATCCAACGACGACACTCAGCTTCCAGTTGGCACGCCCCGGTCATACAACGCTAAAAATTTTTGATATGTATGGAAGGCAAGTTGCGGTGTTGGTGGATGGAATGAAATCAGCGGGAATGTACCAAGAACAATTTCTTGCAATCGAATGAGCGAGCGTTGTGTACTTCGCTCATCTTAAGACAGAAGTGAGTGATCACACAATCAAACTGCTCTTGATGAAATAGTGCCAAGTGACACCGAAGGAAACGTGAAATAAAATTAGGAGGCAGCGGGAAATGAGTTATATTAGTTTTCTTAAACACAGTTCCGATTTCTGGTGCATTTACATTTTGATGTGAAACCAAGTTCGGATATTCGCTCCCACAAGGAAGTGGGATGCAAATCCGGTGATCGTTTGCGTTCGTGGCGCGTGGAGGAAGTTTAGATTCTCATTCAAGAACACGCCTATATTGGTGGTGTGTTCTTCTTCTGAACCAACGAAAAATAAATGCTTAAAACATCAGTCTCTGTCAGCGAGGTCAAGCGATGAAAACAACTATTCGATTTCTTATTATTCTTTTATGTTTGTCGAGTGCCAGGCTCTCTGCTCAACAGGATATTTCCTGGACAAGCGGAAGATTTAAAATCTTGTCCTCCAACAAGACAATAACTGTCTTCGATAGTACTACTCCACTTGTTAAAATCTTTTCAATCAATTTCAATTTTGCTGCTCCCAAATCAATGGTGCTTGGTAAATCAACAAATCTATCGCTTTTTCTAATCCTTACATATCCTGCGGAAACACAATATCGCGAACAAAGCGAGGAATTATCGGCAACAATCGAAATCTCCGTTCTGAATAATGCTTTGCGATTCAGAAGTTCTCCGGAGTGGGCATCGAATGTCACCATTCAGTTGGAAGATGGAGGTGAACATTATTTCGGCATTCTTGAACCGCTCTATCCAAACAACCAAAAGTCTCCCGACTTGCGCGGTGAAGTTGTAGATGTTGATGTCCTTGGTGATGGTAACTGGTATCATGAGAATTATGCGTCTACGTGGTCGGCGTTTTATATGACCAACAAAGGATACGCTTCTTTTTTCGATTCCTTTTCAATGGGAAAATACAAGCTCGGCATTAATGGAAAAACTGAACTCTACCACCGTACCGGACAACTGGATTGGTACATTATTGCCGGCAAAGATGGCGACGAGATCATGAGGCAGTATTACGAGATTATTGGGAAACCAAAATTTGTTCCCATGTGGGGAGTCGGGCCAATCGGCTGGCGAGACCAGAATAACGGCGGAAAAGATGAAATCCTGAGCGATATTCAGCATATGACCGATTTACAAATTCCTTTTACCGGATGGTTTGTTGACCGTCCATACAGTCATGGAACGCACGAATGGTCAAAAATGGATTTCGCTGAAAAGTTTGCCAACCCAAAAGAATGGATTGGCACGATTCGTACTAAATACGGGATGGAATTTATGACGTGGGTAACTTCCGCAACGTTTGGCGATAATGATTTTCCCGGCATGCTTCCGAGTCAGGAAGGATATTTCGACCTGACGAATCCGGAAGCGATGAAAGAATTCAAACGAAGATTAACTGAGTTCCAATATTCTGTGGGGGTTAAGGGGCACAAAATCGACCGTGCCGATCAGCTCTTTCCGCAAATGTATCCTTGGTATGATAAGACGCCAGTATATGAACGCAGGAACAAATACGTTTTCCTACTTTCGAAAACAATCGATGATTTTCTGAGAGAAGTCCATCAAGACGATCAAATGAATTTTGCACGCGCGGCGTTCCATCGATGTCAGCCATTTCTTTCCGCCGTGTGGGGCGGCGATTCTCGATCGAGCTGGGATGGAATGGCAGCAAATTTGGCAAATGCTGTACGATGCAGTTATATGGGATTCCCGGTGTGGGGCTCAGACGTTGGCGGATATTTAAGCGGAAGAATTCCCGAAGATCTCTATGCACGGTGGCTGCAATTTGGCGCATGGTGCGCATTCTACGAGATTAAGATTGATGATGCGGGCGGCAAGAGAGAAGACCGCGTTCCATGGAAATACTCCCAGCGGCTTCAAAACATTTTCAAAGATTGCAATACACAGAGAATGGAATTGCAACCATATCTGTATTCACTTATCAATACATCGTTTAAAAATGGTGTGGTAATGAAACCGCTCGCATACGTTTTTCCAAACGACCAAAACACTTATAATTTATGGAATGAATACATGCTCGGCAACGCATTCCTTATTGCTCCGATCTTAGATTCGACGAATAGTCGAACCGTCTACCTTCCTAAAGGCACTTGGTACGATTACTATAATACAGGCAAGGTATACACAGGCGGACAGGAATTTACAGTAACACAGCCCCTCGAGCGGATTCCTGTGTTCATTAAAATGAATTCGATGTACGTCACCGGAATGATGTTAACAGGAAATTCAAAACTCTGGAACAATAAGCAAAACAAAAAAGAATTGAATCTTTTTGTCTATCCAGGGGCATCGGGCAAGAATGCAACATTTGAGTACGTAGATTATTATGATATGAATAAAGAAAAAACTTTTATTCTCGAATCGAAAGAACGAACTGTAGATATATCTCTTCCCGCTTTGTCAACAGATGTTCTCGTCTCTGTCCGAATAGAAAAGAAGCCCGTATCTGTCACAATCAATGGTAAGAAAGTTGATTTTTCGTGGGACCCACACCTGAAAAAAGCGGTTCTGCGGATAGGAAAAAATGTTAGTAGAACAATAACTGTTCTTCGATAAAACTCTCAGATTTATTGTTCGCCGAATAATGAATTAGGATGCACTGGAAAAGTCACAAAACGTAAATTGTTGACAAAGACAAACAAACCCAATGGCAAGCTCCTGGCCATCTACAATAACTTGTCATTTATGGATACATCTTTTGGGAACATATGGGTAGCCGGTTTTGGTACACTTCAGCAACCGAAACAACAGTCCTCATTCCGGGAACAGACAGAGCTTTTCCGCCTTATTATTGCTATATACTGGACAGCACCGTCGACGTGAAATCAAAGGTGAGGATGTATGCCGGTAACATTGGATCTATCATGAGCGTATATGAAAATTCAGTAAAAATATCCAGCTTTGAGTTGCTCCAAAATTTTCCCAAACCCTTTAATCCAACGACAGCATTCAGCTTCTGGTTGGCATGCAATAGCCATACGACATTAAATATAATTGATGTTTATGGAAGAAAAGTAGCGGTGTTGGGAGATGGAGAAAGATCGGCAAGTACATATAGCGAACAATTTAATGAAGGCAGGTTGGCGAGTGGTGTCCATTATGCACAACTTCGCGCGGCATCGTTCAACCGAACTGTTAACCTTGTCCTAACAAAATTGAGCTGATATATTTCATGATCCAACAGCAATATTGTTGAAAGATTCGGAAGTTGTTTTGGACAAACATTCTGATTATAAATATTGGTTTGAGACACTTATAAAAATATATGTTGAAGTCAGGTATCTTGAAACAATATAACATGTCAATCAACTTGCAGGTTCGAAATGAAAAAAATCATAAAGGAGTAAACAGGTGAAAAAAAATAAAGCACTAAATGCGTGGTCATATTCATTTCTGCCCATAATTATTTTATTGGCAATAGTGATTTCTTTGATTGGAACGAGCTTGTTCGGAAAAGAAGTAACTGTGGAAAAATGGGGTGTTGGGACAATTGAATTAAAAGGGCCCTCCAGTGGCAATCCGTACACCGATGTAGTACTAACTGCTGTTTTTAATAACGACAAAAAAGAAATTAAAGTAACCGGATTTTACGATGGCTTTGGTAGGTATATCATACGTTTCAGTCCGGACACAGAAGGCCAATGGAAATATAAAACCACAAGTAATGTTGCTGAACTTTCCGGTAAGACCGGTATATTGAACTGCGTGAAACCTTCAAGCGACAACCACGGTCCGGTAAAAGTGGTTGATACATATTATTTTAAATATGCGGACGGCTCACCGTATTTTTCTGTTGGTACTACCTGTTACGCATGGATTCATCAACCTGATAGTTTACAGGAGCGAACATTAAAAACTCTTGCCAGCGCTCCGTTTAATAAAATCCGGATGTGTATTTTTCCGAAGTCGTATATCTACAATGCGAATGAACCCTCGAACTTCGCGTTTATGCGTCATGCAGACAGTTCTTTTGATTTCTCACGATTTGATCCGGTTTTCTGGCGAAATTTGGAACGTCGGATTGTTGAACTTGGCAAGCTTGGTATCCAGGCCGATTTAATTCTATTTCATCCTTACGACCGCTGGGGTTTTTCTGAAATGGATCAAGCAAGCGATGATCGTTATATCCGTTATGCTATTGCGCGCCTTGGTGCCTACCAAAATGTTTGGTGGTCCCTTGCCAATGAATTCGATTTCATGACTATACCTGTGAGAGTAAATCATAGGGGAAACAAGCATCTGGAAGATTGGGATCGGTTCTTTTCAATTCTCCAAAAAGAAGACCCGTACCAACGGCTGCGCAGTATTCACAATGGTAAGATTTGGTACGATCACACAAAAGCATGGGTAACTCATGCCAGTATTCAGAATTCAAACCTGGATAAGGGCATCGATTTAAGGGAAAAATACAAAAAACCTGTCGTTTACGATGAGTGTCGATATGAAGGCAACATCGAGCGAGGGTGGGGACAATTAACAGGCAAAATGATGGCTCAACGTTTTTGGATAGGTGCGATTAATGGATGCTACGTGGGGCATGGTGAAACCTTTTTGGATCGGAATGATATTCTTTGGTGGGCGAAAGGTGGTACACTTCATGGTGAAAGTCCTACCCGTATAGCATTTTTCCGCAAGATAATGGAAGCGTTGCCCTTTAATGAAATGATCCCAGTTCATCAGGACTTTAATGTTTTTATTCTGTCAAAACCCCGAACAGTATATCTTGCATATGCGGTTAAAGCGGGTCCAATTTCGCTGAAACTTGAAGGCGACCGGGACTTTACTGTGGAAGCCATTGATACCTGGAACATGACGACCGAAACACTGAATTCAGCCGAACCAGGCGAGTTCAATTTCACTGCTCCGAAAAATGATTATTTGTTGAAAATAACTGCTGGTAGATAAGTGGATTGATCAGTAATATTTACACAACTATTGGAGTTGTTCCGTAGTGAAAGAATCTGTACAAATGTAATGTCAATCAAAGGCCTGAAAATAATAGAGACATTTAAAAAATCCATTAAAGTGTCACCCTGAACTTGTTTCAGGATCTAAATCCTTTCAGTATCCGAAATGCCGTTGTTAGGCTTCCCGTGCAGTCAGTCTCGACGCAGTAGAGACGAGACCTCGACCACTTGTCCGCTCGACGAGTTCGTTCGAAAGCCGGAGGCCTAAAATTGAATCACGCGAAGCGTGATACATTATCAGGCTTCCAGCTGTCGGAATCGAAGATCGCATTCTGACGACCATTATTTTGGCGGATATCGGAGGGGACATGTCCGGAATGACTATACGATTGAAATAATCATATGGTTCAAAAAAATATACTGGGTGGCAGGTCAGTTCTCTCTATCGTTTCAATAACCACTCGTTTCAAAGGCGTCGATATGCCAAACAACAACACTCAAATGAAGCAAATTGACGATTGTAGATATTATCGGATTTGTATCGATATTTTCGAAATGGTAATACGTTCTTTACAGAGATTTCCCAATCTCTGCAAGTGCTGTTCAAGAGTGTGACTGATACTATCTGATATGATGAAATATATTGGACCAGTCTTCAATTTAATTAAAGAGCGTTCGGTTTTTAAGGGATAATTTTTCTATAGACTAGATTATTTTCGAATCGTAATGTTATATTAAATCTATACTATTTCTCGTTTTTCCGATTTAATTCTGTTTTGTTGTCCGGTATGAATAAATTATAAAAAAATATGGAAATCCTCGATTTTGATTAAAATTACAGTTTTCTATTTACTCAGTTATTTTTACGAATATTTTCGTATTGCTTACTATTATTTACTTGCATTTTCGTTTGTATGGCTTTATATTTGTTTGTAAACCCAAAACGAAATAATAATCAAATGATAAATACTATTCAAAGCAAAATTGAAGAACTAGAGTTACAAGCCGAAAAAGTTCGAAAAAGAGTTGTCGAAATAATTTATTCATCCAAGTCAGGACATATTGGAGGAGCTCTGTCTTCGGTCGAAATCGAAACTGCATTGTTCTTTTTCGTAATGAACGTCGATCCTCAATGTCCCAAAATGAAAGATCGAGATAGATTCATTCTGAGTAAAGGTCATAGCGTAGAGACACTATATTCGGTCCTGGCTGCCGCAGAATTCTTCGATGATGATATTTTAAAAACATACGGACAGTTCAATTCAAAATTAGCCGGTCATCCCATCATAGATATTCCAGGTATTGAACTGAACAGTGGAGCGCTGGGGCATGGACTCTCATTTGGTGTGGGTTTGGCGCTCGCCGCGAAGATGGACAAAAAGAAGTATCGCACATACGTCCTGATGGGAGATGGTGAGCAGGGTGAGGGTT
>RPQN01000038.1 GCA_003819715.1 Ignavibacteriota bacterium | reverse complement strand
TACAATATGGCATTCCTCAACTTTATCAACGGTATTGTTTTCCACCGCTCATCGGCTGGTGGCTGACAAGCGGTATCATCGTATTTGGACTTTTTCTCGCAGCCGTGCTTGCAATACGATATAGAACAAATGCAAAATCATTTCGACAAACCCTTACTGCCCTCAATATTCGATCCTTGAATAAGAATGATTTCTTATGGGCATTTGGAGGATTACTTGGTGTTATAGTACTGACGGGTGTCGTGATTACTGTATTTGATCGAATCTTCTCGATGAATCTTCTATCGCAGGATTCGTACGCGTCATTCTTAAAAATGGAGATACTTAAGCCGGGCGAATATTGGTTGTTTATTGTATGGCTGCCATACTTCTTCTTTAATATTGTCGGTGAGGAACTTCTTTGGAGAGGATATCTTCTGCCGCGTCAAGCCGGTGCGCTCGGAAATTATGCCTGGATTCTCAACGGATTCCTGTGGGCGATCTTTCATGTGGGTATTGGCTGGCGTATCGCAATTCTCCTCTTGCCGATAGAATTTATCGTGCCATACGTAGTTCAGAAAAGAAAAAACACATGGCTTGGAATACTTATCCATGGGCTATACAATGGGAGTGGATTTATACTGGTGGCTCTGGGTGCCGTTTCTTAAGGAAAAAATAAACAAACCCTCCCATATTCACTTCTCGACTTTCCGAACAAGCTGATTGTTTTTCTTCGACAACTCGTCTAGCAATTTTACAAACGAAACTAAATCCGGTTGAACCAAGACCTTAGAACTATAAAGATAAGGTTCATCTTTTTTTTGTTCTCGCAACAATATAGACATACCGTAATGTGTCAGTTCCTGTGTTTGTTATATCATGCTCGGTGTTGGGAGGACAGTACGCGACACAATATGCCTGCAGATGGAGCGTTGATCCTCCGATTATTTTCATCTCGCCTGCTCCTGCCAATACCACAATAGTTTCTTCGTTCTCTTTCGTGCTGTGCCTTCCCACTGATTTTGAAGGAGCGAGGACCATATATCCTGAACGCATGGTCACCGTCTCTGGCGGACCGTTAAGAACTTGAGTTGAGTCGGGTGATAATTTGTCGAGCACGATCAATTTCGGTATCGGTTTTATTGAATTTCCTTGTCCAAAGGAATGGATTGGCAGTCCAATTATTAAAAATAAAGCTGCCACAAATATCGTCGTGTTAAAATTGGCATTTCTTTTCATTGTGGAATGTCCTTTCGATAGTGTGTTTGTGACTCTCATTATACTACTGTAATGACCAGTTGACAGCAGCCGCAACAGTCCTTCCCGGCATTGGATATCCGAGAATGGTCTGATAACGTTGGGCGAGTAAATTGTCGACAGAGAAAATAATAGAACAGTGTGCCATGGCACGTACTGAAACTTTCGCTCCAATGTTGGTATAATCATTAAGCGGATTCTGGCTGTTGTCGCTGCCATACATTCCTGCGATATGTTGAATTGAAAGCGACAAGGAAGCACTCTGGCAGGAATAATCGCATCCCAAAAACATCTTGTGCTTGGGCAGAGAGCGTGTTTCTTTGCCTGCATCGATAAAACTATAGGAGATTTGACCATGCAGTTCGTGAGAAATAAAAGCTGATCCGGAGAACTCAACGCCTCGATGAATAAAGGTTCCGGAATTTGAGAGAGCCAAGTTCGGCCAGACACCCCGGGGAAGTATGATATTCTTCCCTTCGCTGACGAACCCTGTCATGTCCAGCGATATTCTCCCAAATAAAGTATGGGCAACTCCGAGTTCGTAGTTCCACATATTTTCCGGCTGTAATGTCGGAGTGGGTGCGGGAAAAAGAAATAATTCCCGAATCGTCGGGCTGCGAAATCCTTTTCCGACTGTTGTCCGTACCGTTGTCTCATCCGTCATCTTGTATGCCGCACCGATCTGCGGGATAACAATTCCGCCAAACAATTCGTTGTTGTCATACCGTAAGCCGCCATTGAGGGCAAGTTTTTGAAAAAATGTATGCTGCATAAATGCGTAGAACGCGTATGCATACACAGAAGGTGCGCCGTAATCTTTTGAATGATCGCGTCCTTTTCCTCCAACCTTATTCATATCGATCCCGACTGTCAACGTATTATCGGGAAACAAGCTGAGAGTCTGATGGAGCGATGCTACCGCTGCAAAGTCGCCTGATATCCATGTGGTATAGAGTTCATGATGACCAAAGTTGTATGCAAACCTGAAAGAACCCTTTGATACTCCAAAATCATTGTCGATGGAAGCTCCTACATATCCACGTTGAATATCCATCCAGTTATTTACCAGAGGTGCAGCGATCGTCCCGGGATCATACGTCCTGAATTTTGTCAGACTGCCATCAATGGTCGCTTTGCATTGTTCATTGATTTGGATTGAAGATTTGAGATAACCGCTGTTGGCATTGAACTCAGACCAAGGTCGAAATCCATCTGTTCGTTCGTGTGTGAATGAGACGATAGTACTCGATGGACCATATTCATAACCCATGTTCGCGCCTAGATGCTGTGAATTGTAGCTTCCATAAGAGAGTGACACACTGCCGGAAATTCCTGGAAGTGTTGCGCTCCTGGTAATGAGGTTAATGACACCTCCCATCGCATTTGAACCATAGAGCAGCGATGCCGGACCGCGAATAATTTCAACACGCTCTATATGAGCTGAAAGATAACTATCGGCCACAGGATGCCCCATCAATCCCATATATTGCGGTCGTCCGTCAATGAGCGTAAGAATGCCGGTATTCGGATAGCCGCCCACACCACGGATTGAGATTTGACCTGCCGGTGTATTAATACCAAACCCAAGGACACCGCTTTCCAGAACAAAAACTCCGGGAACTTGTTGACTGATAAGAGAGAAAACGGACTTCTGCTGGTTTTGCTGTATTGTCTCATGTGATAATACACTGAGAGACGGTGAAATCATGCTTCTTACTGCTTCGGCACGTGTTGCCGAGATGGTGATCGGGTCCAGATTATATGTCTCTACCGTGTCATCCTGCGCAAAGAGAAAAACAGGAATAAGTAAAAGAATAACGAAAAGAATAGTTGTTTGCACGATACTGGTGCCTTTCTTTGTAATCTGATAACGGTTATAATGATATATCGTACTGTGATTACAAAGAAATGGAGTGGTAGGAAGTCCAAACAATAGTTGTTACACACGTCAAGATAAAGGAGAGAATTTGTGAAGCGTTACTTCCCATGATGATGACCTTTCAGTGCCATCGTGAGCGTAAGCTTTCCATGCTTTACCCCTTTGAAGCTGAGGAGCTTTTCTGCTATCGCTTTCAGTATTACCGCTTTTCCGTGAAGCAGCACGACTTCCATGCAATGATCGTGGTCGACATGGACATGAGAGGTCGAGATGATATTCTCATAATAATCATGCTGAAGATTGGAGAGAGATTTTTCCAATTCCCGTTTATGATGATCATACACAAACACCAGTGCGCCGTAAACGATGCCGCCGGGGGTTTTCACACTTTCTTCAACCAGCGTATCCCGCACAATATCGCGGACTGCTTCTGACCGGTTAGTGTACCCTTTTTGCTCAATGAGATGGTCGAATTGGTGAAGGAGGCCCTCCTCCATCGACACGCTGAATCGGACAAGTTGTTCCATGGGGTTCTCCGTGTTACGATTATGATAATTGTAACACTCTTTTATAAAAGAATCAAGAGGGGAGGACCCTGTCATTCAAATTGGAGCAATTTAAAATCCGGCGGAAGGGCGTTGTGTGAAAGGTCCCTGCTTTTGCAGGAACGCATGGCGGCACGGTTCTTCGAGGATTTCCTTTATTACCCGCCGCCGTTATTACGCAATGCAGGCGCGCCCGACTCTCCTGCATTTTGGTTTTACAGCAGGCTCGCTCTTGCTTATGGAAAATAATCAAGTAATTGATTTACCGTCGCCTCCAGCTCTCTCACCCGAGAATAGTTTCCTTGAGGTACCGCTTTGCCTCATCCGGGTCTGTGAATAATTTGAAATGGAGACCCGCGTTTTTTGAAACGGTCTCCATAAAATCGTGCGAGTGATCGTCCGGGCTGATGAGAGCGGCCACCAGAGCTTGCTTGTCGATCCCTTCCGTCTGCCGCATATCCGAATGTGCAAGATCGTAGTCCTCTAAAGGATTATCCGCGTTCCTTGCTTCAGTCGCATCTACATAGTATCGTTTTATTTGCAGCTGTCTCCCGAGTGCATGGGCTTCCAGGTTCATCTGCAATGCGCTCTTCCGTGTAATATTTCCCTTCACCTTGAGTATTATGCACATCCCATCAACCGAAGGGGTTATTGTGTATTCCATACTCTTTCTCCTCATGGATGATAAATCATTTATTTCCATCTTCTACAATTTTTATCTCTTATGGATGACGTGTCTTTCCCGCACCGGAGGCCTATAAATGTAGCCAAAACAATTATCGGCATCAAGGCTGCCACCAATCCATAAGCCTGCAATTCAGGAGAAACGATCAATTGAACACCCCTCCAGTGAATTTTACGAAGCTTTATGGAACAATTGGTACATCACCGGTAAGCCAAAGAAAAAGGATTATGCTCGAAGGAGAAGACTGATGCGAGATGAAGAAGAGAGAAGACGTTGCGTGATGAGAGAAGAATGAAAATCTCTGATTATTCGAAATGAAAGCCGCTGCAGGAACAATTCTTATTTCCGCAGTTCAACCTCTGCAAGGGGCCATAACCCGAAATCCTAATTTCCAAGGAGGAGGCGTATGGAATTATACAATACATCCGGCCGCATTTGATCCAAACAATGACGTTCTTTATGCGGACAGGGAGTAGGATAGAGAAATGTTTCCTTGTTTTTAGAAGGGGCCATACAATCGTCAAATTCTGATAAGCCGCAGGCCTTCGGCATTTGGATGTGTGTCTGGCCCTGATAACCGTAGACTTGATTGTTCGTCGCACCCCAGAGAACGATGGTGGGTGTCCCGGTATAGTGGGAGGCATGCATAATGAAATTATCGACGGTCACGACCCCATGGACTTTTCCCAGCAGCCCGAGCAGCTGCTTGGGAGTGGTCAGCCCCAGCAATGAATATGCGGGTCGAATATGGATGTCGCGGGTCCGGCCTGCCTGAACAACAAAAATGCCATCCCCTTTCAGCATCTCTGTGACCTGGTCCCAAATGATGGGATTCATCATCTTTCTCGGAGAATCAGATGCGGGGGCGATGAGAACGGTCTTCTGGTTCTCCGGCAGGATTTTCCAGAGCAGCGGATCATCAGGAATTTTGAACGGGACATAAAGCGTTTCTTCTACAGGAGTTTGCAGTCCAAAACTGCGGGCAAGAATCTGGAATGCGCGCTGGGAACCGGGACCAAGAGGTTCCATGGACCAATAATCGCTCCGCACCATCCGGGCATTTTTGGAGGGATAGCCGATCGAAGCGATCGCCGGATGGTTGTCCAAAAAGGTTCCATAATTGGTTCGGCGGACGAGGTTGAACCGATTCTCGGGATTCTTATCAACAACGAGTTTGAGAACACCCGATAACATAAGCATATCCCCATATCCTCCGATGGGATTGATCCAGGGATATTCCTTTTTTTCTTTTGATTTCATATTCCACCGTGTTTCCACAACACCGAAATTCTCCGGCCGATCGGTGTCATTTCCTTCTCTCAATCTGTACAGAGAGACAAATCATTTCTCACATGCCGGTTCAGGGTGAGAGGGAACGGGTTGCGGTTCATATTTTACCCCGGTCACCGGTTCGAAGTGTTTTTCAACGAAGCGAATTCGCGCGTTGCACCATTCTGTTTTATGAATGAACTCTTTATGTTTGGACCAGGCATCCAGCGGACAGCCGCCGTGACAGAGCTCCCAAAATCTGCATGCACGGCATTCCGAATTGATGAGGAGCGAGACCCGTTCATCCAGTTGATCGCGCTGAGGATCATGCAAAATTTCATCGAACGTTCGTTCTGTTATATTCCCATATTGGAGCAGACCCCAGTCTGCAGATCGTCCGCAATGCGAGGCGTCGCCGTTCGGCGCAATGTTGATATGATGGTGCGAACAGTTCCCGGATTCACCGCACGAAAGACTGGTTTTATGTTCAATGATATTTTCCACAAATGATTTGAACGGTTGAATATCCGGATAGCGCGTCCGGTGCTTCCACCAGAGAGGAAATATCGCGCCAAGAAAATCCGCATATTCTTCAGGGGTGATGGCGACATCTTTTCGAAGATCGTCATAAATTAACACAGGATTAAAATTGACACCACCGCTCAATTTGAGGTTCGTCAGAAAATGAAAGACGTCTTCCGGCCGTTCCAGGCTCCGTTTGGTCACCACATAGATAATGCCCCAGTGAAGACCGTTTTTTTCCAGGATGGAAATCGATGATAAAAACTTTCGATTGTAGGTTTCCGAATCGCGCTCTTTCCCCGGTCCCCGCATATGGGGCTCCGGATCGTAACTCGTTCCGATGCAATCGATGCCGAGATCACGAAAGACACTGATAAATTTCTCTGTAAAACACGTCAGATTTGACTGTATCGTATGTGAAATCCGTCCTTCGGTCTCTGCACAGTGCAATCTCTGAAACAGTTTCGCCTGACGATAAAATTCGTGACCGAGAAGAAGCGGCTCGCCCCCATGCCAGATTAATTCAATCCGCTCCTCCGGGTAGTGCAATAAATATTCGTTCATGCGCTTGAAGAGGAGTTCCAGCAGTTCGAGCGACATAGTCCCGCCGCGTTGTTCTTTGGTCACCACATCGCAGTAATAACAGTTGGAATTGCAGGCTTCCGTTGCCTTGACGATTAGAGTTGCCATACCTGATGATTTCCTCTTACATCGGCAGCTTGTTTGAGTTCAACGATATCCAGTATCTCCTGAAACGCTTTTCGACATTCCGGATTCTCTGCTGCCTGAACAGAAAAGGTCCCGCGGCAGATACGCCAACCGGGGCATGTGGCACAGCCGCCAAAGGTGAGAAATTGTTCGCGCCATTGTTCCTGATGTTTTTGAAATGCAGGCGTTTCGAATATTCCATGAAGCTCCTGAAGTCCGGCGCCGGCAAACTCTTCACGATCAAGTTCGTCCTGCGAAAAAGCAAACCGGCCCTGCGAATCGACATGGATAAATTTTTCAGGATGAGTAAACCACGCTCCTCCAAGTTCCGTCCTGCCCGCTGGTTGATACTCACGGGCAAGTGTGTGAAACGGTTCGATGGACCCGTGCGGCGTCAAGCCAAGCAACGCATACGACGCGAGGTCACTGAACAAATCCCATTTTATATTTTTCGTCCCGGGAAGCACCGTGCATGCAATTCCCAATGACGCAAGGATTCGAATGGAGGTAAGGTTCTCCGTGGAATCCATCGGCATGAAGACCCGGATACTCAGCTGACGCAGGAGCGGCAACCGGATGGCGACATCACGCATCAACCCCATGGAAGGGACGCGGAGCGCAAGAGGAATTCCTTTTAATTTCTCGGAGACCGGTTGAAGACCAAGAGCAAGACGCGATGTCACATACAGGCATTCAAGGCGAATCGAGGCGCGATTCACCTGTTCGACGGCTTGTTCCACCTGTTCCAATTCAGGAATGCGCAGGATGATCTGATACCCCTGCAACTGCTTCAGAAGATCGGGTTGGAGGGGACAGACAAGGAAGGGCGGCCTCATTGATACATTTCCTTCATACGGACGGGGAGTTCGTCTTTGAAATGTCTCAGATTATGAGCGAGGCACCCGCCGAAACAAATCCTGTCTTCGCGCAGCCAGCAGCCGTCGCACTCAGGGTAGATCCCCCCGGCTTCAACGCGGACCGCCTGATGGATATGGTCATAAAATTCATGAATTTCCCGAAGACTGTTAAATTCGAGCAGTGACCGTTTATGGAACGACGACAGGGGGAAACAGGGCCACACGGTCATGTCCGGGCCGATATCGACGACAGGACCGCAGCCGAACTCTGATTTCCCGCCCGTATATCTCATGAGCCATGCCAGCTGATCATCGGAGAATTTACACATGGGGAAACCGCAATCGAGTCCGGGCTTCACACGCATTCGTTCAAACATCGGCCTGTTCAAAAACAATGAATGGATAACTTTCTCCATCTGATCCAGGCTGATATGGAGGTTCTTTTTTCCCACGATCGGATGGGCAATGCCCAGACGGATGTGTCTTTGGAGTCCAAATTCGTTAATGAGCTTGAAAAGAAAATCAAGGGAAAAATCTGTACGGTAAATATTAAATCCCGGCAAGACCCTCGGGCCCATCGTGCGAAGGAACCTGCGGACCGCCTCCTGTTCAGCGATGGGGGTGCGGGTTTTGTCCGGGTCGTTGAGATTGCAAATAAAAGTGAGCCGGTTCGGGGGGAGCTGTGAAAAAAGAGAACCCATTTCATGGAGAACGTTATCGTTGATCACTCCGCTGGTGAACACGCTGACGTCAAATCCTCGTTCCAGAAGATAAATGACCATGGAATTGAATTGCGGGTGGAGCGTGGGTTCGCCGCCGAGGATGCGAAACATCCTCTCCTGGGAATTCTGGAGAAAGTCGGCGATGTATATTAAATTCTCCCACGAAAGAATATCATTCGGAGTTGACTCGGACATATGGCGGTGAGCAAAACAATACGGACACGACCGTACACAATTTTGTGTCAAAAGAATATTTGCCATATCATCTATTTACGGAAAGCGCAGGCTGGTGATAAATCAGAAATGACTATAGTAGAACATGCTAAAATAGCTGTAATACCGTATGCTCATATAACTCGTATAATGGCTGGAATAGCTGATATAGGCGATACTCGAGTAACTAAAATATTGCAGACTCGAATAACTAAAATATTGTAAACTGGAATAACTAAAGTATTGCAGGCTCGAATAACTGAGATAGGCGATACTCGAATAACTATTATAGAGACTTAAATAACTCCCATAACTCAAATAGAAGTTGCTTAAATATTGACCATATCCATAGTTGAAGAGACTGGAATAACTGAAATATTGCAGACTGGAATAACTGATATACTGCAGACTGGCATAGCTGACGTAATTGCTGAGATAACTCGCATAGCTGACGTAATTACTCGCATAATTACTCAAATAGTTACTGCTGTAAGTACTCAGATAACTCGCATAGCTGACGTAATTACTCGCATAATTGCTGAGATAACTGGCATAGCTGACATAATTGCTCGCATAATTACTCAGATAGTTGCTGCTGTAAGTACTGATATAACTTGAGTACGCACTTCCATAACTTGAATAGACGCTTCCGTAGGTCGTATCAACACCTGCAGAACTTGAATAGGTACTGGAATAATTAGTGTCTGGAGAGACGGAATTGCTGTCTTTTTTACAGCCTTCTAAATAGTACATCCCAAAGACACCTGTGGCAGCGACAGAAACGATGCGCTTCAAGGCATCTCGCCGGGTCGTCGGAACGTTTGAATTTAAATCATCCAAGATCATTGCATTTACTCGTACGTTAAATGCACATTCGTCATTGTATCTGTGGAACGATGGAATAAGGTAATGATAAAATGTATTTTATTTATAACATAAAGTCAACAGCGGGTATCCTGAAACGTGATCTATCTCAAAGAGTTTGGTTTTATTGATTGAAACGTTGGAATTATTATATTACTCGATCTTTTTCCTCCTTTTCTCGATGGTCAGA
This sequence comes from Ignavibacteriota bacterium, assembly GCA_003819715.1. Lineage (GTDB taxonomy): Bacteria > Bacteroidota > Ignavibacteria > UBA10030 > UBA10030 > Fen-1298. The sequence goes on along the minus strand of RPQN01000038.1, from coordinate 19,370 downwards.
GAAGAAATTCCGTGCGATTCATTTTGGTGTGCAAATAGGACGAAGTCCATCTTCCTCTCTACGAGAGACGCCGAAGATGGACTTCTTTTTGGGGGGTTATTCGTATCGCAATGCGTCGATAGGATTCAGCATTGCCGCTTTTCTTGCCGGATAAAATCCGAAAAATATTCCGATCGCAATGGAAAATCCGAAGGACAGTATAATAGAGAACGCCGTCACGATCGTCGGCCATTTCGCAATACTCGAAATGATCGATGAACCAGCGATCCCGAGTATAATTCCGACTATCCCGCCGAGCAGGCTCAGTACTAATGCTTCAATAAGAAATTGAGTCAGGATGTCTCTGCTTCGGGCACCGATGGACATCCGTATTCCGATTTCACGAGTCCGTTCTGTCACCGAGACCAGCATGATATTCATAATGCCGATCCCGCCGACCAGCAGGGATACCGATGCGATACTCGCAAGAAGGATCGTGAGAATATCCGTCGTTGCCGTTGCGGTTGCAGCTAGGTCGGTCTGATTGCGAATGGTGAAATCGTCCGCATCAAATGCCTGAATTTTATGTCTCATGCGCAGAAGATCAGTGATTTGTTTTTGCGCAACCGGCATATCCCGGAGACTGGTGGCGGAAATAAGGACAAACCGTAAATTCGGCCAATGAGAGAGCCTTCGGATCACGGTGGTATACGGTGCAATGATGATATCGTCCTGATCCTGGCCCATGGCATTTTGTCCCTTTCTCGTCAGGACACCCACCACTTTAAACGGGACATTTCGAATGCGGATCGTTTGCTCCACCGGGCTTGATTCCGGGAAAAGATTATCGGCAACCGTTTTACCCAGGATACACACTTTTGCCGCTGCCTTCACATCCTGATCGGTGAAAAAATCCCCGTATTCAATCGGCCATTGACGGATCTCGAGATAGTCGGAACCGACACCTTGAATAGCCGTTGACCAGTTCAGATTGCCGGCAATCACCTGCCCCCCGGCGAACGCACCCGGTGAAATATATTGAACGGCAGGGCACTCTCGGGCTATCGCAAGAGCATCATCTTCCGTGAGCGTCGTTGCCGATCCCGCTGCAGTCCTGACACCTGCCTGCTGTTGAGCACCCGGAAAGACCATGAGGACATTGGTTCCCAGCGCGGCAATTTGTTCCTTGACAGAATACTCCGCACCCTGACCGATCGCAAGCATGGCGATCACAGCGCCGACACCGATGATGATGCCGAGCATGGTCAGAAAGGACCGCATCTTGTTGCGCTGCAACGCTCTGAACGCTGAAAGAAGAATATTGAATATCTTCATGCCGCTTCCTCCTCATCAGCACCGATCAAGGGCATCTCTTTGATTGCTTCGGAAGCGACCTTTGGACTGGTATTGGTTCTGTCGGTTCTGATCTTCCCGTCCCGGAATACGATGTGACGCTTTGCAAAATCTGCGATATCCGGTTCGTGCGTTACCAGAATCACCGTAATACCGTTGTTGTTCAATTCCTGAAAGATGCCCATCACCTCGACACTGGTCCGGCTGTCCAGGTTGCCGGTCGGTTCATCAGCGAGAATAATACTTGGGTCATTGACCAATGCCCGGGCAATGGCGACGCGCTGCTGCTGCCCGCCGGAAAGCTGGTTGGGATAGTGATGGATTCTTTCACCAAGGCCGACGCGCTCAATAGCTTCAATGGCCTTGGCCTTGCGTTCTTTATTCGAAGCCGGGCCGTAGAACAACGGGAGTTCTACATTCTCGAACGCTGTGGTGCGTGAAAGGAGATTAAATCCCTGAAAGACAAATCCTATTTTTTTATTCCGTATCGCTGCAAGTTCATCTCTCGATAATTTGCCCACATCGATGCCCTCCAGGACATACGATCCTTTTGTCGGTTTATCGAGGCAGCCCAAAATATTCATAAAGGTGGATTTGCCCGACCCGGATGCACCCATGATCGCCACAAATTCTCCTTTCGATACTCTCACCGATACGCCCCGCAGCGCATGGACTTCAAATTCACCGAGCTGATAGGTTTTGACCAGGTGTTCTATCTGGATCAGTGATCCGCCGTCGCCTGCCGGTTCCGATTGATGTTCGGCGATCATCGGAAACCACCCCCCCGCTGACCCTGTCCCTGACCAGTGAGCGGACTCCGTGCCTGTTCAGCGGCCGCTCCATTGTTCGAAGTTGCACCAATGACAATTTGATCGCCCGGTTTTAACTTCATGGAATTTATTTCAGTGAACCGGCCGTCATTGAGTCCTGTTCTCACAAAAACCGATTCAAGGAGTCCGTTGGATTTCAGCATCCATACTCGTCCCCGTCCCGATTGATGGGAAGGGACATACGAACTTTTCTGATATTCCGGATACATGGAGGTAATACCAAATTTTCCCGCCGTCCCGAACATCTTGGATGTTGCCGGAGGAGGTGCAGCCGGCGTGGTCCTTCGGGACAATTTACCGGCAAAGAACTTTTGCATTTCACCCCGAACTTCTTCCGGACTTAACTTGCCTCCGTGTGCCGACTGGATTGAATCTCTCACCGCACGGAAACGTTCCCGGTCTGCGGGTGACGGTTGAACATGATCCTGCGGCCCCGCAGCTTCTTGCGGGCCGTTCTGACGGCTGGATGAATCAACGGCGGTGTCGCGTTTCCCTGAAAAACTGTTTCGCATGGAACCGGTTCCTGTCGTATCGATAATATCCGACGCCGGCTGAAATCGCAGGGCCATATTCGAAACCTTTAACACATTCGATGCGTTCGCCACAAGAATTTTCACGTTGGCCGTCATCCCGGGCATAAGTTTTAACTGGTCATTATGGACATCAATGATGACGATATAATTCACCACATTTTGAATGGACTGGGGTGCAAGCCTGATCTGCGACACAATGCCCGAAAAAGTTTCATCGGGATATGCATCCACGGTAAATGTTGCCTCCTGACCGATGCTGATCCGGCCGACATCGGATTCGTCCACCGTGGTTTGAACCTGCATCTTCTTCAGGTCGTTTGCAATCGTAAATAATGTGGGAGAAGAAAAACTTGCCGCTACCGTTTGTCCGATATTCACCGCGCGGTTGATGACGACTCCGTCGATCGGCGCGTAAATCGTCGCGTAGGCGAGATTGATTTTTGCCCTGTCCAGGGCCGCCTCTGCAGATTTCAAATTGGCGCTGTTCGATTCATTCGTCGTCACCGCCGCGTCATAATTGATCTGCGAATCCAGCCCGCGGTCGAATAGTGTTTTCTCCCTGTCCAGATTTCTTTTGCTCTCGGAATACTGCGCTTTTGCCTTGTCCAGATTGGCTTCAGCATCTTTGACCGATTGCACCAGGAATGTCGAGTCGATCTGTGCGATGATCTGTCCCTTCCTGACAATAGAGTTAAAGTCGGCATAGAGTTTCGCAACGATCCCCGAGACCTGGGTTCCGACATCAACACTGATGACCGCATTAATGGTACCGGTTGCCGTCACATAGACCGTCAGGTCCCCTTGTGTGACTTTATCAAACCGGAAGTCATAATTATTATTCTTGCTTCTTGCAAAAAGCAGAATGACACCGATAATGACGACGACGACCACTGAACCATAAATATAAAACGATTTTTTCATTACGCACTCCTCAAAAAACTCTTAACTGCATTCCTCTTATTCATAATTATTAGACGGGTTCTTGCACAAAAAGTTTTTGTATCTCCTCTCTCCCACTCACTTTAAAAGTGAGCTGGAGGTCTGTAGGATATAGACAATATTCGAAGTTTAAAAGTTTCATCGGACACCGTTGTTCAGGGAGAGAAAGGGAAGAACACCTCTGGAAGCCGAGGGGACGCGAGAACCGTGTATGCAGAAAACGTGAACTACTGTATACTGCCAAACAGCTCGCGGTATGATTTGCCCGATATGACCTGCCCTTCTTTGAGGATTGTAAAAACCGATACCTGACCGCGTTTCACCCGGCGCACAAAGTCCGTTTCATGAAATATGACGGTTTGCAATTTTGCGCCGTACCGTTTCCAGGCAACCGGTTTCACCAGTTCAAGGCGGCTGCGGATTTCCGCCTCTGTCATCCGGTTATTGATCACAAGACACAAGTCCACCGTGGTATCTTTGGTGTCGCGTTTCATCACACAGTTGCCGTACAATATCGCGCTCTCGACATACAGGGAGAGTTCCTTCTTCAGCCGTTTGGCAAGTCGTCCAAGGTGCCGCCGTTCAATTTCGAGCATGGGAAGGATCCCTTCCTGCCATAAGCGATGTTCGCGGTTCAAAGCGAAGAGGTGATCGCGTCCTCCGCGGTTACGGGTCACAAAGCCGATCTGTTCAAGCCGGGTGAGGGCTTGAAGACAGGACCGGTGATTCATATGCGAAAGCCGCGCAATTTCTCTCCCGGACATCGGGCGTGGTGCGTCCATCAGGATTCGCAATGTAGAAATATGCGACCATGTAGAAAAAACTTCGTCGAGGATATAATCAAAACGCATGAGGAGCCCTTCTTGAACCAGCATGAACACAAACCAACGTTGGCTGCAGGTTCCGGCGGAATAATTCGATTTGTTTTAAGAAAAGATTTGGATACATTTCTCTCCGTACGGATACAAAAGTATCCATAAGATAAAGAATTATTCATTTTCAAGAAAGCATCATTATTTTTTTTCGCAGAACTGAAAAGGCGGGGGCGATTTTCGGCAAAAGACGTCGCATTGCAGATCGGTACATTTCTTGCCTTAGAACAGTAGCATGAATAAATTTTCTTATCCCCTCTGTTGGGTTATGTTACCCGAGAGGGAATGAATTCAGCGAGAGAATCGAAAATGATGAAGAAGTTTTTAATCCTGTCGGCATTCATTCTCGTATTTTTTTACGGATGCAGCGAAGAAAACAATCCCGTCGAAGTTGTCGAAACCCCACCGGCAAGCTCCGTTTGGTACGACGGAAATACGTATGCACCCGACTCATTATTATCCTGGGGAATGGGGAAATCACAAACGGATTACATTCACAATGATAAAGAGTACGATTGGTATATTGACCAAGCTAACACCGGCAGTGCGGCGGTCAGTAATTGCGGGCCCTCGTGTGTTACCATGGCAATAAAATGGTATGATAAAAATTTTTCAAAGACCGCTGCTGATGCCAGAACTATGTTTCCGTTAAACGGCGGATGGTGGTACACAAACAATATTATCGATTATTTAAATTATTATACCATTAAAAACTCAATAATAGGTTTTTCCGATCCGGCGCAATTGGAAACCGTTTTGAAGGATGGAAACATTGCGATACTTTGCATAAGCACTGAATTTTTAAGATACAATAGCGTACAAACGCAAAGAGTTGACAGGTTTTATTCGTATGCGAGCGGGCATTTTATTGTGATCAAGGGAATCCGTAAAGTCGATAATGTAACATATTTTGAAGCATACGATTCTAATACATGGAATGCAAAATATACGGATGGTTCACTCAAAGGAAAAAATCGCCATTACAGGTCTGATGATATCTCAAACGCAATTAAAAAATGGTGGAATTATATTATTGTTGTTTCAAAAAACGACGTGAGTAAAAACTTAAACGACCGATTGGAAAAGTCATCTGCTATCAACCATATGTGGGGAAAATAACTTATAGAGCGGCACAGTATCGCAAATTCATTGGCGAGTTCGTTAATCGTCATGAACGCATGTAAGGAAAATTTCTAAAGATGAAGCGAGCACTGGTGAAAAATCGATGCGGCAGGTTTTATTAACAATGGTATGTCATGCATGAACTTTCTGTTGCACAAAGTATTGTAGAGATCATTCAGCAGCATGTCCCGCGATCAGAATGGGAGCGTGTTGCAGCGGTGAGGTTAAAAATCGGCGCGATTGCAGGGGTGGTCCCTGAATCTCTGGAATTTTCGTTCCAGGCAATTACCGCCGAATCAACGATGAGCCATGCCCGGCTTGAAATTGAATCTATACCCTTCCGCATTCATTGTCACACATGTCTGACAACAGCAGAAAACGAAATTGGCGTTGCGCAGTGCAGCAGCTGCGGAAGTACGGACACGAACATCATATCAGGATCAGAGTTGGACGTCTCGGAAATTGAGATCGCCGATCCGGAAGCGGTGCGGCCATGAGTATCATCACCGTCGAACGGAAAGTGCTCGAAAAGAACGACGAACTTGCCGCGAAGAATCGAACGGTGTTCGAAGCGCATGGGCTGTTCGTTATCAACCTCGTCAGTTCTCCGGGTTCCGGCAAGACGAGTATTCTGGAACAGACCCTGTGTCATCTCAAGAAGAGAATGCGCGTTGCGGTCATTGAAGGCGATGTCCAGACGGATTTTGATGCGCAGCGGATTGCAAAGCTTGATGTACCGGTCGTGCAGATCGTCACCAACGGCGGCTGTCATCTTGATGCAAAACTCATACAGGATGCGCTCGTCAACCTCACGCTGGACGGGATGGATCTCCTCATCATCGAAAACGTCGGCAATCTGGTCTGCCCGGCGAATTACGACCTGGGGGAACATATGAAAGTGGTTGTGGCCAGCACCACGGAAGGCGATGATAAACCGCTGAAGTACCCGGCGATGTTCCGGAACGCCTCCGCTCTTCTCATCAATAAAATTGATCTTCTGCCGTATGTCCGCTGCACGCTTGCGGAATTAAAAGGCAACGCTCTGAAAATAAATCCGAATTTAAAAGTCTTCGAAACATCGTGCACCACCGGCCAGGGCATTGAGGAATGGTGTGCGTGGCTTGAACAACAACGAACAAATCTCATTCATCCTTAACAACAGAACACTGAACGACTCACAGACTAACAAGCCCACAACACAACTTATGGTACAACCAGAAACGAAAAATCATCCCAGCGGCGACAACCGATTTAAGTTGCTCGACCGTGCAATAACAAAACATCATGGAAGCGGCGATGCGTTGATTGAAATTCTCCATGTGGCTCAGGGCATTTTTGGATTCCTCGAAAATGACCTGATGATCTACGTTGCCAATGCATTAAAACTTCCGCTCAGCCGCGTCTACGGCGTTGCCACTTTTTATCATTTCTTCCGCCTGAAACCCCAGGGCGAACACACCTTTGTCCTGTGCACCGGCACCGCGTGCTATGTGAAAGGAGCAACGGAGATTCAAAAAGCGGTCGAACATCACTGTGCATGCAAATTCGGCGAGACCTCCGCGGATAATAAGGTCTCCCTTATCTCCGCCCGGTGCGTCGGTTCATGCGGACTGGCCCCGGTCGCGGTACTCGATAACGCAGTCTCCGGGAAAGTGACTCCCGATGAAGCGGTGAAACGAATTATTCAATGGCAGGAAGAGAAAAAGGAGGTTGCGGCATGACACTTGAAGATCTCCGTGAATTAGCGGAAAAAGAACAAACCCGCCAGGCGCAGTTCGAACACCGCATCTTGTATTGCTCATCTGCCGGTTGTGTGTCCAGCGGATGCGACGCGGTGAAAACCGAGATGAAGAAGGCCCTGGAAGAACTCGGACTGACGAAGAAATGCGAACTGGTCGGCACCGGCTGTCTCGGCCTCTGCGGCGAAGGACCCTTGGTGTTTGTGCATTCCGATCCGACGCTGTATCAGCATGTGGATGCCGCCGCAGCACGGCGGATCGTGGAAGAGCATATTGGACAGGGAAAGAAAGTACAGGAAAACATTCTCGACATGAATGATCCTTTTTTCTCCTCCCAGAAGAAAATCGTCCTGGAAAACATGGGCAACATCAATGCCGAGAGCATCGAAGAATATATTGCGGCCGGCGGTTATGAAGCGCTCGCAAAAGCATTGACGGAGATGGTGCCGGAAGAAGTGGTCGGTGAAATTCGCAAAGCCGGTTTGCGCGGACGGGGCGGCGCCGGATATCCCACCGGATTGAAATGGGACATTGTCCGTAAAGGCGTTGCCGATCAAAAATATGTCGTCTGCAATGCGGACGAAGGAGATCCCGGTGCATTTATGGATCGGAGCGTTCTCGAAGGAGATCCCCACCGCGTGCTGGAAGGGATGGCGATCGCCGGATACGCCGTCGGTGCGAGCCAGGGATTCGTTTATGCCCGGGCTGAATATCCGTTGGCCATTGACCGGCTCAAAACAGCAATCAAACAGGCCGAACGGCTGGGCTTGCTGGGAAACAGAATTTTCGAGTCACAATTTAATTTCCGGATCGATATCCGCATCGGCGCCGGCGCATTCGTTTGCGGCGAAGAAACGGCGTTGCTCCGCTCCGTGATGGGACGCCGCGGCCGCCCGAAAGTACGCCCGCCGTATCCTTCTGAAAAAGGATTGTGGGGCAAACCCACCGTTATTAATAATGTGGAGACGTACGCCAACGTCGCTCCGATTCTGAGAAATGGCAGCGCCTGGTTCTCAGCGATCGGGACGCAAAAAAGTCCCGGCACAAAAGTATTTGCCATAGCAGGAAATGTGAAGCGCCCCGGGCTGATTGAAGTACCGATGGGTATTGCGCTGCGAAAAATTGTGTTTGATATCGGCGGCGGTACACCGGAAGGAACGCAGTTTAAGGCAGCGCAGGCGGGCGGGCCGTCCGGCGGATGTATTCCGACGGAGCATCTCGATATCCCGGTCGATTATGAATCGCTTCAGACCGTCGGCGCCATGATGGGCAGCGGCGGTATGATCATTATCGATAACACCTCGAATATGGTGGAGGTGGCCAAATATTTTTCCGAATTCTGCATGGATGAATCGTGCGGGAAGTGTATTCCGTGCCGTGTCGGCACGAAGCATATCTATATGATGCTGGAGAAGATCATTAAAGGGGATGCAACAGAAGAAGATTTCGAATTATTGAAAGAGTTATGTATGATGGTAAAAGAAACAAGCCTCTGCGGACTTGGCCAGTCGGCGCCGAACGGCGTCCTTTCAACCGTACGATTTTTCAAGGATGAATATCTTGTGAAATTGAAAAAATCCGGTGCGCCCGGTACGATTGTGAATCAACCTGCTGCAGAATTATCACCTGCTGCCGCGAAGGAGGCCTAAGCCATGTCCGTAATAACATTTATCATCGATGACGAACATTACAGCGCAAAAGAAGGAGACACCATCCTTCAGGTCACGCGTGACAATAAAATTCATATCCCCACCTTGTGCTATCTGGACGGCCTGTCGACATTCGGCGCCTGCCGGTTATGCGTCGTGGAGATTGAAGGATCGCCCAAGTTATTTCCTGCATGCACCACAAAACCGACCGAAGGCATGATCGTCCGGACGAAGACCGACCGGTTGAAACGGTACCGCCGGATGATCGTTGAACTTCTGGCATCGGAAGGCAACCACCAGTGTGCGGTCTGCGTCGTCAACGGTCACTGTGAACTTCAGAATTTAGCGTACGAAGTCGGTCTCGACCACGTACGCTTCCCGTATCTCTTCCCCCATAAATCTCTCGATGCCACGCACAAGGAATTTGTGATGGATCGAAACCGGTGTGTCTTGTGCACCCGGTGTGTCCGGGTTTGCCATGAAGTGGAAGGGGCGCACGTCTGGGATATCGCAGGACGCGGCATCAATTGCGAAATTATTGCCGACCTGAACCAGCCCTGGGGAACGTCGGAAAGCTGCACCTCCTGCGGTAAATGCGTGCGTGTCTGCCCGACCGGCGCCCTGTTTGAGAAAGGCGCTTCCATTGGCGAGATGCAGAAAGAACGCGGATTCATCAAGTTCATCGTCAATGCACGGAATAAAAGCGAATGGGTCCATACTGCTCATGAAGAAGAATGAGGAGTCATCCGCGGATAGAGAACCATTCGAGGCCGGTTCGGAAAGATCATTCATTTAATAAAGCGGTGCAACACTAATTACGAATATTGAAAACTTTCAATTAGAAATGAGAAATAATTTATTATGAAACCAAGAGTAGCAACTGCATGGCTGGGAGGATGTTCCGGCTGTCATATGTCATTTCTCGACCTGGATGAACGGCTGATCGAACTGGCGGAGAAGATCGATCTGGTCTATTCGCCCATTGCCGACGTCAAAGAATTTCCGGAAAATGTGGATGTCACGCTGGTCGAAGGTGCGGTCGCAAATTCCGAAAATGAAGAGATGGCGCATATCATTCGTAAAAACTCGCGCATCGTCATCGCATTCGGAGATTGTGCGACGACCGGCAACGTGACGGCAATGAGAAATTCCTTTCCGCTCGCCGAAGTTCAGAATCGCTCCTATATTGATCTGGCGGATAAAAATCCCCGGATCCCCGACGAGTATGTCACGATCGCCCAGCTTTTAAAAACGGCAAAGCCCCTGCACGAAATCATCAAAGTCGATGTCTGGCTGCATGGATGTCCGCCGACCGCTGATCAAATCTGGTTTGCGATCAGTGAATTACTCCAGGGAAAAATTCCCGTTCTGCCGCCGGCGTATTTACGGTACGGATAGCCGGAATCCTGAACCCCATGGGCGCCAGGCGTGCACATGGGATGAAGCTTTATTCATGCAACAATATCATAATCGATTGAAATGAGAAGACTATGTCGAAAACAATAACATTAGCACCGGTGACCCGCATCGAAGGTCACGCCAAAATAACGATACAATTAGACGACAACAACGACGTGGCGGATGCCCGGTTTCATGTGAATGAATTTCGGGGATTTGAAAAATTCACGGAAGGCCGGCTGCTCTGGGAAATGCCGGGGATTACCTCGCGGATTTGCGGCATCTGTCCGGCAAGCCATTTATTGACCTCGGCGAAAGCCGGCGACGATATCCTCGCTGTTGAAATTCCGGAGACGGCGGAAAAATTGCGGCGCCTGCTGACGCTCGCACAATGGCTGCAGTCTCACGCCCTCAGCTTTTTTCATCTTTCTGCACCGGATTTTCTCCTGGGATTCGATTCCAATCCGGCAACGAGAAATATTTTCGGTCTGATCGCCGCGGATAAGGAATTTGCGAAACGCGGCATCCGGCTTCGGAAATTTGGGCAGGAAATCATTGAAATTCTCGGCAGCCGCCGCATCCACACGCCGTGGACAGTCCCGGGCGGCGTCAGAGAACCGCTCGATCCGGCAAAAAAAGACGTGATGCTCGGGTGGATTCCGGAAGCGAAGGAAACGGTGGGGCTTGCGCTGGATGCGATAAAGAAGATCCATAAAAAGTTCGCGAAAGAAATTCCGGAGTTCGGTAATTTCCGCTCGCTGCTGGTCGGTCTGGTATCCAAAGACGGCGGACTCGAGTACTACGACGGCTTCCTCCGCATTATGGATGGCAACGGCAATACGATCGCCGACAAGCTGGATCCCAAAAAATATTTTGAATACTTCGGCGAGGCGGTAGAACCATGGTCCTATTTGAAATTCCCGTACTATAAACCGTTCGATTATCCAAAAGGAATGTACCGGGTCGGCCCCCTGGCGCGCGTCAATATCTGCGATTTCATAGAAACACCGATGGCAGAAGAGGAGCGGAAGATATTTAAAAAACTCGGCGGCAATGTCGGCGTCGTGAACAATTCGTTCTACTATCATTATGCACGATGCATCGAGATGCTGTTTGCGGTCGAAAAAATAGAAATGCTGCTTAATGATCCCGCAATCCTCGGGCAAAATATTCGTTCGATGGCCTCTATCAATAGAACGGAAGGAGTGGGCTGTACGGAAGCTCCCCGGGGCGTGCTGTTCCATCATTATCATGTCAATAAAGACGGTGTGATCCAGAAAGCAAATCTGGTAATCGCCACGGCACAGAACAATATTGCGATGAACCGGACCGTCCGTCAGATTGCGACCCATTTTATCGACGGCAAAAAAGGGAAAATTACAGAAGGTATTTTGAACCGTGTCGAAGCCGGAATCCGCTGCTATGATCCGTGCCTGTCCTGTTCAACGCATGCCCTCGGCCAAATGCCGCTTCATGTGGAATTGCTGAATGCAGGCGGAGAGGTGCTTGACGAAATAAGGCGATGAGGAAGATGCTCGTTATCGGCTACGGGAACACGCTTCGCGGAGACGATGGGGCAGGGGTCCGGGCCGCAGAGCACGTTGCAGTGCGTCATCCCGAAGTCCGCTGCGTCTGTCTGCATCAGCTGGTTCCGGAGTTAGCAGAGCAGATCGCAGATTGTGAAACCGTTTTTTTTATTGACGCGCAAGAAAATATTTCTCAATCGAGTGCGCGGTTGATCACGCCCGGACAGGAGGCGGACCAGCCGCGCACTCATTTCCTCTCGCCCGAATCCCTTCTCACGCTCAGCCTCCAGCTCTACCGGCATATTCCGTTCAAGGCATACGTGATCGGTATCCCGGCATCACAGTTCGAATTCAGCGAAGAACTTTCGGCAGAAACAAATCGTGCAATGCAGGAATGTGTCGAAATGGTGGACCGGTTGATTCTCGACGTGTCAATGGAAAACAGATAATACAGAGCCTGCAAAGAAGTCTCACGCAGATAATAACTACCAAATTTTAGCGTGAACTCCTTTGTGTTCTTAGCGGTTTAATTTCATTACGAGAACGAAATGAGAGTTGTTTCTAGAATTTTATGTAATTGCTCTCGGCTTATTTTATTCCGCTGTGATAATCCTGCAGTGATTTTACCATGTACGCCCCGTTTTTTCTCGCTTTAATTCCTATCGCAGCAGCGTGAGCGGCGGCGGTAGTCGTGATATACAGGATTTTATATTTGATGGCATTTTTTCTGATATAGGAATCGTCGTACTCGCTCATTTTGCCTGCAGGAGTATTAATGACAAGCTGGATCTCGCCGTTCTTGATGGCATCGGCAATGTTCGGCCTGCCCTCATAAATTTTCTTGATCGGCTGGGAGTCAATGCCATGCTCTTTTAAAAACCGGTGAGTCCCTTCCGTCGCCAGGAGACGGAACCCCATGTCCTGATATTGCCGGGCAGGCTCAATGATGCCATCCTTATCCCGGTCTGCGATGGTGATCAGAATACTGCCTTTGATCGGAAGACAAAGCTGTGTCGCTTCCTGCGATTTAAAATATGCCAGTCCGAATGAATCCGCGAGGCCGAGCACTTCTCCCGTTGAACGCATTTCCGGTCCGAGGACAGGGTCCACTTCAGGAAACATGTTAAATGGAAAAACGGCTTCTTTCACGCCGAAGTGGTTGAACGTTGCGTTCTTCAATCCGAATTCCGATAATTTTTTACCGAGCATTATCCGGGTTGCAATTTTTGCCATCGGAATATTGCACACTTTTGAGACCAGAGGAACGGTTCGCGATGCGCGGGGATTTGCTTCGAGGATATACACCCGATCGCTGCAGATCGCATATTGAATGTTCATCAACCCGACGACCTTTAATTCAATCGCAATCTTTCTCGTATAGTCGCAGCTGGTGTCGATATGTTTTTGTGGGATATTCACCGGCGGAATGACGCATGCCGAATCGCCCGAATGTACTCCGGCGTATTCGATATGTTCCATGACGGCAGGCACGAACGCATCCGTTCCATCCGAAATGGCATCTGCCTCGGATTCAATTGCATTCTCGAGGAATTTATCGATGAGGATGGGCCGCTCCGGAGAAAGTTCGACAGCGGCAGCGACGTACTGCATCAACATGTCCTCATCCAGTACAATTTTCATTCCCCGGCCACCCAGAACATACGAGGGACGCACCATCAGCGGATAACCAATTCTATTGGCGATTTCGAGTGCCTGTTCGAGTGTGCTCGCCATACCGGATTCCGGCTGGGGAATACCAAGCTTCTTCATCACTTGGCGGAAGAGATCCCGGTCCTCCGCGAGATCAATTGCACCGACGCTGGTACCGAGAATTTTTACGCCAGCGGCTGCGAGCTGACCGGCAATATTGAGCGGGGTCTGTCCGCCAAACTGAACAATGACTCCTTCCGGCTTCTCTTTGTGATAAATACTGAGCACATCCTCAACCGTGAGCGGTTCGAAATATAATTTGTCGGAGGTGTCGTAATCGGTTGAGACTGTTTCCGGGTTGCAGTTCACCATAATCGATTCGTACCCGGCGTCGCGGATGGCGAATGCGGCATGGACACAGCAGTAATCAAATTCGATCCCCTGGCCGATACGGTTTGGACCGCCGCCCAGGACCATGATTTTTTTTCTGCTGCTGACGGCAACTTTATCCGGCGCATTGTATGTGGAAAAATAATAGGCGGCATTATTCACACCGCTGACCGGGACCGGTTCCCAGCCTTCGGAAATCCCCAGGGCGATGCGTCGTTCCCGTATTTCTTTTTCAGAAATTGCGAGTATTTTTGAAAGGTACTTATCTGCAAAGCCGTCTTTCTTTGCCTGGAGAAGCATGGCGTCGGGCAGGCTCCCTCCTTTGAAGGCGAGTATTGCTTCTTCTTCCTCGACCAGTTCCTTCATCTGCTGGATAAAATAATGCTTGATATAAGTCTTCTGGTGAAGCTCGTCGACCGTTGCGCCTTTTCTCAGGGCTTCATACATAATGAATTGACGCTCGCTGGATGGATACTGCAGCATGGCCATCAATTTTTCCAGCGGCTTCGAATTGAAATCTTTCGCAAAACCCAGTCCATGCCGGCCGGTTTCGAGCGAACGGATGGCTTTCTGAAAAGCCTCTTTATAATTTTTTCCGATACTCATCACTTCGCCGACGGCTTTCATTTGGGTGCCGAGTTTATCTTCAAGTCCGTCGAACTTTTCAAAAGCCCATTTGGAGAATTTCACCACGACATACTCGCCCGAGGGAGTGTATTTTTCCAGGGTCCCGTCACGCCAGTACGGTATTTCATCCAGCGTCAATCCGCCTGCGAGAAGGGAAGAGACAAACGCGATGGGAAATCCGGTGGCTTTCGATGCGAGTGCCGATGAGCGCGATGTCCGCGGATTAATTTCGATGACGACGACTCTGCCGGTCTTGGGATCATGAGCAAACTGGACATTTGTCCCGCCGATGACTTCGATTGCTTCAACGATATCGTAGGAATATTTTTGAAGTTTTTTCTGGAGCGCAGGATCGATGGTCAGCATCGGAGCAGTGCAATACGAATCTCCCGTATGCACTCCCATCGCGTCCACATTTTCAATGAAACAAACGGTGATCATCTGGTTCTTGGAATCCCGCACCACTTCCAATTCGAGCTCTTCCCAGCCGAGAACCGATTCTTCAACCAGGATTTGATGAACCAGACTTGCCGACAATCCCCGTGCAGCGACGATACGAAATTCTTCCACGTTGTAGACCAGTCCGCCGCCTGTCCCGCCCATGGTATATGCCGGCCGGATGACGACAGGATATCCCAATTCTTCCGCAACTTTTTCCCCGTCTTCAACGGTATTGACGGCCTTACTTTTCGGCATATCGATTCCCAGCCGTGTCATGGTTTCCTTAAATGCCGTACGGTCCTCACCGCGCTCAATGGCATCGATATTCACACCGATCACTTTCACGCCGTATTGATCAAGGACACCGCTTTTCGCCAGTTGTGAAGATAAATTCAGACCGGTCTGGCCGCCGAGGTTCGGGAGAAGTGCGTCGGGTCTTTCTTTTTTAATAATTTCCGTCAGGGCGTATTCATTTAACGGTTCAATATAGGTGACATCCGCAGTGCCGGGGTCGGTCATAATCGTCGCCGGATTCGAATTCACCAGCACAATTTTGTATCCCATCGACCGGAGTGCTTTGCACGCCTGTGTTCCCGAATAGTCAAATTCGCAGGCCTGTCCGATAACGATCGGCCCTGATCCAATAATCAATACTTTTTTAATATCTTCACGTTTTGGCATATCATTCCCCAGATAGTAAAAAAAAATATTCCATGGATATAAATTGGTATTACCGTGCTGATGTTGAAGCGACCAACGAAATAATTTTGAACGCAGCGGCCGCCGCCCCCACGCCGTTGTCGATATTGACGACCGTGACCCCGGGCGCGCAGCTCGTGAGCATCGCAAAGAGCGGTGTAAATCCGGAAAGCGCGGTGCCGTACCCCACGCTCGTGGGAAGCGCGATAATCGGCTGCGGATACAATCCCGCAATGACGCTGGGCAGCGCCCCTTCCATTCCGGCGGCGACAATCAGGACGTCACAATCACGAAGCGTCGTATCGTTTGCAAAAAGACGATGAATCCCCGCGACGCCGACATCAAAGACTCTCTGCACTTCCACACCGAGGCTTTCCAGAATGAGCGCCGCTTCTTCGCAGGCGGTGATGTCCGTCGTGCCGGCAGAGACGATCCCGATCCGTCTGCCCTTCACCGGCGGAAGCGGATCCCCGATCCGGAAGGAGCGTGCATCCTGTAAAAACAATCCTTTCGGAAACGTCTTCTTTAATTTCGGAAAGAATTCCTCCGGGCAGCGGGTGCCCAGGACGAGCTTCTGTTTCGAATAGATAAGTTTCGCGATTGCAATAATCCGTTCAAGCGGTTTATTTTCACAATAAATCACTTCAGGTATTGAAGTGCGGTCCCGGCGGTGCATATCAATCTTTGCATACTCTTCAATCGTCTGCGAGGACGATGCATGAAGCAGTTTTTTTTGAGAGCCGGATGAATGGGGTTGTTGAACTGCCGGACGGGTCTTCTTATTTTGCATTCCTGACAATCTCTCTATTGAGTTTTCCGGATTGAAATCCTTCTTCATCGATCAGCACTTCCTTGTATCCGAGTGATTTGAGAAAACTCTGAACATCATGAAACATCGCTGTGAGTTTCGGCACTGCCGAGGCATCCACTTCGATCTTTGCAGTCGTCTGGAAGTGCCGCACGCGCACATTCGTAAATCCCTGTTCTTTAATAAACCGTTCCGCCTTCGCGATCATACTGAGGGATGCGCGATCGATCATGGTCCCGTACGGAATCCGTGAAGAAAGGCATGGAGCGGAAGGTTTATCGTGATTCGGCAGCCCGTAGACCAGGGCGGCTTCGCGGACATCCTGTTTGGTGAATTGCGCTTCCATGAGCGGGGAGCGGACGCGATATTCCTTCGCTGCGATTCTGCCGGGCCGGTAATCTCCGATGTCGTCCAAATTTGCACCGTCCAGGATAAAAGGAATATTTTCTTTTTTCGCAATTTCGCCGAGTTGATGGTAGAGCTCCTGTTTACAGAAATAACACCGGTTCACAGGATTTTCCGCATAATTTTTAATTTCAAGTTCGCTGTATGCAATTTCAAGGAAATTGAAATGATGTTTTTTTGCAATCGTTTGCGCGAGATCGACATCCTCTGCTGTGATGGTTTCTGTCGATGCCAGAACAATGAGCGCATTCCTGCCGAGTACTTTATTGGCGACAAATGCAACGAGCGTCGAATCCACACCGCCGGAATATCCGACGATCACTTTTCCCCAGCTTTGAATGAGAGCCTCCAGCTGCTCTGTTTTCTGCATAACACACCTTTCTCTTTCTGAAACAAGGTACGCAAAAATGTTGATTCCTGCTCAAGAAAGTCCTGCAATGGAGTACGTTTCAAATCGGGAAATAAGATTACCGATCACAGATGAATCCCATAAAAGAAACAGTGTGTACGACAGCAATCAGTAATCCAGCAGAAGATACGAGTGACGGAGGTCACCGCTTGAGAAGGCGGCCGTGCAAATATTATTATGTTGAAATTCCATTTATTTAATTGAATATTGATTTGGGTTTTACATCGTTTTCCTTCCTGTATGAGCGATTTTAAAATTTGTGGTAATCAAGCGGCATGAGTAATACGACCATCACTGCGCTCAACGGGATTTCATGATCTCTTTTATTCCCGCCCTAAAAATTAGGGCACGGGAAAGTTGTCCACCACCACCACCCATAAGGAGTATTTATGAAGAGTATCCTGAGTTGCGTCATCCTGTTAGTACTATTGACGATCCCCCTGCAAGCGCAAGAGAATTTCCAAGAGCCGCAGACATACAAGGTAAATACCATCGGTGCCGGACTGGGAATACAATACGGCGTCCTTGGCGTGAACGTCGGTATCAATGTCGCTCCCAATCTCAATCTCACCGGCGGCATCGGGACAGCAATCGTGGGACTGGGCTGGAATATCGGCGCCAAATACTTCTTCCTCGATGTCAGTAAATCGTTCCGGCCGCGTGTCATGGCGCTGTACGGAGTAAACAGCGTCCTCCAGGTGGTGAATGCATCGAGTTATGATAAATCCTATACCGGACTTTCGATCGGCGTCGGTGCGCAGTATATGTGGGGAGAAAGCAGAACGAGCGGGATTGATTTTGATATAATGTTTCTTGCAACAACAGGATTTGATGTGAATGAATTAAGGAATTCAGGAATTATCGTTGATGAACCCGGAAAAGTAAAGATATCGATCGGGTACCGTCATACATTGTAACGCTCATCGTTCAAGCCCGCCGGTGTTCCGGCGGGCGATGATTTCGCAATCTTCAGGAAATACTCTTATGCTCCATGAGAAGATAAAAAGCAAAACGTGGAATGAAGTGTATTATCATCTGCCGATCCTCATGGTCATCCTCGTCGGATTCTTCACCGTGTGGCTGAACGACCAGGCGAATCCCATCCCCCATAAAGGTTCTTCGGAGGCGAGTGTCTCTCCATGGTGTTCCTGGAACACCTATCAATCCTATGAGAAAAAAATAGCCGAGCATTTTTCGAACGACACATTGCCCGGCTTGCTGCAGATGGGATTATTTGAACAATATCAGAGGAACACCGCCGGCACGCGCATTTCAGTAAACGGCAAATTGTGGAACGAACGCACAACGTTTTTCAAACAAAGCCTGCTCGCTGAAGTCTTTGTATACAATAAAGTCAACGGCTATGAACTCTCCACTCGAATCGTGGATAGTGCATCCGGGAAATTGTATGCACAAATAACCTCTGCCGCTCAAATGGATTTTTACGATTAACCTGAACTTGTCCTGGTGAAAAAAAATCAGTAGGGGTCTCTCGAATCAAATGAATTTCAACCTCTCCATAACAGGATTATTCCCACAATAGACTATGAAGATTTTATCATGAGCATCCCATTTCAACTTACGCGAACACATGTGGAACAAGCATTGACGGCACAAAAACTGCTTGTCCTCATGATCATACGAATTGGTTTAATGTCCGGAATTTTAATTTTTTATTTCGTTATTGTCCTCATGACTTTTATGTTCATTCCGGATGGTTATAGTCAACAGGCGCTCTCCTTGATGGATCTCCTCTCCACGGTTCATGCGTTGTTTTTCTTGGCCGCGGCGGCAATTGCATTCTTCCTTTCCAGCTTTCAGGTTCGGCCCGAACGGCTTGAGGGAAGGGCGGATATTCAATCACCTGAGAAAGCGGCCGATGCTGCCGTGGAATTATACCAGATGAGTTCAATCGTGCTTGTGGCGCCTCTTGAAGCGGCCTCTTTTTTCGGCGCCGTGGTCTGCATGATCGGCGTACAGAATGGGACGATCGGAACATAT